>NZ_SZZH01000003.1:0-300000 GCF_005298075.1 Nakamurella flava
TCATAGAGTTACGGCGGTTATAGCGAGAGGGAAACGCCCGGTCCCATTCCGAACCCGGAAGCTAAGCCTTTCAGCGCCGATGGTACTGCACTCGCCAGGGTGTGGGAGAGTAGGACACCGCCGGACAATCATTCCCCTGTAGGGGCGAACTCTTTCGAGTTCGCCCCTACAGGGCTTTTTGCGTTGCTCTGTTCTACCCGGGTGCTAGATGTGTTCGACCGGTTGCCGCAGGATCGTGCGCAACTTCTCCGGCGCCGTCCGCCGGGCGTCACTGAGGTAGACCTCGTGGTGTTTGCCGGTCATCCGCAACGACAGCCCCGGAATCACAGCTTGGTGCAGCTCGTCCAGGACGGGGGCTTCGGCGTCGTACGACCCGACGTGCAGGGTCTGCACGGCCAGGCCTTCGTCGAAGGTCTCCAGCCGTATGTCCGGCAGCCGGGTCACCCCGTCCTTGGTCCGCACCTTCTCGCGCGCCACATCGACGTGCTCGGCCGTCACCCATTCCGGGACGGTGATCATGACGGTCCAGTCCCACCGTGACTTGTCCCGCTCTGCGGTGAACGCTGCCAGGTCGTCCGCCCACCACAGCGCCTCCAACGGCATGACCACGTGATCCCGGCCCGTCGACTTCCCGAGGAACTTCAGCGCGTACGCCACCGGGTAGATGGTCGTCAGTGCCGCGGCGTACTCCGGTGCCGTGTTCGGATCACCGTGCCCGTCGATCATGAGGAACGGCATCGCTGGGACGGTCATCACATCGAACCGGCCGCGCCGGGCGCGGTATCCCGGGATGGTCCGCTTGCCGTCCACCGGACCGCCGGCCGTCGGTTGCGGAGACACGTCTCACGCCCCCTGGTGTTCGGCCAACGCCGGCGGTGCACTGGCCCGGGGCGGTGACTCGATGGGTCGCAGCGCCAGCAGTCCCAGCAGCAACACGATGAGGATTCCGGCGATCCCGGCGCGGTCCGCGTCGAAGAGGAAGGTGAAGAACCCGAACAGGGTGGGGGCCAGGAACGAGACGGCCCGACCGGTCGTGGCGTAGAGGCCGAACAGTTCCCCCTCGTGCCCGGCCGGGGTCAACCGGGCCAGGAACGTCCGTGCGGACGACTGCGCCGGCCCCACGAACAGGCACAGCACCAGGCCGAAGATCCAGAACATGGTCGGTCCCGACACCAGCATCAGGATCACGCCGGCCACCAGGGTCCCCACCAGTGAGAACTGGATCACCGTCTTCGGTCCGAGCCGGTCGTCGAGCCGGCCGGCGACCAGGGCCCCGAGCGCCGAGATGACGTTGGCGGCCACCGCGAACAGGATGACGTCGGCGGAACTGATGCCGTAGACGGAGACGGCCAGGATCCCGCCGAACGTGAAGATGCCGGCCAGGCCGTCCCGGAACAGGGCGCTCGCGGCCAGGAACCAGACCGTCCGGCGGTCGGTGCGCCACAACGCTTGCAGATCCCGCCACAACACCCGGTACGAGGCCAGGAACCCGACGTGCGGGGCGCCCGGGCGGGGTGGGATCTCTGGAACCGCGAACAGCACCGGGAGACCGAAGACCAGGAACCAGGCCGCCGCCATCAGGGCGACCACCCGGATGTTCAGGCCGTCGGTGGACGTCACCCCGAACCAGCCGACGTCCGGGGCGATGAACCCGAAGTAGCAGATCAGCAGCAGCACGATGCCGCCGAAATAGCCGAGCGCCCAGCCGAACGCCGAGACCCGACCGATGCTCGTCGGGGTCGACACCTGGCGCAGCATCGCGCTGTTCGCGACCCACGCGAACTCCGAGAACACTGACCCGACCGCCAGCAGGGCCAGACCGAGCCAGAACCAGTCCGGGGTGTCCTTCACGAAGAACATGCCGGCCATCACCAGCACCGTCAGCACGGTCCAGAGGCCCAGCGAGCGGCGTCGGTGCCCGCCGATGTCGGCCCGCTGGCCGCTGACCGGGGCGAAAACGGCGACCAGAACGCCGGCCACCCCCAGGCCCCACCCCAGCCAGGTGCTGGCCCCGATGGAACCGGGCAGATCCGCGCCGACCGCGTCGGTGAGGTAGACGGAGAAGACGAACGTCAGGATGACGGCATTGAAGGCCGACGACCCCCAGTCCCACAGGCCCCAGGCCACGACCCGGCTGGTGGGGATCGGGTCGACGGGCGACGAAGGAACGGGGCCGCGCCCCGCGGGCGAACCGGTCATGGCCGCACAGTAGAGCGTGTCCCGCCCGCTCGGGCGGTGGACGGCCCACGAAGCGAACACAAGCCCTAGCCTGGCCGGATGGCCGGTGAACGGATCGACGTCACCGTTCTGTGCCGGCTGCTGGACGGGTGGGCCGACGGGGACGGTCAGCTCCCGCAGCGCCTCGCCGATGCGGTGGCGGCGCTCGTCGCCGCCGACCACCTGGCCGACGGCGCCATTCTGCCGCCCCAGCGCGAGCTGGCGGCCGCGCTGGGCATCGCCCGGGGGACCGTCACCACGGCCTACGACCTGTTGGCCGCCCAGGACTGTGTGCAGGCCCGCCAGGGCTCCGGGTCGCGGGTGCGCCGCCGCGGCGTCCTGACCGCCAAGGGCGCCACCAGCGGGCGGCTCTCCTCGTTCGCCGGCCACGGCCACGACGAGATCGATCTGAGCAGCGGGGCCCTGCCCGGCCTGCCGGGCGTGGTCGGCGCGTTCGCCCGTCTTGATCCGATCGAGCTGGCCGCCGAGGTGGCGACCGACGGCTACCACCCTGCCGGCCTGCCGCGGCTGCGCGAGGCCATCGCCGCCCAGTACACCCGGGACGGACTGGACACCGCACCGGACCAGATCCTCGTCACCTCGGGATCGCAGCAGGCGTTGTGGCTGGTGGCGCACACCCTCGTCAGCGCTGGTGACGAGGTGGTGGTCGAGGACCCGACGTACCGGGGCGGCCTCGAGGCGTTCCGGGATGCCGGCGCCGCGCTGCTCACCGTTCCCCGTCGCGTCGACGGACTGGACGTCTGCGCGGTCGAGGCGCTGCTGCGGACCCGACGGCCGCGGGCGTTCTACGTGCAGCCGGCCGCGCACAACCCGACCGGGACGTCCCTGTCGTCGGCGCAGCGGGCCGCCCTCGCCGACGTCCTGACCGGGCACGGCGTGCACGTCATCGAGGACACGTCGTCGGCCGACCTGGTCCTCGACGGGGCCGGGTTCCGGCCGTCCCTGGCCGGGCAACTCGATCCGCGCCGAGTCGTCACGATCGGCACCACGTCCAAACTCCTGTGGGGCGGTCTGCGGGTCGGATGGGTGCGGGCCGCCCCGGCCGTCGTGCAGACGCTGACCCGGATGCGTACGACGATCGACATCGGCACCCCGGTGGCCGATCAGCTGGTCGCCGCCGACCTGATCGCCACGACCGCTGACCTGCGACGGCGGCGGACCGCCGACCTGGTGCCCGCACTGGCCGCGACCGAGGAGCTGCTCGCCGCACGGCGGCCGCACTGGCGCTGGGTCCGCCCGTCCGGTGGCACGTCGTTGTGGATCGACCTGGGCGACGCCGACGCCGTCACGTTCGTCGAACAGGCCCGCCGCCGGGGGGTGCGCATGGTGGCGGGACCGTCCTTCTCGGCCTTCGAGGGCCAGCGCTCGCACCTCAAGCTGCCGTTCTGGCACCCCCCGGCGCGGTTGGCCACCGCCCTCGACCGCATCACCGGCGCCTGATCGGCGAGACGGAACGATGGACCAATCACCTCGGACTGGCCTAACCGTGGGCCCGGTCGACGACCCACACTCGGGACGTACGGCAGCGCTCGGACGAACTCGCGAGGTGGACGTCGATGACGACGGTGGCCCTGGTCGGCACGCTCGACACCAAGGAGCAGGAGTTCCGGTGGCTGCGTGAACAGCTCGCGGCCGCCGGCTGCGACGTCCTGGTCGTCGACGTCGGCACGTTCTCCGACGGGGCCGGCCTCGCCGACGTGGATTCGGCCGCGGTGGCCACGGCCGGCGGGACCGACCGGGACGAGCTGCGTCGCACCCGGGACCGCGGGGCCGCGATGAGCGCGATGGCCACCGGGGCCGCCGAGGTCGTCCGGCAGTTGTTCGCCGCGGGACGGATCGACGGGCTCTTGGCCGTCGGCGGGTCCAGCGGATCGTCGGTGGCCGCCGGTGCCCTGCAGGCGCTGCCGGTCGGGGTGCCCAAGCTGCTGGTGTCGACGATGGCCGCCGGGGACGTCGGTCCCTACGTCGGCGCCGTCGACGTGACCCTCATGTACTCGGTCGTCGACATCGCCGGGATCAACTCGATCTCGCGACGGATCCTCGGCAACGCGGTCGCCGCCATCGCCGGGATGGCCCAGCACTACCGGGCTGACCGGGACGCCCACCAGGGCGACCAGGCGAACGACGAGCGACCGCTCATCGGCATGACGATGTTCGGGGTGACCACGCCGGCGGCCGACGAGGCCCGGGCCCGGCTCACCGAACTCGGCTACGAGGTCCTGGTCTTCCACGCCACCGGCGCCGGTGGCCGAGCGATGGAGGCGTTGGCCGCGGGTGGGTTCCTGGCCGGGGTGCTCGACCTGACCACCACCGAACTGGCCGACGAACTGGTCGGCGGCGTGCTGACCGCCGGCCCCGACCGGCTGGAGGCGGTGGGCCGGGCCGGACTGCCGCAGGTGGTCAGCCTCGGCGCGTTGGACATGGTGAACTTCGGCCCGCGCGAGACGGTGCCCGAGCGCTTCGCCGACCGGAACCTGCTGGTGCACAACCCGACCGTCACGCTGATGCGGACCACCTCCGGGGAGATGGCGACCCTGGGCGGGATCATCGCCGACAAGCTGCGGGCCGCGCAGGGGCCGACCCGCGTGCTGATCCCGCTGGGTGGGGTGTCCGCGGTGGACGTCCCGGGCGCACCGTTCCGCGACGCCGACGCCGACCGGGCCTGCTTCGCCGCCCTGACCACCGGGCTGGCCGGGTCGGCCGTCGCGGTGGACGAGATCGACGCCGCCATCAACGATCCCGGGTTCGGTACGTCCGCAGCCGACGCGCTGCACGCCCTGATCACCGCCCGGTCGGAGGAGGAGAACTGAGATGGATCGCAGCACCGCCCTGGCCCGCCTGCGTGCGACGGTGGCCGCCGGCAGGCCCATCATCGGCGGCGGCGCCGGCACCGGCCTGTCCGCGAAATCCGCCGAGGCCGGCGGCATCGACCTGCTGATCATCTACAACTCGGGCCGCTACCGGATGGCCGGCCGCGGCTCGCTGGCCGGGCTGCTGCCGTACGGCGATGCCAATCAGATCGTCGTCGAGATGGCCGCCGAGGTGCTGCCGGTCGTCCGGGACACCCCGGTGCTGGCGGGGGTGTGCGGGACCGACCCGTTCCGGCTGATGGGCCCGTTACTGGACGAGCTGAAGCGGATGGGCTTCACCGGGGTCCAGAACTTCCCCACGGTGGGTCTGTTCGACGGGGTGTTCCGGCAGAACATCGAGGAGACCGGCATGGGCTTCGGCCTCGAGGTCGACATGATCGCGGCCGCCCACGAGCGGGACCTGCTGACCTCCCCCTATGCCTTCGATCCGGACCAGGCCGCGGCCATGGCTCGGGCCGGGGCCGACATCCTCGTCCCCCACGTGGGTCTCACGACCAGCGGCACCATCGGGGCCACCACCGCCCTCACCCTCGAGGAGTCGGTGCGGGTGTGCCAGGAGATGTGCGACGCGGCCAAGGCCGTCAACCCGGACATCATCGTGCTCTGCCACGGCGGGCCCATCGCCGAGCCGGCCGACGCCCAGTACGTGCTGGCCAACACCGAGGGCATCGTCGGCTTCTTCGGGGCCTCGTCCATGGAACGGCTCCCCACCGAACGGGCCATCGCGGAGCAGGCCGCCGCGTTCAAGGCCCTGCAGTTCTGAGCACCTCCCCCGGCGGTCGGGGGCCAGGGGAGGTGCTCAGTGCCGCTCAGGGGGCATCGACCGGGTCCGCTCCCAGCTCGCGCAGCACCTCGGTGATCGGCCGACCCCGCCACGTCGACCGGTAGTTCTCGATCGACATGAACGTGCGGGTGATCATCCGATCCACGTACATCCGGCCGTCCAGATGGTCGACCTCGTGCTGCAGGATGCGGGCCGGCCAGCCGGTCAGCTCGGTGTCCACCGGTTCCCCGTCCGGGGTGCGTCCGCGGACCCGGACGGCAACCGCGCGCGGCACCACCGCGAACCAGCCGGGGATCGACAGGCACCCCTCGAACCACCAGGCGTGAGGTGCGCCGGTGACGGGTTCAAGGGTGGCGTCGACCAGGGCCAGCGGGGCCATGGGCGCCCGGCCCTGCGCGGCGAACAACGCCCGGGTGGCGTCGTCCTCGGCCAGGGCGGGATCCGCCGCGACCAGCACCCGGACATCCAGGCCCACCTGGTTCGCCGCCAACCCCACCCCGGGGGCCGCGCGCATCGTCCGATGCATGGCCGCCACCAGGTCGGCGAGCCGGTCGACCCCGGTGTCGCCGACCGGCCGGCACGGCCGGCGCAGCACCGGATCCCCGGCGTGGACGAGCGGCAACAGGTCGGCGTCGTCGGTCGGGTCGACGGTGGTCATCTGTTCATCCCCCAGCGGTGTCCGGTCCGTGCCGTGTGCCCGGGCGGGCACTGGTCCACTGTTACCCCGTTCGTGGCCGTCGGGACGTCCGGGCGACGGAAACCACCAGGGCGCCGGCCGGCTGGACGTCGCCCGCACCGGCCGAGCCGCACATGGCGCTCGTCACGAACGGGCGCTCGTCGCCGGCTCCGGTGGCGTCCCCCGATAGCCTTCCCCCATGGCACAGAGCGTGTTCGTGGTCGCCCCCGAGGGGCAGACCGGAAAGTCCGCGGTGGCCTACGGCCTCCTGGTCCTGCTCAGCCGACAGGTCGGCCGGGTGGGGGTGTTCCGTCCCGTCACGGCTTCCCTGTCCGAACCCGACCCGGTGGTCGAGCTGCTGCTTTCCCATCCGGCCGTCGAGCAGGAAGCCTCGACCGCGTTCGCCGTCACCTACGACGACGTGCACGCCGACCTCGACGCGGCGATGTCCCGCATCGTCGACGGGTACGGCCGGCTGTTGGCCGACTACGACGCCCTCGTGGTGATCGGCAGCGACTACACCGACATCAGCACCGGCACCGAGTGGTCGGTGAACTCGGCCATCGCCGCCAATCTCGGCGCACCGGTCGTGCTGGTGGTGTCCGGCCGGGACCGGACCCCGGAGGAGGTCGCCGCCACCGTAGGACACGCGCGCGGCGACCTGCAGCACGCCCACGTCAGCCCGGTCGCCGTCTTCGCCAACCGGGTCGCGGCCGAGTTCGTCGGGCCGACCCGGGAACTGCTGGCTACCACCGGACTGGTCTGCGGGGTGCTGCCGGAGGTGCCGCTGCTCACCGCGCCGACCGTCGCGCAGATCCAGCAGGCCATCGGAGCGACCCTGCTGCGCGGTAATCCCGAGTGGCTGCAACGGGAGTCGCTCGGTTTCGTGGTCGCGGCCATGTCACTGCCCAACGTGCTGGTCCGGATGCGGGAGGCCTACACGATCATCGCGCCCGGCGACCGCACCGACGTGCTGCCCGCCCTGCTGCTGGCCCACCAGTCGGGCACCTTCCCGGCACTGGCCGCCATCATCCTCAACGGCGGTTACCGGCCGCCGGACCCGGTCGTCCAGCTCATCGACGGGGTCGACTCCGACCTGCCCATCCTGCTCACCGACGGTGGCACCTTCGACACTGCGACCCGGTTGGCCGCCGTCCGTGGCCGCCTCACCGCCGACTCCCGGGTCAAACTGCAGACCGCGTTGCGGACCTTCGACGAGGCCGTCGACGGGCAGGCCCTGCTCGATGCCATCGACGTCGGCGAGTCAGACGTGGTCACCCCCTTGATGTTCCAGTACCGGCTCATCGAACGGGCCCGCACCGACCGCAAGCGTGTGGTGCTGCCCGAGTCCGACGATGACCGCATCCTGCAGGCGGCCGACAGCCTGCTGCGGCTCCGCGTGGCCGACCTCGTCCTGCTCGGCGAGGAGGCCGCCGTCCGGTCGCGCGCCTCGAGCCTCGGCCTGGACATCTCCGGGGCCAGCATCGTCTCGCCCAACGACCCGGAGCTGGTCGCCACGTTCGCGGCCGAGTACGCCCGGCTCCGTACCCACAAGGGGATGACGGTGGAGCGGGCGGCTGAGATCGTTTGCGATGTCAGCTATTTCGGCACCATGATGGTGCACCTGGGGATGGCCGACGGGATGGTGAGTGGTGCCGCGCACACCACGGCGCACACCATCAAGCCGTCGTTCGAGATCATCAAGACGGTGCCGGGCACGAAGATCGTCTCCAGCGTCTTCCTGATGTGCCTGGCCGACGAGGTGCTGGTCTACGGCGACTGCGCCGTCAACCCGGACCCGACCTCGGAGCAGCTGGCCGACATCGCCATCTCGTCGGCGACCACCGCCGCCGCGTTCGGCATCGACCCCCGGGTCGCGATGCTGTCATACTCCACCGGGACCTCCGGTAGCGGGGCCGACGTCGAAAAGGTGCGCCTCGCGACCGATCTCGTCCACGAGCAGCGACCCGACCTGCTGGTCGAGGGGCCGATCCAGTACGACGCGGCCGTCGACGCCTCGGTGGCCCGGACCAAGCTGCCGGACTCGCAGGTGGCCGGCCGGGCGACCGTGCTGATCTTCCCGGACCTCAACACCGGCAACAACACCTACAAGGCCGTCCAGCGCAGCGCCGGCGCGATCGCGATCGGCCCGGTCCTGCAGGGCCTGAACAAGCCGGTCAACGACCTGTCCCGCGGGGCGCTGGTCGCCGACATCGTCAACACCGTCGCCATCACCGCCATTCAGGCCCAGACCACCGGAGAGACCGCATGACCGAGTCCGGGCACCTGGTGCTGGTCGTCAACTCCGGTTCGTCGTCGATGAAGTACCAACTGGTCGACCCGGCCGCCGGTACCGCCGTGGCCAGCGGTCTCATCGAGCGGGTCGGCAGCGCAGACGGCTCGGCCCGGCACACCGACGGCGACCGCACCGCCGAGTTCGCCGGCGCCATCTCCGATCACGGCGTCGCGCTGCGCATCATGCAGGACCTGTTCGCGCAGGCCGGCCGACCGCTGGACACCGTCGACCTGCTCGGCATCGGCCACCGCGTCGTCAACGGCGGGTCCCGCTACGGTGAGCCGACTCTCGTGGACTCGCACGTGCTGGCCGTGATCCGCGAGCTCAGTCCGCTGGCGCCGCTGCACAACCCGGCCAACGCCACCGGTATCGAGCAGGCCCAGCTGGCGTTCCCGGGCGTCCCGCAGGTCGCCGTGTTCGACACGGCCTTCTTCCGGGATCTGCCGGCCGCGGCCGCCACCTACGCCATCGATCGGGCCGTCGCCGCGGACTACCGCATCCGCCGCTACGGGGCTCACGGCACCTCGCACCAGTACGTCAGCCAGCAGGTCACCGCACTGCTGGGCGCGCAGGCGTCGGCGCGACAGATCGTGCTGCACCTGGGCAACGGGGCGTCGGCGTCGGCCATCCGCGATGGTCACGCCGTCGAGACGTCCATGGGGCTGACCCCGCTGGAGGGCCTCGTCATGGGCACCCGCAGCGGCGACATCGACCCGGCCGTCGTCTTCCACCTGACCCGGGTCGCCGGGATGGGCATCGACGCGATCGACGAACTGCTCAACCGCCGCTCGGGCATGCGGGGCCTCACCGGGTTCAACGACCTGCGTGACGTGCATCAGGCCGCGGCGAACGGGGACGCGCAGGCCGCGCTGGCCCTGGAGGTCTACTGCCACCGCATCCGCAAGTACGTCGGCGCGTACATGGCCGTCCTGGGCGGCGTCGATGCGATCACCTTCACCGCCGGGGTCGGCGAGAACGACGCCGTCACCCGGGCCACCGCGCTGGGCGGGTTGGAGGGGCTGGGTATCGTGCTGGACGCCGAGCGGAACGCCGTGCGTTCACGCGAGGCCCGGGTCATCTCGGCCGACGGCTCGCCGGTGACGGTCCTGGTGGTGCCGACCAACGAGGAACTGGCGATCGCCCGGGCCACCGTCGCCCTGCTGACCTGATCCGTGCTCGCCGTCCTCGAGGGCCTGGCCACCATCGCGGTGGTGGTGGCCGTCGGCTACCTGCTGGGCCGGTCGAAGGTGCTGCCGGACACCGCGCCGGTGGTGTTGTCCCGGTTGGTGTTCTTCGTCGCCACGCCGTGTCTGCTGCTGCAGACCCTGTCGAGAGCGCCGGTGTCGGTGGTGCTCTCAGGGGCGCTGCCGGTGACGGCGATCGCCACGTCGACCTGCGCGCTGGTGTTCGTGCTCGTCGCGCGGCTCTGGTGGAAGCGGCCGCTGGCCACCGTCGTCATCGGCGGCCTGGCGTCCAGCTACGTCAACGCCGGCAACCTCGGCATCCCGCTCGCGGTCTTCGTCCTCGGTGACGCCGCGTACGTCGCCCCGGTCATGCTGTTTCAGCTGGTCGTACTCGCCCCCGTGGCCATGGTGTTCCTGGACATCAGCGAGACCGGCCGGCGGCCCTCGTGGCGGCGGGTACTGGCGCAGCCGGTCCGCAACCCGATCATCCTGGGCTCGGCGGTCGGTGTCGTCCTGGCGCTGACCGGGACGAAGATCCCCGAACCGGTGGCCGCCCCACTGGGTCTCATCGCCGGGCTGGCCGTACCCGCCGCGCTGATCGCCTACGGCATCTCGTTGCGCGGAGCCCCCGTCCCCGGCCGGGGCGGCAACCGTCGCGAGCTGGTGCTGGTCGCATCGCTCAAGCTGCTGGTGCTTCCGGTGCTGGCCTTCGTAATGGCCCGCTTCGTCTTCGGGCTGTCCGGGGTGGCGCTGCTCGGGGCCACCCTGTGCGGGGCGCTGCCCACCGCGCAGAACGTCTTCACCTACGCGGTGCGCTACCAGGCCGCGGTGCCGATGGCCCGCGACGCGGTCACGCTCACCACGGTGGCGGCCATCCCGGTGCTGGTCGTCATCGCGACGCTGCTGGGCTGACGGGTGGGCTGCGGTGCGGGTCCAACACGTGCGCCAGCGCGGCCAGCGCGGCCGGAACGGTCCGGTAGTAGGCCCAGCGGCCCCGCTGTTGGCGCGTGAGCAGGCCCGCTTCGACCAGCACCCTGAGGTGATGCGAGACCGTCGGTTGACTCAGGTTGACGGGGTCAGTGAGGTCGCAGACGCAGGCCTCACCGTCGGGTCCGGCCGCCACCAGTCCGAGCAGTCGCAGCCTGGTCGGGTCGGCGACCGCCTTGAACCGGTGCGCCCACTCGTCGGCTTCGGCGGGCGACAGCGGTCGACGGGCCAGGGAGAGAGCGACCATTGCTGCAGTATGCCCCGACCTATTGACAGATATCGATGGGTGGGCGTGTGCTGAGTCATTCATATCGACGTAGATCGATGGGAGACGTGATGGGAACCCAGGTCAGACGGGCGGACGCGGACGCCGGGCGGGAGCGGGTCCGGTCGCGGTACGCGGCAGCGGCCATGGCGGTGACCGGTCCATCGGACGGGTCGACGTCCGGTGCCTGCTGCTCGGGGAGAACGAGATCGACGGCCGCGCTGGATCCGGCGGAGGTCGATCGCTTCGGAGCCGGTCTGTACGAGCCGGGTGTCGTCGACGTCCTGCCGGTCGACGCGGTCGCGGCGTCGCTGGGCTGCGGCAATCCGCTCGCGGTGGCCGATCTCGCGCCCGGCGAGATCGTGCTCGACCTCGGTTCGGGTGGTGGCATCGATGTCCTGCTCTCGGCCCGCCGCGTCGGTCCGACGGGCCACGTCTACGGCCTGGACATGACCGACGAGATGCTCGACCTCGCCCGGGCCAACGCGGCCGCGGCGGGAGAGACGCGGGTCGAGTTCCTCAAGGGTCAGATCGAGGCGATCCCGTTGTCCGACGCCGCCGTCGACGTCGTCATCTCGAACTGCGTGGTGAACCTGTCGGCGGACAAGCCGGCGGTGCTGGCCGAGACGTTCCGGGTGCTCCGCCCCGGCGGGCGGATCGGCATCTCCGACGTCGTCGCCGAGGACCACCTGACGGCGGCCGACCGCGCGGAACGCGGCTCCGACGTCGGGTGCATCGCCGGCGCCCTCTCCCGCTCCGAATACCTGGACGAGCTCCGGTCTGCCGGTTTCTCCGACGTCGACGTCACCTTCACCCACCCGGTCGCCGACGGCCTGCACGGCGCGATCGTCAGTGCCCGCAAGCCCGCATGACCGGACACCTGCGTCCCCGGGTGCTGTTCGTGTGTGCCAGGAACCGGGGCAAGTCGCCGATGGCCGCCGGACTGCTGCAACAGCTCGTCGGCGATGCCGCGGACGTCACCTCGGCCGGTACCGCGGCGGCGCAGACGGGCGATGTCGACGTCAATCCGCAGTCGCGGGACGCTCTGATCGAAGTGGGCGCCGACATCTCGCAGCACCGGCCGCGTTTACTGACCGCCGAGATGGCGCGGGCTGCCGACGTTGTGGTGGTGCTCGGCCGGGAGGCGCGGTTGCCTGTGGTCGACGGTCCCCGGATCGAGGTGTGGGAGACCGACGAACCGTCCGCGCGGGGGATCGATGGCATGGAGCGGATGCGGCTGGTCCGCGACGACATCGCACGGCGGGTGGCCGATCTGGCCGATCGGCTGGGAATCGCGCCGGTCGCGGAGGGTCCCTCCCGCTGACGCGCCTGGCCTTGCGGCGTGGACGCCGCTATTCGGTCGGCAAACAGCGAGCTTCAGGCTCTGAGGCGGATCAGGAGGCGTCGACCGGGCCGACCAGTGCGTCCCGACGGTCGTGCCAGGGTTTGTCCCAGGCCACGTCCTCCGAGCGCAGCGGCTCACGGCAGGCCGTGCAGGTGTCGGCCGAGCGGGTCTCGGCGCCGCAGGCGGTGTGGATGACGGCCATGTGGCCGCCTCCGTCGGGCAGCGTCGTGTGCACCTCCGCCCAGGTGGCCAATGCGTGCAGCACGGGCAGCAGATCCGTTCCGGCCTGCGTCGGCCGGTATTCCGCGTGCGTCCGGCGGGCGGCCCGATAGTCGTTGCGGGTCAGCAGGCCCGCGTCGACCAGGGCCGTGAGCCGGCGACTGAGCACCGAATCGGCGATACCCAGGGACGAGCGGAAGTCCTCGAAGCGGCGCCGGCCGTGCAGGGCGTCGCGCATGATCAGCAGCGACCACGGGTCGCCGACGACGTCCAGGCCGCGGCGCACCGGGCAGAACGCACCGGACCAGTCCGCCCGCACCATGCCGTGCCCCCTCCTGACGCCGAACTGGCTTGCTCGAACGAAGCCAGTGCCGTTAGGGTACCGCGAAACAGGCTTTCGACGAGAGAGCGAGTCTATGGATCGTCGTCCGCACCCGGCCATCGCCGTCCTGGTGGTCGCGTTCCTGGCGCTCGTCGCCGCGGCCGGCTTCCGCGCCGCCCCCGGCCCGCTGATTCCCGCGCTGTCCACGGACTTCGGATGGTCGATCACCTCGATCTCGGCCGCGGTCAGCGTCAACCTGCTGCTGTACGGGCTGACCGCGCCGTTCGCGGCCGCCCTGATGGACCGGTTCGGCATCCAGCCGGTGGCGACGATCGCGCTCGGTCTGGTGGCGCTCGGCAGCGCGGCCACGGTGTTCGTGACCGCCTCCTGGCAGCTGTTGCTCACCTGGGGCCTGCTCATCGGGCTGGGTACCGGTTCGATGGCGCTGGCCTTCGCGGCCACCGTCGCGCAACGCTGGTTCATCCGGAACCGCGGCCTCGCCATGGGCATTCTGACCGCCGGGGGCGCGGCCGGGCAGTTGGTGTTCCTGCCCATCATCGCCGCGGTGGCCACCGGGCAGGGTTGGCGGAATGCCTCGCTCATCATCGCGGCGGTCGCGCTGGCCATCGTCCCGCTGCTGTGGCTGGTGCTGCGCGACTATCCGGAACAGCGTGGAGTGGCCCCGTTCGGCGCGCCGGAGGACTGGACGCCGCCGCCGCGCAAGGCCGGCCGGCCCGCGGCCCGCAGCCTGAACGCCCTGCGCACCGCCGCCCGGGTGCCGGCGTTCTGGGCCTTGGCCGCCGCGTTCGCGATCTGCGGGGCCACCACCAACGGACTCATCGGCATCCATTTCATCCCGTCGGCGCACGACCACGGCATGGCCGAGACGACGGCGGCCGGTCTGCTCGCCGTCGTCGGGATCTTCGACATCGCCGGCACCATCGGATCCGGCTGGCTGACCGACCGGATCGACCCTCGGCTGCTGCTGGTCGGCTACTACACCTTCCGTGGCGTGGGCCTGGCCGTGCTGCCGTTCCTGCTGGCCGACTCCGTGCACCCCAGCATGATCGTGTTCGTCGTCGTGTACGGGCTGGATTGGGTGGCGACCGTCCCGCCGACCGTCGCGCTGTGCCAGCGGATCTTCGGCGCCGACGGCACCGTCGTGTTCGGCTGGGTTTTCGCCTCGCACCAGATCGGTGCGGCCGTCGCCGCTCTCGCGGCCGGCGCGATCCGGGACTCCGTCGGGACCTACACCCCCGCCTGGTTGGGCGGGGCCGGGCTGTGCCTGGTCGCCGCAGTGTTGTCGATCGCCGTCCGTCGGCGTCGCTCCGGTTCCGGCCTCGGCGACGACGTGCGGCCGCTGCCGTCGGGTCCGACCGGGACCGCGGCCACGCCCACCCGGGAACCGGCTGCCACCCCGGGTCCGGCCGCCACCGTGGCCGGTGCGGCGTCCGACCTCACCCCCTGACGCGCCCGTACCGGACGCGACTGGGAGCGACACGCCGTCTCCCCGACACAAAGGCGACCGTCTTTACCGAGTCGCGGGGGAGTGCGGGGTGGGGGAGTCGGTCCGGGCGTAGGCGTCCAGCCAGCGGCCCATCTCCGTCAGGGTGCGTTCACGGGCGGGGGCGCGGGACAGCAGTAGGTCGTGCATGCCGTCCACGATCCGTACGCAGGTGACGTGGGCGCCGAGCCGGACGCAGGCCTGCGCGAGAGCATCCGGATCCAGCACGGTGTCACCGGTGAAGGCCTCCTCGGTCCACTTGGTGGCGCGCACCGCCTTGTCCGACAGCAGGGTCAGCACCGGGGTGCCGACGTCCAGACCCGCGGCCACCCGGCCGATCGCCCGGCTGGCGGCGGCGTACCACTCGGCCCGCACGGGGCCGCCGGCCACGGGCTTCCACGTCAGGTCGAACGTCCACTCGCCGTACTCGGTGGCGTGGATGCTCGGCCCGTAGAGCCCGAGTCCCCCGGTCGGCAGGACGGCCAGCGGTCGACGCTGGGCCAGCAGGGTCACCGACGGGCCGGCCAGGGTGCGGACCAGCCAGTTCGCCGGGAGAGCCAGGAACGGACTGTTGAGCACCAGCGCGGTGATCGTCGGGCCCCCCGGGGGCGACGGAGTCGCGCGGCGGTCGTGCAGCCACAGCGCGGTGATGAGACCGCCGGTCGAGTGCGCGCTGACGACGAGGTCGTCGTGGCCGTCCGCCGCGATCAGGTCGGCCGCCGCCTCGAGTTCCGGGTAGTACTCGCTGACATCGGCCATCCGGTAGGGCGTCTGATGCGGACGCAGGGAGCGGCCGTACTTGTGCAGATCGATGGCGTAGAACGACTCGCCCCGGGCGAGATGGAAGTCGGCCAGGGACGTCTGGTGGAAGTAGTCGGTGAACCCGTGCACGTAGAGCGCGGCGCGGGTCGCGCCGGGGTGTCGCCGGCGGACCACGGTGGCGACGAGCTCGCCCTCCTCGTCCGCGGGCAGCGGGAAAGTCAGCGATTCGTAGTCGTCACCCAGGACATCGGGGACCGGCAAGGAGAAGGACGACGCCGGGTCCGGCGCACCGCTGTTCACGACGGCGACACTACGGTTTCGGTGCTTCGACCCCTGGGTAAGTCGGGCATGGTTCCCCGTTCGTGACGGGGCCGGGTGGTCTTCGAACAAACGGGGACGTCCGACAGTGCGGGTCCGGTGAGAGCCGCCCGCCGGTTCCGGTCGAACAGCCGACCGGTGAACGGAGTCCACCATCACCACCGCCCTGTCGGCGCTGCCCGAACACACCCTCGATGCGGTCGCCCTCCGCCGGGAAGCGATCGCGGTCGACGGATCCGCCACCGCCGCGCTCGGGTTGGCCGCCCGGGTCACCCCTGGTCTGCCGCTCCCCGGCTCCGGTCGCACCGCGCAGCGATGGCAGGCGCTGGCCGCGCTGGCCGACGGTGACATCACGGCCGGCCGGGTGCTCGAGGCCCACACCGACGCCGTCGCGATCCTCGCCGAGGCCGCCGCCGACCCGGCCACCGGCTGGACGGACCACCAGTTGGCCGGCATCGGAGTCGACCCGGCCGGACCGTGGGGCGTTTTCGCCGCCGAGGGCCGGGAGGGCAGGGTCACGGCTGTGCAGACCGCGGACGGCTGGCGACTGACCGGCGTGAAGCCCTGGTGTTCGCTGGCCGACCGGCTGCCGGCCGCGTTGATCACCGCCTTCACCGGCGACGGCACCCGTCGCCTGTTCGCCATCAGCCTGCGGCACCCGGGGGTGACGGTGCGGACCGGGACGTGGCGCGCCCGCGGGCTCACCGACGTGCCGTCCGGGCCGATCGAGCTCGCCGACGTTTCGGCCGTCCCGGTCGGCGACGACGGCTGGTACCTGCGCCGCCCCGGCTTCGCCTGGGGCGGTATCGGGGTCGCCGCCTGCTGGTACGGCGGGGCGGTGGGCCTGGCCCGGTCGATGGCCGACGCCGCCCGCGCGAACCCGCAGCGGCCGGCCGACCAGATCGCGCTCGCCCACCTCGGAGCGGTCGACGCCGCACTCACCGGAGCCCGGGCCGTGCTGACGACGGCCGCGGCGACCGTCGACGGCGGGCGCTGGGACGGGCCGGACGCCGGTCCGACCGCCTCCCGGCTGGCCCTGCGCGTGCGGGCGGTGGTCGCCGCCGCGGTGGAGGACGTCATCGTCCGGGTCGGCCACTCACTCGGCCCGGCCCCGCTGGCGCAGGACGAACGGCACGCCCGGCGGGTGGCCGACCTCCAGCTGTACGTCCGTCAACACCACGCCGAAAGGGATGCCGCGGCGCTGGGTCGCGCCGTCCTGGACGTCGACGCCTGGCCCGACAGCGACGGTCTCGCCGGTCCCGTCGGCGCTTACCCCGACGCGCCCGCGGTCGGCTCGTCGCCCGGGTACCCGGCATGAGCGCTCACATCGACCTCGATCCCGCTGTCGTCCCGACGTTCGACGCCGCGGACCCGGGCACCACGGCCGCCCGGTGGGTCGCGTCGGAACGGCTGCACCAGGTTCCGGTTCTCGATCCGCTGACCGTGAGAGCGCTGATCGTCGTGGTCGCCCACCCGGACGACGAAACCCTCGGCGCCGGTGGGCTGATCGCCCGCTGCGCGGCGGCCGGTGCGGCGGTGACCGTCGTCTGCGCCACCGCGGGGGAGGGATCACACCCGCAGTCCCCGACGACATCGCCGGAGTCGCTCGCCCAGCGACGCCGCGGTGAACTGCTCACCGCCGTCTGCGCTCTCGCGCCCGGAGCCACGGTGGAGCAGCTGGGACTGCCCGACGGCCGACTGGGCGACCACGTCGACATCGTCGCCGCCGCGGTCGGTTCGGTGCTGCCCGCTGGTTCCACCCCCGCCGACTGCTGGGTGGTGAGCACCTGGGCCGGCGACCGCCACCCCGACCACGCCGCCGCGGCGGCCGCCGTCGAGCGAGCCGTGCCGACCGGCGTCGCTCGCGTACTGGCCTGCCCCATCTGGGCCTGGCACTGGGCCGACCCCGCCGGCGAGGACCTGCCGTTCGACCGGATGGTGCGGATCGACCTCGGGCCCGACGAACGACGTCGCAAGCGGATCGCCATCGACAGCTACCCCTCCCAGACGGCCCCGCTGTCCCAGCGACCCGGCGACGAGGCCGTGCTGCTTCCCGGGATGCTCGAACACTTCACCGGTGACGCCGAGTACTTCGTCGCCCGGCCGACGAAAGGCGACACCACCGTGTCGGAGCCCGCAACGCCGACCACCCCGCGACAGGCCCTGCCGGGCAGCTACTTCGAGCGCCAGTACGCGACCGATGGCACCGACCCGTGGGGCTTCGAGGACCGCTGGTACGAGGAGCGCAAGCGGGCGGTCACCATGGCCGCCCTCCCGCGGCGGCGGTTCGCCAACGCCTTCGAACCGGGGTGCGCGATCGGGGTGCTCACCGCGCAACTCGCCGACCGGTGCGACGCCCTGCTGTCGACCGACGTCGCCGACGCCGCCCTGCAGGTCGCCCGGGAGCGACTCCAGTCCAGCCCACACGTGCGGTTCGCCCGCGGCGGCATTCCCGAGCTGTGGCCGGATGGCCCGCTGGATCTCATCGTGCTGTCCGAGGTCGGTTACTACTGCGGCGATCTCGAATTGGGAACGGTGATCGAGCGGATCAGGGCGACCCTGCGCCCGGATGGTGTGCTGCTGGCCTGCCACTGGCGGCACCCGGTGGCCGACTACCCGTTGACCGGTGACGAGGTGCACCAGCGACTGCGCGGCGAGACCGGGTTGCAGGTCCTCGTGGAACACGTGGAGGACGACTTCCGGCTCGACGTGCTCGCCGGCCCGCAGGTCCGGTCGGTCGGCCGCGTCGAGGGTCTGGCGCCATGACCGTCGTGCGACCGCTCGGCACCCCGCGGGGCGGTTGCGCGTCGGTCGACGCGGTGGCCGTCGTCATCCCGGCCCGCGACGAAGAGGCCACCATCACCGCCTGCCTCGAGGCGGTCATGGTCTCGGCCGCTGCGGTCGCCGTTCCGGTGTCCGTCATCGTGGTGGCCGATCGCTGCACCGACGCCACCGCCGAGCGGGCCGCCGCGTTCACCCCGGTGTCTCCGGGACGGTCGGTGACCGTGGTGGCCAGCCGGGCCGGTCAGGTCGGTGCCGCCCGTGACGAGGGCGTCCGATCGGCCCTGCGCTGCGCCGTCGCCGGCGGTGCGGAGCCCCGCCGGGTGTGGATCGCCTGCACGGACGCCGACTCTCGGGTCCCCTCCGACTGGCTGGCCGTGCATGTCGAGATCGCCGACAGCGGAGCTGATCTCGTGCTGGGCACCGTCCGCCCCGATCCGGCCGACCTGCCGTCCGCGCTGCTCGAGAGCTGGTGGCGGCGACACCTGCTCACCGACGGGCACCCCCACGTACACGGAGCCAACCTGGGCGTCCGTGGTGATCGCTACGAGACGGTCGGCGGGTTCCCGCACCTGCCCACCCACGAGGACGTCCGGCTGGCCGATGCGGTGCGTCGTTCCGGTGGCCGGGTGGTGGCCACCGGCCGGGCTCCGGTGCTCACCAGTGGTCGGCGGGTGGGCCGTGCCCCGGCCGGTCTGTCGTCCTATCTGCGGGAGCTGGTCGACCTGGATCCGTCGGCCTGACGGACCAGCCCGGTCAGTCGTCCGGCTGACCGGGGTCGTCCGCGCCCTGCCGCTCGTCGCGGTCCGCCCACTCCAGCAGCGGGGCGATGTCGAAGACGGCCTGGTCGATACCGGCGTGCAGGTCACCGATCTCGGCGTACCGCGCGGGGACGGTGGCGATGGTGAAGTCGTCGGGCACGACGTGGTCGACCTCCGGCCAGGCGATCGGGGTGCTGACGGTGCCCAACGGGTTGCCTCGCACGGAGTAGGCGGCGGCGATGGTGTGGTCGCGGGTGTTCTGGTTGTAGTCGACGAACAGCTTGCGGGGGTCGCGGTCCTTGCGCCACCAGGTGGTGGTGACGTCCTGCGGCGCGCGCCGTTCGACCTCCCGCGCGAAGGCCAACGCCGCCCGTCGGACGTCGGGGAAACCGTGCTCCGGCCGGATCCGCACGTAGACGTGCATCCCGTGCCCGCCGGACGTCTTGGGCCAGCCGACCGCCCCCAGCTCGTCGAGCACTTCCCGCGTCACGTGGGCGACCCGCCGGACCGTGGCCCAGTCGCACTCCGGGCCCGGGTCGAGATCGATCCGCCACTCGTCGGGCTTCTCCGGGTCGGCCCGCCGCGAGTTCCACGGATGGAACTCGACGGTCGACATCTGCACCGCCCACGCGACGGCGGCCAGCTCGGTCACGCACAGCTCGTCGGCCGTGCGGCCGAAGCGCGGGAAGTACAGCCGCACCGTCTGCACCCAGTCCGGGGCGCCGCGGGGCAGCCGTTTCTGATGGACCTTCTCGCCGCTCACGCCGTCCGGGAAGCGGTGCAGCATGCAGGGCCGCTCGCGGAGGGCGTTCACGATCCCGTCCCCGACGGACAGGTAGTAGCGGACCAGATCGAGCTTGGTCTCGCCACGCTCGGGGAAGTAGACCCGTTCCGGGTTGCTGACGCGCACGACCCGGTCGCCGACGGTCAATTCGACCGGCTCGCCGAACGACGCCTTGGCGGCCACCAGTCGCTCAGTCGGTCGGCTCGGTCGACGGCGCCAGGGCGGCCACCGCCTCGGCGATCGGGGTCGATCCGGCGACGAGGTCGACGGTCAGGCCGATGGTCCGGGGCTCGTCCAGCAGCGCCACCAGCACGGCGGCCACGTCTTCTCGCGGGACGTCTCCGCGGCCGACGTCCGATCCCAGGGCGACCTCCCCGGTCCCCGACGCGTCGGTCAACCGACCGGGCCGCAGGACCGTCCAGTCCAGGTCCCGGGATCGCAGGTCGTCGTCGGCGGCCTTCTTGGCCCGCACGTAGGCGGCCCACTGGTCCTGGTCGGGGCCGAAGTCCTGCTCGGCCGCCTCGTCGACCCCGATGGCCGAGATCATGAGGTACCGCCGCACACCGGCGATCTCGGCCGCGTCGGCCAGCAACGCCGCCGCCGCCCGGTCGACGGTGTCCTTACGGGCCACGCCCGAACCCGGACCGGCGCCGGCCGCGAAGACCACGGCCTGCGCGCCCCGCAGGTGCTCGGCCAGTTCCTGGGCCGATCCCGACTCCAGATCGAAGCGGACGGGATGCGCGCCCACCGCGATCAGATCGGCCTCGTGTTCGGGCTTGCGCACCAGACCGACCGGGCGCCGCTCCTGCCCGGCCAGCAGCCGGGCCAACCGCAGCCCGATCTTCCCGTGTCCTCCGGCGATGACGACAGACATGCCCCAACCGTACGCAGTGCTCGCCGTCGGGGCAGCGGACGGTGAACGAAAGAGGCGACGTGGTCGGTTTCGGTCGGCCCGACGGGCGGTACCCATCCGGCAGCGAGCGCCGCAACCGGCGGGCCGCCACTCACCCCCGCACACAGCGTTCGGAGTCGACTGCTGGCGTGTGGGAGGTCGAGACGTCAAACCAGGGAGGACATGTCATGTCGGAGCCGTCGTTGCAGGACCAGGGCACCAGCACTTTCGCCGACCTCGGCAAGCAGATGTGGTCGTACCTGACGGGTAAGGGAGCGGCCATCAACTACGAGTTCGTGGACATGGCCGTGGAGGTTCCGCGGGAGACCGGAGCCGACTCGCCGCGCGCCACGTGGAAGCTCAACGGCACGCTGCGCATCACCACCGCCGAGGGCGTCTCGAAGGGATGACCGTCGGCACTGCGCGGGACTCGTCCGACCTGACCACCACGGTGACGGCTGATCTGCGGATCGACGTCGACCCGGGTGGTGGGGTCGGGCGGGTCACCGCACATCTGGGCGGGTCCGGTGAGCGGCTCACGCTGCGTACTGCGAACGCGGCTGCGTGGTGGCCGCTGCTGTCGGTGCCGGGGGTCATGACCGATGCGTCCGCCTCCGGCCGACGGCGGCTGCGCCGGTCGCCGCGGTTGACCGCCGCCGGGCAGGCGGCCGACGTCCTGCGGGCGCGCGGTCTGCGGGTCGACATCGTCGACGACCACGGCCCCGTGGCCAGCCTCGGCGCCGACGTCCGGTCCCGACCGGGACGCCTCCTCGTCGGGAGCGACGCGTTCGCCATCGCCTCACCACGGGTGGCGGCACGCTGGGCCGGCCCGCTGGTCGCCGACCGGATCAGCGCCGGACGTCGGTTCCTCCGTCGCCTGCGCGGTTGAACCACCGCTGGTCACCTGGATCAGACGTTGAACAGCACCACGGCGAACATCGCGGTCACCACGATCACGACGAGCCAGATGAGGGCGACGAGGATGCGTGACGACCCCGGCAGGGGCATCGGCACCCCGGTCAACGCCTGGGGGTCGATGCAGGCCCGGGTCGGCTGGACGGGGTCGTGGAAGACCGCCAGCGCCGTGCCGCGCTTGGGCATTCCGGCGGCCTGGATGCGCGAGGTGAACGTGACCTCCCGGCCGTCAGCCGTCTGATAGGTGACGACCGGGCGGCGCAGGGGATTGGCCTCGCCGCCCCGACCGGCCGTGAGCTGCTCGTCGACGATCACACCCCGCGCCGACACCCAGCCCTGCGGCACCGAGGGAACCGCTCGTTCCCGGTGGGCGGCGCGGACCTCGCGGGTACCGAACAGACCGGCCAGCACGGCTGGTATCACCAGCAGCGTCAACGCCAACCAGTTCGGCATCCCCTGATTCTGCGGCGACCGGAGCGGTTCCGACCACCCGCGGTTCGCCGGCTTCGCGCCGGGGCGCGCGACATCCGGTCAGGTCCGGGCGACCAAGGCGTCGACCCAGACTCGTCCCGGCTCCGCCCACGCGTCACGGAGCCGCGTGAACGTGTCCCAGGCGGCCACCCCTGGCCAGTCGTCCGGCAGCAAGGGCAGCGGCAGACCGGGATCGGTGCGGGGGAACACCCGCCACGCATCGACCAGCCGCAGGTCGTGGACGAAGGCCGCCTGCTCGCCGCCGTCCCGCAGGACCGTCGCCGGGTCGACGTCTCCCCAGACGGACAGGAACGAACGGTAGAGCTGCGCCAGGCCGGCCAGGTCCCACCAGCGGGCGACCTGGGCCGGCCCGGGCGCGGCGATCGGGGACGGCGTACCGGGATCGTCACCGTTCTGCACGCCGAACCAGGTCACGTACCGGTCGAGGTCGCCGGCGGCCAGCTCGGCGCGCGTCGGGCCGGCCAGGGGGCGGGGGGCGATCCACACGCCGTTGGCCACCGCGCCGAACCCGGAGCCGGCCAGCAGCGTTCGCAGCCGGTGTCGGTGGTCGCGGTCGGACTCCGGCACGGAGAACACGGCCAGCGCCCAGCCCGCCGCGGGGTCGCGGTCGGGGGCGGTGAAGATCCGCCGGTCGCCGCCGGCCAGGTCCCGACGACCGAACTCGGTCAGCGTGTAACCAGCAGCGGTGCCGTGTTTCTCGGCCGTCAGGAATCCGCGGGTCTTCAGGCGGGTCAACGCCTGCCGGCCCGCGGTGGACCCCAGGTCGGCCGCGGCCAGTGCCCGCAACAGGTCGGCGACCGCGATCCAGCCGCCCAGCCGCCGCAGGTGCAGACCGGCGAAGGTGACGATCAGCGACCCGGGCGACCCGGGCCGGTCGGGGGGCAGGACGGCCGACGTCATGGAACTGCTCAGCCGGTCGAGGCCAGGGCGTCGGCGGGCACGTCGGCCGCCGGGGCGACGGGGGCGGCGCCGGCCACGTCCCGCATCACGGCGAGGGCATCCCAGACCTGGGTGAACGACGTCGACAACGGGGACAGGCCGATGCGGATGGTGTTCGGGGTCCGGAAGTCGGCCAGCACGCCGGCCTCCACCAGTCGCAGGCACAGTTCGCGGGCGTCGTCCCGGTCGACACTGACGTGCCCACCGCGGCGGGCGGTCTCGCGCGGGGAGGTGACGGTGAACCCGAGCGGGACCAGCCACTCGTCGGCCAGCGACAGCACGAACTCGGTGAGACCCTCGGCCTTGGCCCGGATGGCGCCGATGCCGGCCTCGGCGACGACCGCAGCCCCCGCCCGCACTCCGAGGATGGCCGGAATGGGCGGCGTGCCCGACCGCATGGCGCTGATCCCTTGCGCGGGGACGTAACCCTGCTCCATCTCGAACGCGTCCCGCCGGCCCAGCCAGCCCCAGATCGGCTGGTCGAGGTGACCGTGGTGCCGGGCATTGGCGTAGAGCAGGGCCGGGGCGCCCGGGCCGGCGCCCAGGAACTTGTAGGTGCAGCCGACGGCGAAGTCGACGTCCCAGGCATCCAGCTCGATCTCGGTGGATCCCACCGAGTGGCACAGGTCCCAGACCACCAGGGCGCCGGCCCGATGGGCGGCCGCGGTGATGGCGGCGGCATCCGCGAGATAGCCGGACTGGTAAGCGATGTGGCTCAGGGTGACGACAGCGGTGCGCTCGTCGGTGACCGCCTCGACCTCGGCGACCGTGACCCCGGACGCGGGTTCGGGGTGGAGCCAGACCAGCTCGAGGTCGAAGTCGCGGGCCAGCGACTCGGCGATGTAGCGGTTGGTGGGGAAGTTGTCGCGGTCGAGCACCACCCGGTTGCGGGCCGGGTCGGCGGCCCGGGCGATGTTCACCGCGGCGCGCAGCGCCTTGTAGAAGTTGACCGTCGTCGAATCGGCGATGACGGTCGTCCCCGGGGCCGCCCCGAGCGCCGCGGCCGCCAGTTCGTCCCCGACCTGCTCGGGCAGTTCCATCCAGCCCTCTGACCAGCCGCGGATCAACCGGCCGGCCCACTGGTCGCGGGCGAAATCGGCCCAGGCGGTGGGGATCTCCCGGAGCGGCCGGCCGAGGGAGTTGCCGTCGAGGTAGGCGACGACGCCGTCGGGGAGCGGCTCGAACCGGTCGTGGAAGCCGGCCAGCGGGTCGCGGGCGTCGAGGTCGAGGGCGTCCTGCCGGGTGGGGGCGGCCATGCTGGTCATCGCTAGTCCTCAGGTGGTCGGAACCGGTCGGGTGGTGGGGGTGTGCTCAGTTGCCGATGTCGGCGCGCACGGCGTACAGCTCGGGGAAGAACGTCAGGTCCAGGGCGCGCCGCAGGAACGGCACGCCGGAGGAGCCGCCGGTCCCCGGCTTGAAGCCGATGATGCGCTCGACGGTCTTCAGGTGCCGGAACCGCCAGGTCTGGAACGAGTCCTCGAGATCGACCAGTTCCTCGCAGGTCTCGTAGACGTCCCACTGCGACTCGGGGGCGCCGTAGATCCGGCCGAAGACCGCGGTCACGCCGTCGTCGAGAGTGTGCGGGGCGGTGCGGTCGCGCTGCAGCACCCGGTCCGGGACGTCATAGCCGCGGCGGGCCAGGAGATCGAGGAAGTCGTCGTAGAGGGATGGTTCGGCCAGGGTGGCCCGCAACCGGTCGGCCGCCGCCTGGTCGTGGTCGAAGACGGCGATCATGGCCTTGTTCTTGTTGCCCAGCAGGAACTCCAGCTCGCGGTACTGCACCGACTGGAAGCCCGAGGACCGGCCGAGCTTGCCGCGGAACTCGGCGTACTCGGACGGGGTCAGCGTGGCCAGCACCGCCCACTGGTCGATGAGCTGGCGCAGCACGTGCTTGACCCGGGCCAGCCGCTTGAGCGCCGGGCCGATCTCGTCGGCCCGCAGATGTTCCTGGGCCGACCGCATCTCGTGCACGACCAGCTTGAGCCAGAGCTCGGTGGCCTGGTGGATGACGATGAAGAGCAGCTCGTCGTGGTGGTCGGTGAGGGGTTCCTGGGCCGACAGCAGCCGTTGCAGGTGCAGATAGCCGGCGTAGTCCAGGTCGCGGATGAGTGCCCGGCCGCTGTCGGCCGCCTCCTCGACGTCCGCGGCGGTGTCGATCAGCCCGGCCTCGACCGGGCGCAGGTTCGCCGCCAGCGGATCGGTGGCCGATCGGTCCTGCTGGTCGGGTGCGACGGGGGACATGGGCACTCCTCTCGACTGGTTCCGAGTGTAGTGCTCAGATGACGGGCGTCAAGGGAACGCTATAAGTCTCTCGGTCCGACACCGCCGGGCGTCGTGGGTCACACCTGACTCCTCGTCGGCGAACCCGACTCCTTGTCGACGAAGAGTTCGGATCCCCGGACGGGAGTCGGGTATGGCGAGAACCGCTGGCGGGCCGGTCACCCCGTGCGGGTCAGGGCGAGGATCCGCTCGGCGGCTGCCGGGTACCGCGCCGTCAGGTCCTCACGCCGGCCCATGGTGATCTGATCCCACTCGAACGGCGGGCTGACGATCGTGGTCACCAGGGTCCAGCGACCGGTCGACGACGAGCCCTGCCACCAACCGGCCGGCACCGTCAGCTGCGGGACCTGTCCGGCCCGCACGTCCGTCCCCATCAGGACCCGGTCGACCTCGCCGGACGGTCCGAGCAGCAGCAGGTCCAGCGGTGCCCCGGCCTGGTGGACATAGACCTCGTCCGCGGTGAGCCGGTGCAGTGCCGAGAAGTCGCCGTCGGCCAGCAGGAACAGGATGGCGCTGGCCGTGTCGTTGGCCCAGGTGCGCCGGAACAGCCCGCCCTCCTCGGGGAGCGGGGCGAGATCGAGGGCCGCGGCGAGGGTCGCTGGGTCGAGGTCGGCAGTCATCGGGCGAGTGTGCCCGGGTATTCGCGCATCGAGAAGACGCTTGTGCTGCGCTGTTCCGTCTTCGGCGCGGCACAAGCGTCCTGTCGATGGGTGATCAGGCCAGCGTGGGCACTCCGGCCAGGGCGGCCTGCAGCTCCGCGTCGGACAGCCCGGAGTCGACCATCTGCCCGCCCAGGTACGACTCGTAGGCGGCCAGGTCGAGCAGGCCGTGCCCGCAGAGTGCGGTGATGATGACCTTCTCCTCGCCGGACTCCTTGCAGGCCAGCGCTTCCCGCATCGCCGCGGCCAGGGCGTGGGTCGGCTCCGGCGCCGGCACGATGCCCTCGGTGCGGGCGAACTGGATGGCCGCGGCGAAGCACTCGGTCTGCTCGATCGCGATCGCTTCCATCAATCCCAGCTCGTAGACGTGCGAGATCAACGGGGCCATCCCGTGGTAGCGCAGCCCACCGGCGTGGATGCGGTCGGGCACGAAATCGTGGCCCAGGGTGTGCATCTTCATCAGCGGCGTGAACCCGGCGGTGTCGCCGAAGTCGTAGCGGTACTCGCCGCGGGTCAGCGACGGGCAGGACGCCGGTTCGACCGCGCGGATCACCGGGGACTGGCGGCCGGCCAGCTTCTCCCGGATGAACGGGAACGCCAGGCCGCCGAAGTTCGACCCGCCACCGGTGCATCCGATGACCAGGTCGGCACCCTTTTCACCGGCCATCTCGAGCTGCAGCAGCGCTTCCTCGCCGATCACGGTCTGGTGCAGCAGCACGTGGTTGAGCACCGACCCAAGGGCGTACTTGGTGTCCTCTCGTTGCGCGGCCACCTCGACCGCCTCGGAGATGGCGATGCCCAGTGAGCCCGAGTGGTCCTCCGGGAACGCTCGTCCGGCCGCGGTCAACCGGGACGGCGAGCGGTGCACGGTGCCGCCGAACGTCTCGATCAGCGTGCGGCGGTAGGGCTTGGCGTCGTAGGACGCCCCGACCTGCCAGACCTCGCACTCCACGCCGAACAGCGAGGACGCGAAGGCCAGCGCCGTACCCCACTGGCCGGCGCCGGTCTCGGTGGTCAGCTTCTTCACGCCGGCCTTGGCGTTGTAGTAGACCTGCGGCACGGCGGTGTTCGGCTTGTGCGAGCCGGCCGGCGAGACGCCTTCGTACTTGTAGTAGATCCGTGCCGGGGTGCCCAGCGCCTGCTCCAGCCGGTGCGCCCGGTAGAGCGGCGACGGCCGCCACAGCCGGTAGATGTCCTGCACCTCGTCCGGGATCGGGATGTACCGCTCGGTCGAGACCTCCTGCAGGATCAGGTCCATCGGGAACAACGGCGCGAGATCGTCCGGCCCGACGGGCTCGTGCGTGCCCGGGTGCAGCGGCGGGGGCGGCGGCTCGGGCAGGTCGGCGACGATGTTGTACCAGTTCGTCGGCATCTGGTCCTCGGACAGCAGGTACTTGTGCGTCTTGATCGTCATCGGGCACTCCCGTCCGGATTCGTCCCCCGGGGCTACCGTGCCCACGGGTCTGGGCATGGTGCCACGCCGGGCGCTTGGCCGGTGTCGCATCCGTACGGCAGGGTCGGGCGGTGACCACCTCGCCGTCGACCGTTCCCGGGGCGCTGTTGCTGACCCCCGGGGCCGGGGCCGGCCGCGACCACCACACGCTCGTCGCGGTCGGGCAGGCCGTCGCCCCGCTGCCGTGTGAACGGTTCGATTTCCCCTACCGGCAGGCCGGCAAGCGGATGCCCGACAAGCCGCCGGTGGCGATCGCGGCCCTGCGGGACGGCGCGGCCGCGTTCACGTCCCGGGTGGGTGTCGCCCCCGAGTCCCTGGTCCTGGGCGGTCGGTCCTACGGCGGTCGCATGTGCTCCATGGCCGTCGCCGAGGGGCTCCCGGCTGCCGGTCTCGTGCTGCTGAGCTACCCGCTGCATCCGCCGGGCAAGCCCGATCGACTGCGGGTCGAGCACTTCGGTGACATCACCGTTCCGGTTCTCTTCGTCGGGGGGACTGCCGACCCCTTCGGGTCACCCGAGGAGTTCGCCGCCCACCTGCCGGCCATCGCCGGGCCGGTGACCACGGTCTGGCTGCCGGGCGGTCACGACCAGCGGCGTTCCGATCCTGCCGTATGCGCGGCGGTGCGGGAGTGGCTGACCGCTCTGGGTGGCGCGGTCGGGTCCACCGAAACGAAGGACTGACAGCACACCGTCATGTCGCGGACACTTTGTGTGACAGACGGGGGTGTCGGATGGCGGAGAACACGGCAGCGCGGCAGGGGACGGGCGGCGAGCCGCACGGGCAGCCGCTGGAACAGTCCATGGTCGGCGAGCAGGTCGCCGTGCTGCGGCGTTCGTGGAAGTACATCGCCCGCAAGACCGTGCGCGAGTTCGGCAAGGACCAGTGCATCGACTCCGCGGCGGCCCTGACGTTCTACGCCGTCCTCGCGATCTTCCCGGCCACCCTGGCCGTCATCTCCCTGCTGCACGTCGTCGGCCAGGGCCGGACCACCGCCGACGCCATGCTCGACATCGCCGACAGCCTCGGGCCGGCGGACATGGCCGCCACCCTGCGACAGCCCATCGAGGCGATGACGACCGCCCCGGCGGCCGGCTGGGGACTGGTGGTCGGCCTGGCCGGTGCGCTGTGGTCGGCCTCGGGATACGTCGGTGCCTTCGGCCGGGCGATGAACCACATCTACGAGGTCCACGAGGGCCGGCCGTTCTGGAAGCTCCGCCCGACGATGCTGCTCGTCACCCTCGTCGCGGTGGTGCTCATCGGGCTCGTCGGCCTCGGGCTGGTCATCACCGGACCGGTCGCCCGCGCCGTGGGCGAGACCATCGGACTGCGCGACACCACTGTCACCCTGTGGAACGTGGCCAAATGGCCGGTCATCCTGGCGATGATCGTCGTCGTGGTCGCCCTGCTCTACTGGGCCACCCCCAACATCCGGCACAGCAAATTCCGGTGGATCACCGCCGGTTCGGTGCTCGCGATCCTCACCTGGGTTGCCGCGTCCCTGCTGTTGGCCTTGTACGTCAGTAAGTTCGCCAACTACGACAAGACCTACGGCTCGCTCGCCGGCGTCGTCGTGTTCCTGATCTGGTTGTACGTCACGAACATCGCGCTGCTGTTCGGCGCCGAGGTCGACGCCGAGATCGAACGCGGCCGCGAACTGCAGGCCGGCCTGCCGGCCGAGGACACCCTGCAGCTGCCACCCCGCGATGTCCGGGCCACGGAGAAGAAGGCCGCCCAGCTGGCGCGCGACGTCGAACTCGGTCGGGCCCTGCGCGAACAGAGCTCCGTAGGGGGTGCCGACCCGGCCCCCGAGAGCCTCGTCGCGAACCGGCGGGCCTGGGGCGCCGGCCGGGGCAGCGCCGCCGACGTCATCGGAGTGGCCGCTGGTCCGGACGGCCCGGCACCGGATCGCAGTGCGGGGGTTTCACCGCGCGGCTGAACGCACACTCTCCGAGACGCGTGCTGCGCCCCCGCACACCCTTCCGAAACAGCGCGGTGAGATGGTGGGGTCGACACTTGACGTCGATGACTGGTGCTCAGCGTGCGTCCGAGTGGGCGTCGAGCGCGGGCACCGCGATCAGGGAGGCACGCCATGCCCGACAGGGCTGACGCACTCGTTCTCTTCGGGGCCACCGGAGACCTGGCCCGTAAGAAGCTCATCCCGGCCATCTACCAGCTGACCGCGGCCGGCCGGCTGGGTGTGCCGGTGGTCGGGGTGGCCCGCAGCGTCTGGGACGACGAACAGCTGCGCACCCACGTCCGTGAGGTGCTGGGCGCCCGCAAGGACACCACCGACGGCGCGGTGACCGGCGAACTCGTCGACAACATGTCGATGATCAGCGGCGACTACAGCGACCCGGAGACCTACCGCGCGCTGGCCGCCCGGCTGGCGGACGCCCAGCGTCCCGTGTTCTACCTGGCCGTGCCGCCGTCGGTGTTCGGCGACGTCGTCGGCGGGCTGGCCAGCGTCGGGCTGGCCAAGCGGGGGCGGGTCATCGTCGAGAAGCCCTTCGGCCGGGACGCGAAGACCGCGGCCGAGCTCAACAACTGCCTGTCGGCCGCGTTCGACCAGCGCGACATCTTCCGCATCGACCACTACCTGGGGAAGGAGTCGGTCGAAGGGCTGCTGGTCTTCCGTTTCGCCAACTCGTTCCTCGAGCCGTTCTGGAACCGCAACTACATCGCCAACGTGCAGGTCACCATGGCCGAGCGGTTCGGCACCCAGGGCCGGGCCGGCTTCTACGACGGCGTCGGCGCCGTCCGCGACGTGCTGCAGAACCACCTCCTGCAGGTCGTCGCGCTGCTGGCCATGGAGCCGCCCATCGCGCAGGATGCGGACGCCTACCGCGACGAGGAACTCAAGGTCCTCAAGCAGATCGCGCCGATCGACCCGGCCCAGACCGTCCGCGGCCAGTACGTCGGTTACCTGGACGAACCCGGGGTGCGGCCCGACTCCACCACCGAGACGTTCGTGTCCACCACCCTGGCCATCGAGTCCTGGCGGTGGGCCGGGGTGCCGTTCCACGTCCGGGTCGGCAAGAACATGCCGGGCAACGCCACCGAGGCCGTCGTCGAGCTGCGGCGCCCGCCGCGGCTGCTGTTCGCCGGCCGCGACGCCGCCGAACCCGCGCCCGGCCTGATGCGCTTCCGCCTCGGCCACGACGACGGCGTCACGATGACGGTGCAGACCAAGGCGCCCGGGTCGCGGACCATCGCCCAGCCGGTCGACCTCAAGGTCGACTTCGAGACCGCCCTCGGCTACCGGCAGGAAGCCTACGAGCGGCTACTCGACGACGCCCTGGACGGGCACCGCCACCGCTTCGCCCGCGAGGACACCATCCAGCAGGAGTGGCGCATCGTCGAACCCATCCTCGACATGGACACCCGGCCGGTCCCGTACTACAAGGGCACCTGGGGCCCGGACTCCTCCGCCATCAAGTCCTGGCACCCGGTCGGTCTGCAGACGGGCTGACCCCTATCCGGTCCACGAACGGCGGCGGAGCACACGCTCCGCCGCCGTTCGCATACCCCGGGACGGTGACACGTCCCCCGGAAGCGGTGAAGGGCGGGCGCGGGGATCGGGCGGTTGCGTGATGTGGTCGGGATCGCATGTTCCCAAGACCACAGGCAAGATCACCGACGACGCTCTGACCTGGTGACATAATCGATTCAGACGGTGTGACCGGGACATCGAAGATCCCAGCCGTCAGAGCGCAATGACGCCTCGCACCGAGTATTCGGAGGCATCCCATGTCCGTCATCACCGCCAAGTTCGCCGCCGCCCGTGAGTTCGTCGCGGAGCACCGCGCCGCCGCCGCCCGTCGTCGGGTCCTCGAGGCCGAACTGGCCGCCTTCTCGACCCCGGCCGATCGCCTGGAGATCGAGGCCATCGTGAGCCGTTACCCCGACGAGGAGACCCGCGAGGTCCGCGACATCCTCGACCGTCAGTTCGTCTGACCCCCACAGCCACTCTCCTGCCGGCACCGGCCCCGCTCCCGTCGTCACGACGGGAGCGGGGCCGTTGTCGTTGCGGCCGGTACGACCTGGACAGGTCTGGGACGGACGCTCGGCCCCTTCGCGGGAACGGACGGGCGGCTCACGCCCGGACGGGAGCGCGGTCGAGTCGCTCGACGTCCCGGGCGGCGCCCTGGTCGGCCGACAGGGCCATAGCGGCGTACGCGCGCAGGGCCGCCGACACCGGACGCACCCGATCACGCGGGCGGTAACCGTCGCCCGCTACCAGGGCGGCCCGGCGGGCCCGCAGTTCGGCCTCCGGCACCTCCAGCTCCAGGGACCGGGCGCGGACGTCGATGGTGACGATGTCGCCGTCCTGCACCAGGGCGATCGGACCGCCGGCGGCCGCCTCGGGGGAGACGTGACCGATGGACAACCCGGACGTACCGCCGGAGAAGCGGCCGTCGGTGATCAGAGCACAGGCAGCGCCCAGGCCCTGGCCCTTGAGGAACGAGGTGGGGTACAGCATCTCCTGCATCCCGGGCCCACCCCGGGGGCCTTCGTAGCGGATGACCACGACGTCGCCGGCCCGCACCCGCTTGCCCAGGATCGCCTCGACCGCGTCCTCCTGCGACTCCACCACCACGGCCGGTCCGCGGAAGGTGAGGATGCGGTCGTCCACGCCCGCGGTCTTCACCACGGCCCCGTCGGGAGCCAGGCTGCCGCGCAGTACCGCCAGGCCACCGTCCGCGGAGTAGGCGTGTTCCACGTCCCGGATGACGCCGGCGGCGGCGTCGATGTCCAGGCTCGCCCACCGCTCGGATTGCGAGAACGCCGTGGCCGAGCGTCGACCGCCGGGGGCGGCGTGGAACAACTCGACCGCCTCCGCCGTGGAGGTGCCGCCGCGGACATCCCAATCGGCCAGCCACCCGGCCAGCGAGTCGGCGTGCACCGCGTGCACGTTCTCGTCGAGCAGTCCGGCCCGCCAGAGCTCGCCCAGCAGGGCCGGCACTCCGCCGGCCCGGTGCACGTCCTCGACCAGGGCCGCGCCGTTCGGGGCGACCTTGGCCAGGCACGGCACCCGGCGGGAGAGGGCGTCGATGTCTGTCAGGTCGTACTCGACGCCGCCCTCCCGGGCGGCGGCCAGCAGGTGCAGGATCGTGTTGGTGGACCCGCCCATCGCGATGTCCAGGGCCATCGCGTTGCCGAACGCGGCCCGGGTGGCGATCGCCCGGGGCAGCACGGTGGCGTCATCGCCGTCGTAGTAGCGGTGGGCGAGGTGCACGGCCGTCGCGCCGGCCTTCTCGTACAGGTTCCGGCGGGCGGTGTGGGTGGCCAGCGTCGAGCCGTTGCCGGGCAGGGCGAGGCCCAGCGCCTCGGTGAGGAAGTTCATCGAGTTGGCGGTGAACATCCCCGAGCAGGAACCGCAGGTGGGACAGGCGTTCTCCTCGATCCGGTCGAGATCGGCGTCGGAGACCGCGTCGTTCGCCGAGTCGGCGATGGCCGAGATAAGGTCCAGTTTCCGCACGGTGCCGTCGACCAGGACGGTGCGCCCGCCCTCCATCGGACCCCCGGAGACGAACACCGTGGGGATGTTCAGCCGTAGCGCGGCCAGCAGCATGCCCGGGGTGATCTTGTCGCAGTTGGAGACGCAGACCAACGCATCGGCGCAGTGCGCGTTGACCATGTACTCGACGGAGTCGGCGATGAGTTCGCGGGAGGGCAGCGAGTAGAGCATCCCGCCGTGGCCCATCGCGATGCCGTCGTCGACGGCGATGGTGTTGAACTCCCGCGCGATCCCGCCGGCCGCCTGGACGGCCGCGCTCACCACCCGGCCGACCGGCTGCAGGTGGGTGTGGCCGGGCACGAATTCGGTGAAGCTGTTGGCCACCGCGACGATCGGCTTGCCGAAGTCCTCGCGGGCGACGCCGGCGGCGCGCAGCAACGCGCGGGCGCCGGCCATGTTGCGGCCATGGGTGACGGTGCGGGAGCGCAGGGCAGGCATGCGTTCCATCGTGCGGACGCCGGCGGAGTGCAGGAAGACGGCGCCGATACTGGTAGTGGCACTACCCGTCGGGGTCTATGCCTGGTCCGGCGGCGCCCGCGGGTCCGTTGCCGCGAGGCTCGCCGAGAGAGGATCGCCGATGGCTGAGGAGGACGCCGACCGGCGCCGGGAGCTCGGCCGGTTCCTGCGGTCCCGCCGTGAGCAGGCGATCCGGGCCGACCACGGGCTGCCGCCGATCGGCCGGTCCCGGGACCGTGGGCTGCGGCGCGAGGAGGTCGCCGTTCTCGCCGGGGTCAGCGTCACCTGGTACACGTGGGTCGAGCAGGGCCGGCCCATCCGGCCGTCGCAGTCGGTGCTGGACGCCGTGGCCCGAGCCCTCCGGCTCACCCGCGCCGAGCACGAGTTCGTGGTGTCGCTCGCCGGTCCGGGACTGTCCGCTCCGGACCGGACGACGGCGGTCGAGGACGCGCCGCCACACCTGCAGCGGCTGCTCGACGCGCTCGACCCGAACCCGGCGTTCGCGCTCGCCCCCGACTGGGGCATCGCCGGGTGGAACGCCGGCTACCAGCACCTCTACCCGAACGTCGCCGCAGTGCCGAGGCCGGACCGCAACCTGCTGTGGGCGGTGTTCACCGATCCGACCGTGCGCCAACTGCTACCCGACTGGGGTGAGACCAGCCGGCAGTTCCTCGGGGAGTTCCGGGCCGAGACCGGTGGTCGGTCCGGCGATCCGGCCGTGCGCGCGCTCGTCGAGCGGCTGTCCGCGGTCAGTCCGGAGTTCCGGGATGCCTGGGACCGGTACGACGTCCGCGGCTTCGCGTCCCGGGAACGGCGGTTCCGGACGGCGGACGGCGGCACGGCCCGCTTCGAGCACCACCAGCTCACCCCGACCGACCATCCCGACCTGCGGCTGGTCGTCTACACCCGGCTGCCGTGACGCCCCGCCAGCGGGGTCGCGTGTGATCACCCAGCGGCCGGGTACTGGCCGGGCGACTGATCAACGAACCGTGGAGGGTGCGCCATGACTGAACCGGACCGAACTCCCGACGCCTCCGACGCCGCGGAAGAACGCGCCGGCGCGACCGAGGACTACGGCGGGGTGCCGATCAGCGACGAGGAGCTGTCGGAGGTCTGGCAGGCCCCCGATGCCTCCGCCGACGCGGGTGAACCGGGTTCGGAGCCCTCGTCCTGAGGTGACCGCCTCGGCTGGCCGTCGGAGCGTCTTTCGCCCGGCGGCCAGCTGTCCGTATTCACCCTGGTCGGCACGAAGGTCATCGGCTGTACTGCTCGGATGAGTCTTCGCCCACCCCCACGGATGCCGTCTCCCGCTCACTCGTCCTCGGCGCTCACCCGGCGTCGAGTCATGCAGCTGGGTGGGGCGGCGGGCGTCATGGGGCTCCTGGCCGCATGTGGCGGAGGTGGGGGATCGTCGCCCACCACGTCGACTCCGTCCAGTGTGTCTGTGCCGCTGGTCCCGCTCGACGACGCCAATCGCGCCACGCTGGACGGCATCGCGAATTCGGTCTACACCCGCAGTGGGCTCGCCGGGATGGCAGCGGCCGTCTGGATCGGTGATCAGGCCTGGCAATCCACCTACGGTGTCGGTGACCTGACCACGCAGGCGGCCTACCCGGCCGACGGATACGTGCGGATCGCCTCGATCACCAAGTCGTTCACCGGAACGGCTGTGCTGCAACTCGTCGACGAAGGCGCCCTGAAGCTCACCGATGTCCTCGAGTCGTTCGTCCCTGGGATCGCCTACGGGGACACCATCACCATTGCGCAGCTGCTGGGGATGAAGTCCGGCATCTACGATTTCACCGGCAACGCCCGGTTTCTGGAAGAGTTCAACGCCAACCCGACGATGGTCTGGAGCCCCGACCAGACGGTCGAGATCATCAAGGCCAACCAGCCGGCTTTTGCGCCGGGAGGCCAGCTGCAGTACTGCGACTCCAATTTCTTCCTGCTCGGGATGATCCTGGAGAAGGTCGGCGGTCAGACGACCAGCGAAGTCATCACCGAGCGGGTGATCTCGCGGCTGGGGCTGACGGGCACCAGCTACCCCACCGACGCCGCCATGCCGGAACCCCATCCCACCGCGTACTTCCCCGGCGGGGACACCTCCGACGGAAGTAAGCCGTTCGACAACACGGCGAACCCGCCACGGGTCGCCGACGAGGTCAACCCGGCGGTCTCGGGAGCCGCCGGGGCGATGATTTCCACGCTCGCCGACCTGCGAGCGTGGGGTCGCGAGCTGGCCGGCGGGTCCCTGTTGAAGCCCGAGACGCAAGCGCTGCGTCTGCAGTACACCCGCTTCCCCGACGCGCAGATCAACGTCGGTTACGGGCTCGGTTGCGAGGTGTTCAACGACTTCGTCGGTCACAACGGCGCCATCATCGGCTACAGCACCGTCGTCATGAGCAATCCGAAGGCCGACGTCACCATCGCCGCAGTCGCCAACGAGTCGACGAATTTCTCCACCCCGACGTCCGACTTCGTCTACGGGGTGATCAAGCAGTTGTATCCGGATCAGTGGAAATGACCTGAGAGGCACCCCGGTCCGAGCCGAACGACCGCCCGGCGCAGCGGTGTCAGGCGCTTCGGGGCCGACCGGTCGCCTCCGCGGCCCCCAACCGGCTGCTCGCGGCTCGGATCAGGACGGCGGCCCACGTCCGGTAGGGGCGCCAGCCTTCGGCGATCTCCAGGAACTGCTCCCGGGAGCACCGCTCCGGCAGGTGGTAGAGCTGGGTCACCAGCTCGCGGACGATCGGCTCGTCGGCCGGCGGGACGTCGGCGAACCCGGCCGCCCGGATGGTGATGAGCGAGGCGTAGAACGGGCCGATCCCCTTGAGGTGCTGCATCTCGGCGTCCGTCGCCGTCGGACCGAGGCGTTGGAGGCGGTCGGCGTCCAGCGTGCCGCGCGCGGCCGCCCGGGCGATGCCATGCAGCCGGTCGATCTTCTCGCCGGTCAACCCGGGGAACGTCGAGACCTGCTGTAGCTGAACCGGTGTCGGTACTGCGGCCACGTTCTGCCCGGCCAGCTCGAAGACCCGGCCGTGGGCCTGGGCCAGACGGCGTCGCACATCCGCCATCTGCTGTGCCGGCCGGCGCGCGCTCAGCACCGCCCACAGTGCCGCCTCGTAGGGCGAGTGGAACAGTGGCGGCAGCAGACCGGGCGCGGCTTCCTGCAATCGGCCGATGACCGGGTCCTTGGCGCCGATGGCGGTGAACCCCGACGCGTCGTGATCGAGCGACAGCATCCGGGCCACCTGCCGGCGGACCACCGCGACATCGACATCCCGGTCGCCGTGCACAATCCCCTGCACCTGGCCGCCCACGGTGTAGGGGCCGCCGGACGGGTCCTGCCGCAACTCCACCCCGACCTGGGTCTGATGGCCGTCGAGGACGAAGGCCAGCCGCATCACCCCGTCGAACCGGCTGCGGTCCCGACCCCCGAAGGCGAACTCGGCCGATTCTCGCAGCGAGTACGGCCCGCTCGGCGTGATGGTGAACGTCGTCATGGCCGGAGGGTGCCGCAGGGCACCGACAGCGGGTTTTCTTCCTGCGGTCCGCGGGGGGCGTTGACGACCGGTCAGCCCGTCGGCGCGGCACGGATCGACGCGGCGGGAGGAGCCGGACAGCCCACCGGTATCTCCAAGACCGCCCGCACGCCAGAACCGGCGCCGTCAGCATCATCGGCGTCCTCGATGCACAGGCGGCCGCCCACGTTGGCCGCGCGGGCCTGGTGGGTGGCCAGTCCGAGGCTGGTCGCCGGGGGTGCGGACTTCGCGAGCCCCACCCCGTCGTCGCGCACGGTCAACCGCAGCACGTCACCCTCGCGCCGCAGGATCAACCAGGCGTGACCCGCCTGCGCGTGGCGTTCGACGTTGTTCAGCAGCTCACGGGCGGTGCTGTAGACCAACTGCTCTTCCGGGAGGTGCCCGCCGTCCGGCAGATCGGTATGGACCCGTAGCCGCCCGGCGGCGGTGTGCTGGTCGGCCAGTTCCTGCAGGGCGGCGGCCAACCCGATCTGGGCCAGCACCTGCGGATGCAGCACGGTCACCGTTCCCCGCAGGGCGGCGGCGGTGTCCCGGAGCAGTCGATCGGTCTGATCGAGCAGCCCGTTTCCGGGAAGCAGTTCGGCCACGTCCTCGAGGTTGCGACGCGCAGCGATGACGTTCTGCAGCGGTCCGTCGTGCAGATCCTCGGCGATGCGCCCGCGTTGCCGACCCTCCATCGTGATGGCGTCGGCGATGAGTCGTTGCCGCCCCTGCAACAACTCGAGCACGGCCGCCGACCGGTTGACCAGGAACGCGGTGCTGGCGGTGGTCGCCACCGCCACCCACACGAGCAGGCCGAAATGCAGGATGACCACACCGATGTCACCGGGGCCGCCATCGATGCCCAGGTTGTGAACCCAGATGGCTGCGTACCCACCGGCGATGAACAGCCCGACACCGGCGGTCAACCGGGGACGCAACTGCAGGACGACGATGATGGGCTGGATGATGAAGAACGGCTGCAGGTAGGAGGTCGGCCCGTTGCCGACGGTGGTCAGCAGGACCAGAGCGCTCAGGTCGAGGACTGTGGCAAGGACCCCGAACAGCGGGGGGACCCGCCGTCGGTACGCCCACCAGATGACGCCGACCGACCAGAGTGCGTATACGGCCAGGATGGTCCGGTAGGCGGTGACGTTCAGCCGTGGTTCGGTCACCACCGGGCCGATCAGCGACAGCAGTACGACCACCGACACCCGGAACCAGCTGGTCAGGCGGGCCGCCGGTCCGGCGAACGACGCGGCCACCGCCCCGCGGGCCTCCGCGGCCGCCGACCGCGCGGTCCGGTCCCGGCGCCATCCTGCCGTCATCGGCCGACCTCCCTGATCACCGTGCCCCGGCCGGTCGTCACGGCATGTCCCCCCGCGGGAGGACATGCTGGTCCCCGTCGATGAGGAGTATCTCCAACGACGGTCGGACGGCGACCTCGACACCGGGAAGGACGAGATGATCACTGTCGTGGTGTGCGACGACCACCTCGTCGTCCGGGAAGGCGTGGTCCGGGTGTTGACCGCGGCCGCGGACATTCGCGTCCTGGCCCAGGCCGGCGACGGTCGGGCGGCGCTCGACGTCATCCGGGCGGAACGCCCCGACGTCGCGCTCCTCGACTTCCGGCTGCCGGACCAGACGGGTGCCGACGTCGCCGCCCGGGTGCGTGCGCTCGGTCTGCCCACCCGGATCGTGCTGTTGTCCGCCCACTCCGAGCGCCCGCTCGTCGAGGACGCCATGCGACACGGCGCCTCGGCCTACCTGTCCAAGGAGGCGGGCAAGGCCGAGATCATCGCGACCGTCCGGGCTGTCGCCCGCGGCGAGGTCATCAGCCCGTTCACTGCCGCGGGTGAGGTCCGGGCCCGACGCGACGAGCCGCACGTACCGCTCAGCCCCCGCGAACTCGAGGTCCTGCGGGCCATCGCCGCCGGCCGGGCCACCGCGACCATCGCCGCCGACCTCGTGCTGGCCCCCTCGACGGTGAAGACCCTGACGAAGCGGCTGTACGGCAAGCTCGGCGTCAGCGATCGGGGCGCAGCGGTGGCGGAGGGGATGCGGCGCAAACTGCTGCACTGACCGGGGGCCCGCGTGCCGGGCCGTCATGGCGAGACCGGCTCCGACCGGTCGACGCCGTCGGGGACGGAGACCAGTACCGCGGTGCCGGTGGGCGCCGCAGACCGGATGTCCATGACCCCGCCCACGGCGGCCACCCGGGCCAGGTGGGATCCGAGTCCGATGTGGCCGGTGGCCACCCGGCTCCGGATGATCGCGGGGTCGAAGCCGACCCCGTCGTCGACCACGCGGATGACGAGGCGTCCCGGATCCGCGCCGAGGAACAGCGATACCCGGGTCGCCCGGGCGTGTTTGTCGATGTTGACCAGCAGTTCGCGGACCACCCCGTAGAGCAGGGTCTGATGCGTCGGTCGGCCGACCTCGCCGATGTCGGTGTCCACCGGCTGCCCCGTCCGCGCAGTGTGGTCACGGGCCAGTTCGGCGAGCGCCTCGGCCAGACCCAGCTGGGCCAGGACCTGGGGGTGCAGAACGGTGACGACCGAACGGATCTGGCCGGCACAGGTACGAAGCTGCATCAGGACGGCGGACAGGGCGTCGTCCCTTCGGGCCGTGTCCCGGCCTTCCCGCGAACAGTCGCGCGTCTCCTCCAGTCGCATGCGGGCGGCCAGCAGGACCTGCAGCGGCCCGTCGTGCAATTTCTCGGCCAGGTCGGTGCGTTCGCGTTCCTCCAACTGCAGAGCCTGGGCGACCAGCAGACGGCGGACCCGGGAGAGCTCGTCCACCGCCTGCCGGCGGCGCAGCAGCACGATCGACAGCCAGGTCGTCGCACCGGCCAGCCACAACAGGAATCCGGCGTGCAGGAACACCAGCGGCGGGACGCCCGGGCCGCCGTCGGTACCCGTCCGGGTCAACCACACCGCCAGGTAGCCCACGGCGGTGGCCACACCGAGGGAGCCGGTCAACCACGGCAGCCCGTAGAAGGCCACGGCCACGGGGAGCATGAAGAACACCGGTTGCACCAGCGATGTCGGGCCCCCGGACACCGCAGCCAGCATCACGAAAGCGACGACGTCCACGGCGGTGGATGCCCAGGGCAGCCACCGAACGACGCGTGGCCGCCGGGTCAACAGCAGCCAGCAGCAGTCGGCGACGAGCAGGCCGACGAGAACGGCGAGGTACCAGGGGAGATCGACGTTGTCGTCGGGTACTGGCCCGGCGAGCAGGGCCAGCAGGGCGATCAGCGGCAGCCGCAGCACAGCAGTGGCCCGGACCAGTGACGCGTTCTGGGGGGCGTCGTCGCCGGGCAGGTGTCCAGTCGCGGGGAGGGGGCGCTTCTGGCGCGGACGGCCCCTGTCGATCCGTCCGGCGACGCGGACGCTCACTCCACCAGGCGGTGCCGCATTCCTTCGGCCACCGCCGCTCCCCGGTCGGAGACCCCCAGCTTGTCGTACAGCCGCTGGACGTGGGTCCTGATGGTCGACTGGGCCAGGAACAGTTCACCGGCGATCACCGGAACCGACTTGCCCGCAGCCAACCCGGCGAGCACCTCGCGCTCGCGACCGGAGAGCACCGGCGCGGCAGCGGTTCTCCGCAGCTGGATCTCCCCGACCAGGCCGGCCGCCAGCTCCGGGGGCAGGACGGGGCGACCGGCGGCGCAGTCCAGCACCGCCTGCACGATCTCACCGCGGTCGGCGTCCTTGGACAGGAACCCCGCCGCGCCCTGCTCCAATCCGTGGAAGACGATGGCGCTCTCGGTGTGGGCGGACAGCAGGAGCACCCGGGTCCGGGCACCGTCGCGCCGCAGCGCGGCTGCCACTCCCGCGCCGTCCAGATCAGGCATCCGGTAGTCCAGGACCGCCACATCCGGTGCCAGCTGAGCGATCTGGGTCATCACGGTGCGACCGTCGCCGGCCTCGCCGAGCACCTCGATGCGACCACTGGACTGCAGGGCCCGCACCACCCCGTCCCGCACCATCGGATGGTCGTCCGCGACCACCGCGGTCACCCGCACACCCTGTCGCACCGCACACCCCCGTCGAGCACCCACCGACCGTGATCCACCGCCAGGGTGGCCCACCGGGCGGGAGTCCGTGTCCTACTGCTGGGGGACAGCGCGAGTCATCACTGCGGTCGTCATCGCGCAGGACGGTGCCGGCAGATCGACGGCGGCAGAGTTCTTCTCATCGCCCCGGGGAACCGCCCCAGGGCATCAGGCCCCAGGAGCCGATCATGTCCATCACCACCACCGCCCGCCGTCTGACCGCCGCGCTCGTGCTCTCCGGGGCCCTGTGCGGCCTGGGAGCCGGGGTCGCCAGCGCGGCCACGCCCGCGGTGACCGCCGGAGCCGCTGCGCCGACCGCGTCGTCGACGGCGCAGATCGCGGGCAGCACCGGGATCATCATGACCATCGTCAACAACAGCGACGCCGACCTGAACCTGGGCGGGGTGCGGAGCCCCTACGGTCATCTGGTCGATCACCCGGTCCAGGTGTTGGCCGCGCACGCCACGACGACGGTCAGCGTGAAGAGCCTGTCCATCGAGGGCGCCGAGCTGGACGTCCAGTACCTGACTCCCGCGGGCAACGTCCTGGACTTCTACGAAGTCGTGCCCCTCTCATCCGAGGACAACGCGAACGGAACGAGCAACGACTCGGCGTTCACCGTCTCCCTCTCCAGCGATCCCACCGGCTGGCACCCCAGCACCACGTTCACCATCAACCCCGCCTGACCTGCCCGCTCCGGCCCCGGTCCGTGCCCCTCGGGGCAACGGGCCGGGGTCGCTCGGCCTGCCGCCCCGCCCCCTCGTGCGGTCCGGTGGGCCGCCGTGGCTCGCCGGTCGACCGTCGGCTCAGCCGGCGGTCTCCAGCAGGGCGAGGCCGCTTCCGAAACAGATGATGGGGCAGGCGATGTCGAACACGACCTTGACGATGTCGCTGAACGCTACGGTGTTCCCGGCGAGAAGTCCGAGGGGCGACATCACGTTCGTGAGATTGCCGGTGACGGCAATGGTTTTCGAGGCGGCGGCGTCGCTGCTCGGTGCGCCCCTCCAGGCCACCGTCGAGTCCAGCGCGGTCAGCGCCACGCCGATACCGCTGACCGTGAAGGTCTGAACAAGACCGATCCCGTCCTTGATGTCCTGGTTGTCGAAATGCGTTGCCGCCCAGGTGCCAGCGAAGGACACCGCCGCCGGCGCGAAACCGGCGGCCCAGACGCCGACGGGCAGGTTCGGATACTTCCCGGTCCACGTCGTCGGCACCCAACTCAACGGCTGCGTGGAGCTGAACGGGTAGGAGACCAGGTTGGCGAAGAACGAGAACCCCAGGTCGGTCCAGGCGACGAAGGTGGGCGGGTCGTAGGTCTGACCGTCCGCTTGTGCCGCGAGGCGCAGGACGTCGACGGAACCGTCGAGGACGCCCCAGAAGAACGTGCCGAGCAGGCTGGCCGTGGCGAGAAACGAACCCCAGTCCTGCGCGTCGGCGTCCAGGGCCCCGGAGGTCGCCGACGCGGAGGTGGAGAACATGGTGGCGTCGCCACCGAAACGCACGCGGGCGAACAGCGTGCCGGGCAGGGTGATGAACATTGCCAGCAGCTGGGCGACGGTGACGTTCTCCAGTCCGATCAGGTCCATGATCGGTGCGGCCGCCGGGAATACCTGGTCCAGCGTTTGGCTCAGTACCGCAACGATGTTGTCCCAGATGGCCAGGAGCACGTCGAGCAGATCGTCGATCAGCTTGTCGACCACCGCGAAGACCTCGTCGATGAAAGTCCCGACGTGGTTGAAGATGCCGCCGAGACCGCCATCGGACACTCCTGCCTGGCTCCCGTCCGCGGACAACCCGACCGTATCGCTGGCCACCGCCCCGAAGCTGCCCAGCAGACCTTCGATGTCGTTCCCCAGGTCTGTGATCAGCTGCAACAGGGCGGGTCCGACCTCGTCGGCGACGGCCGGTGCCCGCGTCGCCTGGTGTTTGAGCTTGTCGCGCAGCCATTGCCCTCGGACGTCGTGGACGACGTCGGCCAGCTCCTGCAGCCGGCTGGGGTCGGATACCGCCATGGCCTGCACGCCGGCGGATCCGGCCGGAGCGGTCACACCGGCCCGCATGGTGTTCACGGACTGACCGGACAGAAAGGTCTGCACAGCGGAGAAGGTCGTCTTCACCTCGTCGCGGAGATCGTCGAAGTCGCCGTCCACCGTCGTTCGCCACCGGTCGACGACCGCCTTGAGTTGGGTGCTCGCGTCCGAGCCGGTCACCAACCCGGCCAAGGCGGCCGCGGCATCCGCCGCATCGCGCAGGAGACCGAGCACGTCGTCCTTGAGCCAGTGCAGGATGTCGTGCAGACCCTTCTCGGCGTCGTGCAGCAGGGCGTGGAAGATGCCCGTGACCGCCGTGACCGCGCTGCGCGCGTCGGAGACGGCCCAGGACACGGCATCGTCGAAGTCGCCCGCGAGGTTCAGGGTGATCTGCCAGACGCCGGTGGCTGCGTCCTTGACCAACTGAGCGGCCTGCTCGGCATCATCGGCCACCGTGATCGCGGCGGTCTCGACGGCCCGCACGACCGACTCGGCGTCGTGTTTCGCCGCGTCCCAGAACGACCGGAGGGATCCGACCGCGGCGCGCTGGACCGCCGGGCCGGAGGTCAGCGAGAGCGAGTCGGCCGACCGCAGACCACCCAGAGCCAGCGGCGTCGACAGGTCGGTCGGTGCCGTGCCCAGGCCGACGTTCATCACCTGCGCGATGAGGGTGGCGGCCTGCACCGCTGCGTCGCCGGCGCTGATGCCGTCATCGGGCGCCGGCTGGAGCGCACCGAACAGCGGTGAGCCGTCGGCCGCCGTCGCGTACTGCAGGGCCGCGGGGAGCGAGCTGAGATCGGCGAGGCGGGCGTGGATGTCGGCATCCGGGGCCAGGATTACCGACGGTTCTTCGCCGGTGGTGACCGAGTAGGAAGCGGTGTGCAGCACGGACGCCGGTACGGCCAGGGTGACTTCCCCGTCGATGTCGGTGAAGAAGGTGGCCGGGGACCCGGTCGCCGAGATGGTGGTGACGGTGTCCAGGGGTTGGCCGTTCAGGCCGGTGCCACCCGGTTGCCAGACCGTCACATCACGATCGACCGCGACCGTCACGGGCACGCCGACCTGGACCGCGCCGAAGGCGTCGGTGACCCGGATCGACGTCCGCCAGGTGTCGACCTGGCTGGCGGTCGTGGCCGCCAGGTGGACGGGGACCGCGGTCCACGGTCCGTCGGCGGGATTGTCCGGCGCGCTCACACCGTTGAGGGGCTGGCTGTAGAAGCTGGACGCACTGCCCGCGGACCGGCTGAGAATGCGCACCGTCATGCCGTCGTCGAGGATCGCGAACAGGGTCACGTCGTCGGTGAGGAGATCGGGGGCATAGATCGCGGAGTAGCCGGTGTCGACCGGGATCGGCGCGAAGTTGGGCACTCCGTCGGCCAACCCGCTGACCATGGTCCACAGCTGGCCGGCCACCGAGTCGGGGCCGTCGAGGACGAAGTAGAGCTGACTGGCGGCCTGGTTGTTCGACGAGGCGACGCTGGCCAGTGTCGCCCCGTCCGGTAGCTGCAGGAGTTGGTCCCTCTGGGGGAGCAGACTGTCTGAGCTGAACTGGAAGTACGTCAGGGTCGCCCCGTCTGCATCCGCCGACAGGAATGCCGGGGACGGCGTCTGCTCGGTGGGTATCACGCCGGCCCACTCGATGCTGGCGCCGGCGGGCAGCGGACCGACCGAGACGACGCCCCCGAACGGGCACTCGAATCCGCCCCCCGACCCATCGACCGTCAAGGCCACGAAAGCCCGGTCGCCATACCCCAGGATTCGACCATCGGCGACCGTGGTGCTCGGGAAGCCCGCCAGTGTGTTCGGGGTCAGAGTGACAGTGGGTTGGGTGCCCGGGGCGACCTGCCGATCGATCGTGTAATAGGTGCCGGGGTCATCCCACAGGTAGAAGGTCGGGACATTGACCCCGTCCAGGAAATAGCGGGGCTGAGCATGCGAGCTCGCGTACCCCCACCATCCCCCGTTGCTGCTGTTGTTGGCCCAGTACTTGATCATGTTCGAGCCTTGGACGACGTTGTCCTCGCCCATGTAGAACACGGAGATCCAGTCTCCCCACGTCCCGTCCTGCTCGCGGATGACGAGATGGACGTTCCCGTCGGTCGGGTCGAATGCGGCCGTGAACTCCGTCAAGCGGTACGGCAGGTCGCTGCCTGCCGGTGGGTAGACGACATCGCGTTGCCAGCCGCCGGCCGCGCTCGCGTCCCGGTACAACAGGTAGAGCAGATTCTCACGGCCCGACAGGATCAGGGCCTCGACCCGTCCATGGGACCGGGTGATCGGTACGAGTTGGTCCGGGTTGTCGCCGGTGAAATCGAGCTGCAGTTCGGTGGACACGAAGGCGTCGCTGGACAGCGAGTGGGTGGCCGTGATCGACAGCGGCAAGACCGGCTCGTACTGCGACGTGGCCGGGTCGAGTGCGCGCAGCGCAGCGGACCGGGGGGCCAGGTTCCACGTCGGGCCCTCCGGCCGGGCCGCAGCACCGGGCGTGACCGCAGTGCTCAAGGCCAGGCCGAGTGCGCTCAGCGAGGCGGTCCGCAGCAGGTGGCGTCGGGACATGCCGGTCATGACTGGGGTTCTCCCTCGGGAGCGGTGCGGTGGCGGCGCCGCGAGACGACGACGAGGACGGTTCCGGTCGCGACGGCAGCGACCGCGGCCAGGAGGGCGGGAAACAGCCAGGGGCCGACGCCGGTCGACGACAGGACACCGGTGGCCCGGGTGAAGGCCGGTGGATCGACCGGCTGCACCGTCGTGCCCGGCACCGGACGGTCGGCCGTCGGTACGACGAGAGCAGTGGACGAGACGCGCGTCGTCGTACCCCCGGCCGTCGCCGTGGGGGACGGCGTAGTGGTCGTGGTCGTCCCGGGGGTCGTGCTCGGTGGTGGCGTCGTCGACGGATCCGGGTCATCGGTCGGGCTGGCCGTCGTCGACGGGCCGGAACCGGAGCTGGTCACCCGCAGGAATGTTCGGCCGACGGCGGACCCCACCGTGGCGGTGACCGCGCGTTCGCCGGCCCGGTCGGATCGGCAGCTCATTCCCTCGCAGGTGCCGTCGTCGATCGCCAGCGTCACCCCGGTGGTGACCGGCCCCAGCCAGTGCCCCTGGTCGTCGAATCCGTCGACACGGAACTCGGCGCGCATCGCCGGGGTGATGACCGGAGTGGAGGTCGCGACGGTGAGCCGGTCCAGGCCGTTCGACGCGACGGCGGCGAGGTCCTGACCGAAACCTGCGCCCATGGCCACGATGTCGTCGCCCGGGGGGAGGTCGACGACGGTGGGCGTGGAACGCGTGGTGGTCGTCCCGTCTCCGAGCTGGCCCCATCGGTTGTCTCCCCACGCGAACAGCCGCCGGTCGGCCGTCCGCACGAGCGTGTGGTCGCCGGCCCGGCTCAGGTCGACAGCGGTGGCACCCCCGGGGAGGGGAACGGCGACGGGCACGGAGCGGTCGGTGGTGGTGGCGTCACCGACCTGCCCCAGGCTGTTGTCACCCCAGCTCCACGCCTGGCCCCGCTCGGTGACCACCACTGCTCCGGACCCTCCGGCTGCGATGTGGGTCGCCCGCTGATCGGTGGGAAGCAGGACCGTGCCCGCGGAGGACCGACCGATCCGGGATCCGTCCCCCAGCTGTCCGTCCGAGTTGGCCCCCCAGGCCAGCACGCGGCCGTCGGCCGTGCGGACGAGGGTGAAGCGTGCTCCGGCCGCGGCTTCCACCGCTCGGGTGCCGTCGGGGAGTGCGACGGGCAGGGGTGCGGCCGAGCCGCCCCCGCTGTGGCCCAATTGACCGGTGTCGTTTGCCCCCCAGGTGTAGACGCGGCCGTCGGTACTGACGGCAACGCTGTGGTGTTCACCCGTGGCGATCGCGGCGATCGCAGGGAGGCCGGCGACCGCCGCCACCGTCTGACGGGCCGCAGTGCCCCCGTCACCCAGCTCTCCGCTGCGGTTGGCGCCCCAGCTGTAGACGGCTCCCCGATCGGACAGGGCCAGGCTGTGGCCCGAGTCGGTGGCGATGGCCGTCACGACGGTCCCCTCGGGAACGGCGACCCGCCGGAATGCCGGACCCGCAGCGGGCGCGGGTCCTGCCGCGGCGCCCAACAGGGAGGCCGAGTCGGCGCCCCAGGAATACACGGCGCCATCGGCCGTCAGCGCCAACGAGTGTCGGCGGCCGAGGGCCACCGACACCGTGGCCGGTGGCAGCAGTACCGGGATGGGTCCGGGCAATCGCCCGGTCGATCCGGCCAGCTGGCCGTCGTTGCCGTCACCCCACCCCAGACCTGGTGTGGCCAGGTCATTCCCGGTAGCTCGGGCGACCTGAGCCGACGGTCGTCCGGCCGTGGCCGGCGCGGCGAGTGCAGGCGACTGTGCGTCAGCACTCGTCGGGGCCAGGGTCAGCAACGCCACCGCCAGGACGCCGCCCAGTCCCCCGGCGCGAGCCGATCGTCTCTTCCCCGTCATAACGAGGCCCTCTTTGCGATCACGCGGGTGATTGTCGAGACCTTGCCGAGCGCTCTTGTCCCCCAACTGGGGGACAACGACGCGTTGGCCGGTCGGGAACAGGGGCGAAAGATCGACCGATCGAGCCGTGGGTCGCGGCGACCGGCGGACCACGCGGCGCCGACACGACGACCGCCCGCCCCCTGGATAACGGGGACGGGCGGTCGGCGAGGCGGCTCAGGCGACCCGAGCGACCTCGGAATCGACGCCGGCAATCGGCTCCAGCGCCTCGGCGAGGATGTCGGCCACGTCGGCGACCGGCTTGACGGTCAGCGCGTCCAACACCTCACGGGGCACGTCGTCCAGGTCCGGCTCGTTGCGGGCCGGGATGAACACCGTGGTGACGCCGGCCCGCTGCGCGGCCAGCAGCTTCTGCTTCACCCCGCCGATGGGCAGGACCCGACCGTTCAGCGTGACCTCGCCGGTCATGGCCACGTCCGAGCGCACCGGGCGACCGGTGGCCAGCGACGTCAGCGCGGTGACCATGGTGACGCCCGCGGACGGTCCGTCCTTGGGGACGGCGCCGGCCGGGACGTGCAGGTGGATGCGTCCGTCCAGGTCGGCCGGGTCGACCCCGAACCGGTGGCCGTGCGACCGCAGGTAGGACAGCGCGATCTGCGCCGACTCCTTCATGACGTCGCCCAGCTGCCCGGTGAGGGTCAGCGATCCACCACCGCGGCGCGGCTCGGAGTCGTCCCGCGGGGCCGTGTTGGCCTCGATGAACAGCACGTCGCCGCCCATCCCGGTGACGGCCAGACCGGTCGCCACCCCGGGCACCGCGGTGCGCTCGGCGGTCTCCGGCAGGAACCGGGGCCGGCCGAGCAGGCCACGCAGATCGGCCTGATCGACCACCACGGGCGCGTCCGAGCCGTCGTTCCCCGAAGGCGAGCCGGACAGCCGGGTCGCGACCTTCCGGAACACCTTGGCCAGCAGCCGGTCGAGCTGCCGGACGCCGGCCTCCCGGGTGTAGTTCGCGGCCAGCTCGCGCAGCGCCTCGTCGGTGAGGGTCACCTCGTCGGCGGTCAGCGCGGCCCGCTCCCGCTGCCGGGGCAGCAGGTGGCTGCGGGCGATCGCGACCTTGTCGTCCTCGGTGTAACCGTCCATCGTGATGAGCTCCATCCGGTCCAGCAACGCGGACGGAATGGTCTCCAGCACGTTGGCGGTGGCCAGGAACAGCACGTCGGACAGGTCGAGGTCCAGGTCCAGGTAGTGATCGCGGAACGTGTGGTTCTGCGCCGGGTCCAGCACCTCGAGCAGTGCCGCGGCCGGATCGCCCCGGTAGCCGTCGGCGCCGACCTTGTCGATCTCGTCCAGCAGCATCACCGGGTTGCGGGAGCCGGCCTCGGTCAGCGCCCGCACGATCCGCCCGGGCAGCGCCCCGACGTAGGTGCGGCGGTGACCGCGGATCTCGGCCTCGTCGCGGACGCCGCCCAGGGCGACCCGGACGAACTTCCGGCCCAGCGCGCGGGCGACCGACTCGCCCAGGGACGTCTTGCCGACCCCGGGCGGGCCGACCAGCACCAGCACGGCGCCGGAACCCCGTCCGCCGACCAACTCCAGGCCGCGGGCGGCCCGACGGCCGCGAACGGCCAGGTACTCGACGATCCGGTCCTTCACGTCGTCCAGCCCGTGATGGTCGGCGTCCAGCACCGCGCGGGCGGCGGTCACGTCGTGATGGTCGGTGGTGGTGACCAGCCACGGGATCTCCAGGACGGTGTCCAGCCAGGTCCGGATCCAGCCGGACTCGGGGGACTGGTCGCTGGCCCGCTCCAGCCGGTCGACCTCCCGCAGCGCCTGCTCGCGGACCTTCTCGGGCAGCTCGGCCGCCTCGAGACGGGACCGGAAGTCGGCGACGGACCCCTTCTCCTGCTCGCCGTCCTCGCCGAGCTCCTTGCGGATCGCGGCCAGCTGCTGGCGCAGCAGGAATTCGCGCTGGTTGCGCTCCATGCCCTCGCGGACGTCGTCGCGGATCTTCTCGGCGACGTCCATCTCGGCCAGATGTGCGCGGGTCCACTCGATGAGCAGTTCGAGACGGGCGGCCACATCGGCGGTCTCGAGGATCTGCCGCTTCTGCTCGCCGGTCAGGTACGGCGCCCACCCGGACGCGTCGGCCAGGGTCGACGGGTCCGTCATCTTCTCGACGGTGTCGATGACCTGCCAGGCGTCCCGCTTCTGCAGGGTGGCGATGACGAGCGACTTGTATTCGGTGGCCAGGGTGCGGGTGCGCTCGGTGACGGGCTCGTCGTCCAGCAGTTCGGCCTCGACCCACAGGGCGGCGCCGGGTCCGGAGACCCCGACCCCGATGCGGGCCCGCCGGCCGGCGCGCAGCACGGCGGCGGGGGCGCCGCCAGCCATCCGGCCGACCTGCTCGATGGTCGCCACCACGCCGTGGGTGGCGTAGCGGTCGGCCAGTCGGGGAGCGATGAGCAGCTCGCCCTTGCTGTCGTCCGAGTCCGTGCCGGACGTCTCGGTGGCGGCGGCGCGAGCGGCGTCGATGGCCGCCTGGGCGGGCTCGTCGAGCTCGAGCGGGACGACCATCCCGGGCAGCACGACGACGTCGGTGAGGGACAGGACGGGGAGGTTGCGAACGGTGGCGGTCTCGGCGCCGGCGGCGTCGGTACCGGGGGATCGGCGATCAGCCGAATCGGCCATATCAGGCTCCTGTCAGGAGAGTTGAGTCTGATCAGCTCAAGCGGCTGGGCGGGGTTTTCATTCCGGGAGGGCCGGTGCGGTTCACCGTGAGCGAACGGCGCCAGCTCCGGGCCGGTCCATCGATGACGCTGCGCCCGCACGTTCGGCCGGATAGCCACGTCGTCCGGGGTGCTCCGGGCCTGGTCAGTGGTCATGCTGGAGCGATGTCGGGTGACCAGACGGAGCGTTCGCCGGTGCTGACCCCACGCCTCGTCGGTCTGTCCGTCGATGACGCCGGGGGCGTCGCGTCCCGGCATCAGGTGTGCATGGTGCGCGAGAACCCCGACACCCCCGGGGAAGTGGTGGCGGTCGTGTCCGACGGCGTGACGGCGACGGTGCTCAGTCAGTGCCCGCCCACCGGAACGGCGGTGTTCCCCGGATCGGCGGTCACGGTGACGTGGCGCGAGGACGGCGGCGACGGCGTCCGAGAACCACGCCGTCCGTCACCGGACCCTCTCGTGATGTCCCGCATGCGTTCGGTCGACGCTGACGACAGCGTGCGATCCGCATCGAGCGGATGATGCGGATGAATGTCCGCGCGACCATCCCGGCCGGATGGTCGTGAGACCGCGGGCCGGCGAGGGGCGGACACGACGATGACGACACCGCCGCGCGACCCGGTCGACAAGCAATCTGACGACGCCCTGGTCTACGGCACGCCCCGCGCCCGCGCCGTGCTCGTCGCGACGGTCCTCGGCAGCGGGCTGGCCCAACTGGACGGCACCGTCGTATCCGTGGCGCTGCCGCGGATCGGTGCGGACCTGGGCGCCGGGCTGACCGGACTGCAGTGGACCGTCAACGCCTACACGCTGGTGCTGGCCGGTCTGCTGCTGCTCGGTGGGTCCCTCGGCGACCGGCTCGGTCGCCGCCGGATCTACATCCTGGGCGTCGTCTGGTTCACCGTCGCCTCGGCCGGCTGCTCGCTCGCCCCGGATGCGGGGACGCTCATCGCCATGCGTGCCCTGCAGGGCGCCGGCGCGGCGCTGCTCACCCCGGGATCCCTGGCCATCCTGCAGGCGTCGTTCCGGCCGCAGGACCGCTCGACCGCGGTCGGCGCCTGGTCCGGCCTGGGCGGGGTGGCGACCGCGATCGGGCCGCTGGTCGGTGGCCTGCTGGTCGGTGTCGCGCCGTGGGGGTGGCGGCTGGTGTTCCTCATCAACGTGCCGCTGGCCGCGATCGTCATCGTGCTGGCCCGCCGCTACATCCCGGAATCACGGGACACCGAGGCAATCGGGCGGCTCGACTACCCCGGTGCGGTGCTGGCCTGCGTGAGCCTGGCGGGCATCGTCTACGGGCTGACCGAGGGGCCGGCCACCGGCTGGGGAACCGCGGCCACGGTCGCCCTGGTCGCCGGACTGGTGCTGCTCCTCGTGTTCCTGCTGGTCGAGGCCCGGTCGACCAGCCCACTGCTGCCGCTGGGCCTGTTCCGCAATCCGGTGTTCGCCGCCACCAACGGCGTCACCCTGGTCCTGTACGCCGCGCTGTCCGGGATGTTGTTCCTGTTGCCGGTGCAACTGCAGGTGGTCGCCGGGTTCAGTCCGGTCGCCGCCGGGGTCGCGACCCTGCCGATCACCGTCGTCATGCTGCTGCTGTCGGCGCGGATGGGCCGGCTGGCCCAGCGGATCGGGCCACGGCTGCCGATGACGATCGGCCCGCTGCTGGCCGGTGGGGCCATGTTGTGGCTGTCCCGGATCGGCGCCGACGCCACCTACCTGAGCTCGGTGCTGATCCCGATGGTGCTCTTCGGCCTGGGTCTGTCGTTCACCGTCGCGCCGCTGACCACGACGGTGCTGGCCGCCGCCCCGGAGCATCAGGTGGGCGTCGCCTCGGCCATCAACAACGACGTCGCCCGGGTCGCCGGGCTGCTGGCCGTCGCCGTGCTGCCCGGCCTGGCCGGGCTGGGCCCGGCCGCGTCGACCGACCCGGCGCTCTTCTCGGCCGGATACGGCCGGGCGGTACTCATCGCCGGTGGGCTGTGCGCCCTGGGCGGAGTACTGGCTTTCCTGACCGTGCCGGGCCGGCGGGGCGACGCGGACGGTTCTGCGTCATCCGGTCACCCGGCAGCTGAGGGGGACGATCCGGCGCTGGACTGCCCGGCGTGCCCGGTCAGCTCCCCGCATATCCGGCCCCGCTGATCGTCTGGCCGGGCATCACGGCGGGGGCGATTCGGTGGCCCGGACCGGCCCCATTAGATTCGGGCGAGCTCGCCGAGACCGACCGAACGATGAGGTGTGACTGCTGGTGGCCATGATGCGCGGCGGGGGATCGAGCCGGACGGCGTGGACGCAGCCCGTCGACGTCGTCGAGGCGCTGCGGCGGCGCTGGGAGACCGGGGTGCTGCCCCGGGCGCTGGCCGACGGGCAGCAGTGGGCGCCGTTCTCCTTCGCCGTCCGCGGACCGACGGCCCGGCAGATCGCCGAGACCCCGGACGCCGTCCGCAGCTGGCTGGAACTCTGGCGACCGAGCGTGGGACGACCGTGGCGGGTGCAGACCACGGCGGCCGCCGCCCCCGGGGCCGCCCGGCTGGCCGACCTCACCGAGGACGCCGATCCCGCCGAGGGCTCGGACGCCGCCGTCCTGCGGATCCCCGAGGCGGTGTGGATCGACGAACCGGCCACCGCGTGGACTCTGCTGCAGGTGCAACCCGACGTCGCTTGGCTGACCGAACGGCTGGACACGGCCGCCCGGGAGACGCCCCGTCTGCGGGAGTGGATGGGTGCCTACCCGTTGCGCGTGCTGGCGCTGCGCGACGAGTGGGACACCCTGATGGCCACCGTCGTCTGGATCTCCCGCCAGAGCCGCAAGGACCTCTACCTGCGGCAGATCGACGTCCCCGGCGTCGACACCCGGTTCCTCGAACGGCACCGCAACGTGCTCACCGACCTGCTCGACCGGCAGTTGCCGACCGGCCGGATCGACCGCACCGCGGCCCGGGCCGAGTTCGAGCAGCGGTTCGGGTTCCGGCGGCGGCCGACCTTCGTCCGGTTCCGGCCGCTGCGCGGCGACCAGCGGTTCGCCGGCCTGCCCGATCTGTCGGTCCGCAGCGACGACTTCGCTGCTCTGGCCCCCATCGGGGCGCGGGTGATGGCCGTCGAGAACGAGGCCACCTACCTGGCCGTCCCCGATCTCACCGACACCGTCATCGTGCTCGGCAGCGCCGCGCTCGCCGCCGACGGGGTGGCCGTCCCGCCCTGGCTGGCCGAGCGGGAGCTGCTGTACTGGGGTGACATCGACACCCACGGGTTCGCCGTCCTCGACCGGCTCCGCCACCGGCACCCGCGCGTGCGGTCGTTGTTGATGGACCGGACCACGCTGGCCGAGCACCGCGGGCACTGGAGTCGTGAGGACTCGCCGAAGGTCGTGATGCTCGACCGTCTGGACGACGAGGAGCAGCTGACCTACCGGGAGATCACCGACAACGTGCACGGCCCGGCCGTCCGGCTCGATTCCGAGCGGGTGCGGATGTCGGCGCTGTACCGGGCGCTCCGGCTGCCGCTGGGCGGTCCGTCGTAGATTCGGGCGAGCAGAACGTCAGCAGGAGAGGGGACGGCCCATGGCAACCCGAGGTTTCGTCGGCCGGCGGCGCACCGAACGCGACCCCCGGCTCCCGCCCGGCCAGTACGACACCGGAACGGACTGGCCGGTGCTGACCGCGGAGGCGACCCCGCGGATCGCCCCGGAGAACTGGTCGTTCACCCTGAACGGCCTGGTCGCCACCCCCACCACCTGGACCTGGGACGAGGTTCACGCGCTGCCGGCCTCCCGCTACGACGGCGACATCCACTGCGTCACCACGTGGTCGCTGCTCGGCACATCGTTCGAGGGCGTCAGCCTCGACACCCTCCTGGACATCGCCGGACCGTCGCCGCAGGCGACCCACATCCTGGCCCGCGCCAAGACCGGGTACACCACCAACCTGCCGCTCGAGCACGTCACCGGGGGCAAGGCCTGGCTGGTGTGGACCCACGAGGGTCGCCCGTTGCCGGTCGACCACGGCGGCCCGGTCCGGTTGCTGGTCCCGCACCTGTACTTCTGGAAGAGCGCGAAGTGGGTCACCTCGATCACCCTGCTCGACCACGAGGAGCAGGGTTTCTGGGAACGCAACGGGTACCACGACCTCGGCGATCCGTGGCGGGAACAGCGGTACACCGGTGACTGACGAGCCTTTGCACCCGCGGCTGCTCGCGGCCGGTCCGCACGTGGGCACCGGGGCGTGGCGGACGGCGACCGTCGTCGAGGTGGTGCACCCCAGCCCGCGGGCGGTGATCCTGCGGTTGCGCGTCCCCGACCGCATCGACCACCTGCCCGGCCAGCACTACGCCGTCCGGCTCACCGCCGAGGACGGCTACGTCGCCCAGCGTTCCTACTCGGTGGCCTCCGCCCCGGCGGACCCCCTGCTGGAGCTGTGGGTGGAACGCCTGGTCGACGGCGAGGTGTCCGGGTTCTTGGCCGAGGTCGTCGAGCCCGGTGACGAGCTGGTCATCCGCGGGCCGATCGGCGGCTGGTTCGTCTGGGACGGCATGACGCCGGCCGTCGCGGTGGGCGGCGGCAGCGGGGCGGTCCCGTTGCTGGCGATGCTGCGGCACGCGCAGGCCGTCGGCGCGACCGACCGCCTGCGGCTCGCCGTGGCCGCCCGCACCCTGGACGACCTGCCCTTCCCTGACGAGTTCGCCGCCGCCGGCGCAGTCGTCGCCCTGTCCCGGACCGACTACGAGGGGCGTCCCGCCGGTCATCTGACGGCGGCCGAGGTGGCCCCGCTGCTGCGACCGGATGCCACCGGGTTCGTGTGCGGATCGACACCGTTCGCCGAGTTCGCGACTCAGCTGCTGGTCGACGGTGGACTGCCCGCCGCCGCGTTGCGCGTCGAGCGCTTCGGCCCGTCGGGCTGACGGGTCGCTTCTGCGCCGTTCGCTCGGTGAGCCGGCCCGGGCGGGAGGCCCGGGGCGGCGAATCGCGCCAGGAACATGGCCGCGACGACGGCGATGCCGAAGCCGACGACCGCCAGCGGCTCGCGTCCGGGCCGGATCTCATCGCCTAGGAACAGCAACCCGACCGCAGCCGGCAGCATGGTCTCGGTGGTGAATGTGACGGCGGCGACCACGGTGACCCGGCCGTGCTGCAAACCGCGGGCGAAGAACACGGTGCCGAGGATGCCCAGCACGGCGATCGCCCAGGCCGACGGCATCCGCATCAGCAGCCAGGGTGGTTCCGGCAGGTCCAGGCCACGGGCCGAGATCGACACCACCGAGAAGGACACCCCGGCCAGCAGGCCGAACAGCACCGGCGTGGCCCGGTGGGGACGGCGTTCGACCACCAGGCCGAGCCCGGTCAGCGGAAGCGCGGACGCCAGCAGCAGCCACTGCCAGACGGTGTCCACCATCGGGCCGTTGGCGGGTTCGGCGGACGTCGCGAGCAGGGCCAGCCCGATCAGGGAGGCGCCCAGGGCGATCCACGCCCGGCGGCCGACCGGGCGCCCGGTGACCGCCATGACGACCGCGGTCACCCCGACACTGGCCGCCACGATCGCCTGGACCAGGAACAACGGCAGGTACTGCAGAGCGATGACGGTGCACACCGACCCCAGAACGTCGACGCCCAGGCCGGCGACGTACTGCGGGGTCCGCAGGAGCGGCGCGAGGTCGGCCGAACCGCCGGTCCGCGCCGCGGCCCGGTGCACGCCGAACGCCTCCATGGCCGAGCCGAGGCCGGAGCCCAGACAGGCCAGGGCGGCGATCAGCAGACCGGTGAGCATGACGGTCAGTGTCACGGACGGATCCGCCGCGGGGCGGTTGTCGGGGGTCGACGACCGATGGGCGCGTCGGACCGAAGGACTCCTGCCGGCCGCGCGCCACAGGGCCGAAGGACCCTGCCGGTCACACCGCTCTCGAGCTACGGTCGGCGCACCACGGCTGGGCCATCAGCCGTCGGCGGCGATCATTCCGGCGAGGACAGATGCCACAAGACGGTGCGATCCGCACCTCCGCGGTCCCGGCCCCGGTCGTCGCCGGGGTGGTCGACCTGCTGGTCTACGTCGTCGTCCTCAACCTGTTCGCCGAGTACTTCCCCCACGTCATCAGCGAGAGCTTCACCCTGTCGCTGCTGACGGCCGTGCTGCTGAAGGCGGTGCTCGAACTCGTCCGGCTGGCCAAGACGTCGGTGCTGACCCGGTTCCGGCAGGCGGACGGGCCGCGGGCGAAGGCGGTGGCCGCGCTACTGCTCTGGGGCGTCGCCTTCAGCAGCAAATTCGTGGTCCTGGAGCTGGTGAATCTGGTCTTCGGTGACCGGGTCAGCCTCGGCGGCTTTTTCTCGGTGACGCTGCTGGTCGTCGTCCTGCTGTCGGCCCGCGCCGCCGTCCGGTGGATGCTCCCGGGCATCGACAGCGAGGCGGAGGGTCGATCCGGGGTGCCATCGTCTCCCTGACCGGGCCCGGGGCCGGTGACGAACCCCCGAACGTCGAACGCCGGCCGTCCCGGAGGACGGCCGGCGTTCGTTCCCGGCGGAGGATAGGGGATTTGAACCCCTGAGGGAGTTACCCCAACACGCTTTCCAAGCGTGCGCCATAGGCCACTAGGCGAATCCTCCGCCGGAGAGTCTACGGGGGACAGGCCAGGACGCCCAAATCACGGACTCTGGATGGGGTCCGCCGCCCGTTCGGCGGTGGCGCCCGGCGGGGTGGTCGCAGTTCGCTGCCGCCGCCGGATCAGCACGGCGGCACCCCCGGCGACCAGCAGCAACACCGCGACCAGGGCCCAGGGTGACCGGGCCGCGAGGGCCAGGGCCGCCTCCAGGGCGGCGAAGCCGACCGTCGCGTAGACCACCGCCCAGGCGAGGCAGCCGGGGACCATGGCCGCCGTGTACCGCAGCCAGGGCATCCGGGTCAGCCCGGCGGCCGCGTTGACGACGGTCTGCATGCCGACCGTCAGGAACGACAGGGTGATCAGCGGCCAACCCCATCGGTGCAGACGGACGATCGTGGCGGTGGTCCGGGGACCGGTGACGCGGTCGGCCCACCGCGAACGGAGCGCCCCCGCCGCGGCCAGGCGCCCCAACCAGTAGGTGCCCTGGGCGCGGAGCAGCACGATCGCGAACAGCACCCCGACCGTCACCGCGAACGGCGTGCCCTCCAACCAGCTCGGCACGCTCACCTCCGGGTCCGTCGCCCGCCCCACCGCGGACCATCCGGGGGTAGGGCACCCTTACCTTCCGGTCACGGTACCGCGCAGGTCCCCCGACCCGAAGGGGCGAAGGGCCCGGGCCGCCCGGATCGGCGCGGGGAGGGCCCGGCGCCCGGTAGAGTGGTCGCCGGACCCCCGCGGCGTCCATCTCATCAACCCCCCCAGGGCCGGAAGGCAGCAAGGGTCCGTGAGCTCTGACGGGTGCGGGGGTCCCCTTTTGTCTCCGGGCGGTCGCCCGGCCGCGTCAGAGTTGCAGGTGCAGTCGCAGGGCGTCGTCGAGGTGGCCCATGAGTTCGCCGGTGACCCGTCCGATCGTCGGTCCGATTCGTTCCACGGCCACGGACCTCACCTGCTCCGCTTGAGCTTTGCTGTCGCGAGGCAGTCCGCATTCGACCGCCGGTAGGAACGTCTGGAAGGCCAGAACGCGGTCGGTGTTGCTGGTGACGGGGACGACGGTGACGACCCCGCGGCCCAGGCGTTCCGCGGTGGTATTGGCGCGGTCGTTGCTCACGATGACCGCAGGTCGCCTCTTGTTCGCCTCGTTGCCCCGGGCCGGATCCAGGTCGACCAGACAGATGTCACCGCGTCGCATCGCGCAGACCGTCGCCCACCGTGTCGTCCCAGGCTTCCTCGTCGGATGAGCCTTGCCAGTCCTCCCATGCCTGCGCGTACTCGCGCTCGAGTTGGGGGTGTCGGAGGAGAGCGATGGCTCGCTGTAGAGCGGCCGACCGTGACGGCAGTCCCTGGTCCCGGGCGTAGTCGTCGAGAACCTGTACATCCTGCTCGGACAGGCTCACACTGAGTTTCATACCCGAAATGCTACCCGGGTAGCAACGGGTGTCGCCACCGATGGATCAGCGTAGGTGGGCCGGGACGGGAACCCCGTCCGGCACGGTCGGGCACGGCAACGGAGCGTCCGCCACCACCCGCAGCGGCCGCACCCCGGCCCAGACCTCCGGACGGTCCCGGACGTCGGTCTCGTCGTCCACCGGCGGCCCGGTCCGCACCTTCACGCTGGCTTCAGTCAGGTCCAGGGCGAGCACGGCGGTGGCGGCCAGCTCCTTCCGGTTCGGCTGCCGCGCGTACGACCAGGCGCCGGGGGCGACCTGCTCGGTCAACGCCCGCAGACCCGCCAGCCGCTCGTCCGGGTCGGTCACCGTCCGGGCGGTGCCGTGGACGACGGCGCTGCGGTAGTTCATCGAGAAGTGGAAGACGGATCGGGCGTGCACGACTCCGTCGACCAGGGTGACAGTGACGCTCACCGGTGACCCGGTCATCGCGGCCCGCAGGGACGCCGAGCCGGTCGATCCGTGCAGGTAGAGCGTGTCTTCGACGCGGCCGTAGGCGGTGGGCAGGACGACCGGGGCGCCCTCCAGCACGACGCCGAGGTGGCAGACCGTGCCGGCGTCGAGAACGGCGTACAGGTCGGTTCGGTCGGTGCGGGCCCGGTTGGCACCGCGGCGCACGGTACTGCGGGCAGTCGGGGAGAGCGGGACGAGGGATGCGGGCGGAACGGCAGTCACGTCGATGAGCATCCGGCGGGAAGTGGCATCCTGACAGGGCCAATTCTGACCAAGAACAGCAGGCCACTGGCCGCCGGGAGATGTGCTGTGACCAGTGAGCAGTTCGTGTCGGGTGTCGTGCTGCCCCCGGTGGTCCTCGACCGGTCGGCAGGCCGTTCGCTCGCCGTCCAGGTGGCTGACGCGCTGCGAACGGCGGCCGCGGGCGGCGCGCTCCGCCCGGGCGATCGCCTGCCGTCGACCCGGACATTGGCCCAGGAACTGGCGGTGAGCCGGACCGTCACCGCCGCCGCCTACGACCAGCTGCTGGCCGAGGGGTGGATCGCGGCCCGCCGGGGCAGCGGGACGACCGTGGTCGGCACGCCGGGCCGTTCAGCGGCGGACGCCCCCCGGCCGGCTCCGGCGGGAGCGCCCGGGTCGGCGCCGCGCGACCTGATCTCGCTGCGGGCCGGTGTGCCCTGCGTCGAGGTGCTGGACGGGGCGGCCTGGCGGCGGGCCTGGCGGATCGTCGGGGACGTGCGGGTCGAGTCCCGGTTGGACGCGGCCGGGCTGCCCGAGTTCCGCGCCGTCGTCGGCGAGCACCTGCTGCGCCACCGCGGCCTGCCCGTCGGACCGTCGGCGATCATCGCCACCACCGGGAGCACGGCCGCCCTCGCCGAGCTGGGGCGGTGTCTGCCGGCCGGCTTGCCCATCGCCGTCGAGGACCCCGGGTACGTGTCCGGGGCGGCGGCCCTGGCCTCCGCCGGTCATCCGCTCGTCGGCGTGCCGGTCGACGACGAGGGACTGATCGTGGACGCCGTCCCGGCCGGAGTGGCGGCGGTCTGCGTGACCCCGGCCCACCAGTACCCGATGGGTGCCCGGATGTCGGCCCGTCGTCGGGTCGCGCTGGTCGAGCGGGCCCGGCGGGACGGGTTCCTGGTCATCGAGGACGACTACGACGGCGAACTCCGTTACGACGTCGCCCCGCTCCCGCTGCTCGCCGCCCTCGGACCGGACGTCGTCGCCCACCTCGGCACGGCCTCGAAGATGCTGACCCCCGTGCTGGGGTGCGGCTGGCTGGTGGCGCCGCCGGAGGTGACCGCGGCCGTGCTGGCCGCGCGGGCGGCCACCGGGACCCGTCCCCCGACGGCCGGTCAGCATGTCGTCGTGGCGCTGGCCAGGGCCGGTGACCTCGGTCGGCATCTGCGGCGCTTGCGGCGGGAGCTGGCCGGCCGCCGGGCCACGGTCGTCCAGGCCGTCCAGCGGGCCGGGTGGCCGGTTCTCGGCGACCCGGCCGGGGCCCATGTCGTCGTCGATCTCGTCGGCGGGAGCGGTGCGGACGAGCAGCTGATCGTCGTCGCGGCCCAGGCGCTGGGGGTCGAGGTGGACGGTCTGGCTCGCCATCATCGTCGGGCCGGCGGCCGGGCCGGTCTCGTCCTCGGATACGCCGGTCCGACCCGCGCCGACCTCGACCGCGCCCTGGCCGTGATGACGCGGGTGCTGGCGCAGGCCCGGGGGTGACCAGGGCCGCTCCCCGGGCGGAACCCGGTGTCGGCGGCCTCCCGTAAGGTCGGCGCGTGGCCCTGGCTCTGTACCGCAAATACCGCCCGGCGTCCTTCGCCGAGGTCATCGGGCAGGAGCACGTCACCGATCCGCTGCGCACCGCTCTGGCGGCCGGCCGGATCAATCACGCCTACCTGTTCTCCGGCCCCCGTGGCTGCGGCAAGACGTCATCCGCCCGCATCCTCGCCCGCTCGCTGAACTGCGAGCAGGGCCCCACCGCGGATCCCTGCGGGGTGTGTGGGTCGTGCATCGCCCTGGCCCCCGAGGGGCCCGGTTCGCTGGACGTCGTCGAACTCGACGCGGCCAGCCACGGCGGTGTCGACGACACCCGTGAGCTGCGCGATCGCGCCTTCTACATGCCGGCCGAGTCGCGCTACCGCGTCTTCATCATCGACGAGGCTCACATGGTCACGACGCAGGGCTTCAACGCCCTGCTCAAGATCGTCGAGGAGCCCCCGGAGCACCTGGTCTTCGTCTTCGCGACGACGGAACCGGACAAGGTGCTGACCACCATCCGGTCCCGCACGCACCACTACCCGTTCCGCCTGATCCCGCCGACGACGATGCGCGGTCTGCTGGAGCGGTTGTGCGCGGAGGAGGGCGTGACCGTCGAGCCGGCGGTGTTCCCGCTGTTGCTGCGGGCCGGCGGCGGCTCCGCGCGCGACACCCTCTCGGTGCTCGACCAGCTGCTGGCCGGGGCCGGTCCCGACGGTGTCACCTATCGGCATGCGGTCGCCCTGCTGGGGGTCACCGACGCCGCCCTGCTCGACGAGACGGTCGACGCCCTGGCGGCCGGTGACGGCGCCTCGGTGTTCGCCGCGGTCGACCGGGTCGTCGAGGCCGGGCATGATCCGCGCCGGTTCGCCACCGACCTGTTGCAGCGGCTGCGCGACCTGGTCGTGCTGGCCGCCGTGCCGGACGCCGCAGCCAAGGGCCTCATCGACGAACCCGAGGACACGGTGGCCGCGATGACCGGCCAGGCCGAACGGCTGGGCCAGGCGTCGTTGACCCGGTTCGCCGAGATCCTGCACACCGGCCTGGTCGAGATGCGCGGCACCACCTCGCCCCGGCTGGTGCTGGAGCTGATGTGCGCGCGGATGCTGCTGCCCGCGGCCGGCGACGACAGCGTGCTGCAACGGCTGGAGCGGATGGAACGCCGGATGGCGATCGCCGCCGACCACGGCGAGCCGGTCGCGGCAGTTCCCCCGGCGATCCCCCCGCGCCGCCGCTCGGCGGACGAGGCGCCCAGCGCCGTGGCCCCGTCAGCCGACGGCCGGCCGGTGGGCGGTCCGGCCGCCGCGAGCCGACCGGAGGTCGGGGAAGCGCCGCCCGCGACACCGCCGAGCGAGACCCGGGCACCCGCGGCGCCGGCCGCGGCGGCACCGTCAGCGCCCACCAGCCCGCCGGTTGCGGCGGCACCGGCCTCGCCGGCCCGCGCGTCCGGCGGTGGCCTGGGGCTGCCCACCCGGCCGACCCTCAGCTCGGCCCGGGGTACGCGGCCACCGACGCCTCCCGCCGCCGACCGGCCCACCACGGATCGGGACACCGCCCCGGGCGCTCCACGACGGGACGGCGCCGGCCCCGACACCACCCCGCCGGCCGTCGCAACCGACGGCGCGCGCGGCGGTCCTGACCGCCGGACCGAGCGGGTACCGGCGGCGGACCAGCGGGGCGAACGGCCGGCTCCCGGCGACGGCTCCCGGGCCGTCCCGGACCGGCAGCCGGATCGCCCGTCGGGCGCCGCGGCGCCGTCCCGCCCGGCGGCCGCCGCAGACGGGGCGACCCCGTCGTCGCCGAGTCGCTCGGCCGCACCGGGGGCGTCGTCCGGCGCTGCCCCGGCCGGCGGTCCATCCGGTGCGGTGGGCGAACCGGACGTCACCGATGTGCGAAGGGTCTGGCCAGAGGTCCTGCGCCGCGTGCAGTCCCGCCGGCGGACCACCCAGATCCTGCTGGAGAGCGCCACCATCATCGGCGTCGAGGGTGGGGCACTGGTGCTGTCGATGCCGTCCCCCGGGATGGCCCGCCGGGTCCTCGAGTCCGCCAACTCCGATCAGCTGCGGGCTGCGCTCCGCGAGGTCCTCGGCGTGAACTGGAGCATCCGCTGCGACGCCGGGGGACCGACCGGCGGCGGTCGACCCGCGCGCACCGGCGGCCCGGGTCCGAACCGTCCGGCCGGCGGCGCACCCACGCCCGGCGGCCCGGTCGACGACATCCCGTTGCCCGACGGGCCGTCGGACCCTGGCCCCGACTTCGACAGCGACATCCCCGACGACTACAACGAGCCGCCCGACCCGGCCCAGCAGACGGCGGCCCGCACGCACGACCCGGAGGCCGCGGCCATCGAGCTGCTGACCACCCAGCTCGGCGCGCGGCCGTTGGACGCACCGCCCGCTTCCGGCTGAGTCGCCCCGGGCGCCGTTCGAGGCAATTCGGTGGGCCGGGCCGCGAGGCCCGCAGTACGGTCGCGCGATGGCTGCCCGGTTGAGTGAGCTGGTCCTGAACTGCCGAGACCCCGAGCGGCTGGCCGTCTTCTGGTGCGCCGTCCTCGACTACGTCGAGCTGGGGCGGGAGACCCCCGACGACGGCATCGAGATCGGCCCGACCTCCGGTTTCGGCGGGGCCGCGCCGACGATCGTCTTCTCCCGATCGCCGGATCCGCGGCCCGGACCGCTCCGGCTGCACATCGATGTCAACCCGGTCGGGCAGGACCAGGCCGCCGAGCTGCAGCGGCTGTTGGCCCTGGGCGCCGTCCACGCCGACGTCGGGCAGACCGGCGATGAGACCTGGCATGTGCTGGCCGATCCCGAGGGCAACGAGTTCTGTCTGTTGCGTCGGCAGCTGGCCCCCCTGGGGGAGTCGGGCCCGGGCTGCTAGCGTCGGCAGCGGTGACACGGGAGCCCGCCTCGCGGGCTGAGAGGGCGCAACGCGCCGACCGCAGAACCTGACCCGGTTCGGACCGGCGGAGGGACGTCACCGCAGCACCGCCCGGAGTCCGATGCGCTCCCGTCTCCGACGTCGTCCCGACGACCGGGAGCCTGGCCCATCCCTGGAGACCTGATGTCCAGCACCCTGTCCGACGTTCCCGCCCCCTCCGCGCCGCCGGCCGCCGGGTCGTTCACCGCCGATCTGCGGGCCGAGTACGACGACCTGTTCGAGGCGTTCTGGAACCACCCGTTCCTGCGTGGCCTGTACGACGGCACCCTGCCCCGGGAGTGCGTGCAGCACTACGTCGAGCAGGACCACCAGTACCTCAGTTCCTTCGTCCGCTGCTACGGCCTGGGCGTCTCGATGTCGCCCGACCGCGACTGGATGCGCTGGTTCAACGAGCAGATCGCCTTCGTCCTGAACGACGAGCAGCACCCCCACCGGGTGCTGTGCGAGGCGGTGGGGCTCGATCACGCCGCCGTCGTGCACGCCGATCTGGCGCCGTCGGCCCAGGCCTACGTCGATCACATGGCGTTGTGCGCGCGGGACAGCCTGGGGGTGCTGCTGTCGGCGCTGCTGCCCTGCGTGTGGACGTACATGGAGGCGGCGACCCGGGCCTTGGCCGCTGCCGAGCCGCCGGCGGTCGACAACCCGTTCCGCGGCTGGTGGGAGTTCTACGCGACCGACGAGTGCCAGGCCATCCTCGCCGACTTCCGTTTCCGGGTGGACCTTCTCGCGGACCAGGCCGGCCCGGCGGAGCGGTCCCGGATGGCCGAGGCGTTCCGGCTCGGCCTGCACCACGAGGTGCGGTTCTGGCAGATGGCCTGGACCCGGGAGGACTGGACCCCGCCCCGCGGCTGACGCGTCGTCGACGGGACGCTGGCGCCGCGCCCAAGGCTTGGGTGGGCCGCGCCGGCGCCCGTCGGTGCGCCGGTCGTCAGCCGGTGCGGTCGATGATGGCGTCCGCGATCGCTTCCGGGGCCGTTTCCGGCAACCAGTGGCCGGCGTCCACCTCCAGGAAGCGGTAGGCCACACCGGGCGCGATGTGGTCGGCGGTGCGCTCGGCCGCCCACCGGCCGAGCGCGAAGTCGTGCCGACCCCACACGTAGGTGGTGGGCACCCGGGCGGGTCCGGCGGCGGGCCGGGAGAACGGCAGGCCCCGGTACCAGTTCAGGGCGCCGGTCGCCGCGCCGGGAGCGGCCAGGGCGGCGGTGTACTCCCCGACGAACCGTTCCGGCAGGCCGCTGCCGGCCAGGGCACCGCCCAGTGAGCGTCGCGCCCGCCGCTCGGGGAGGACGGGCAGCTGGAAGAACGCCATGTACCAGGATCGACGCGCCTGGCCGTGCAGCAGCGCCGCGCTCATCGCGCGGGGATGCGGGGTGGACAGCACCGTCGCCGTCAGCACCCGGTCGGGGGCGGTGGCGGCCAGCTGCCACACCGGCGCCGCACCCCAGTCGTGCCCGACCAGGTGGACCCGTTCCAGGCCGGCCGCGTCGAGCAGGGCGAGGACATCCGCCGCGGTCTCACCGACCGCGTAGTCCCGCCGGCGCCTCGGCCGGGCGCTGGCCGCGTACCCGCGCTGGGTGGGCGCGAGGGTCCGCAGACCCGCGTCGTGCAGCCGCGGGGTGACGAGGTCGAAGGCGGCGGGCGACTGCGGGAAGCCGTGCAGGAGGACGACGGGCGGGCCGTCGGACGGGCCGTCGTCGACGACCGGGAACGTCAGACCCGCACGCGTGAACCGTTGCATGGCGCGCAGCCTACGAGGCCGCCTGTTCGCCGGGGTCGGGGCGGCCCTCGGCCAGATAGGCCAGGCGCTGCAGGGTCTCGCGATTCCGCGGATGCAGGGCCAGGTCGACCAGCGGCTTCGGGATCCAATGACCGGGACCCTGTTTCGGGTACTCGAACATCACGATCTCGGTCTGGTCGGGCCGACCGGACACCGGGTGCAGCTGCAGTTCGACCTCGGCCTCGCCGCCCGGCCAGGCCCGGACCCGTAGCCGCAGCAGGTGCGGTGGCCGGCTGATCAACACGGTGGTGGTGTCGTCGATGAGCAATGGCCAGGTACCGACGGAGTGGTGCAGTTCCGCACCGACATCGGGCCAGTCCGCTGCGACCTTGCGCATCCGCGACGCGCCGACCACCCAGGACGGGTACAGCCAGCCGTTCGCCAGAACCGCCCACACGTCCGGTGGGCGCGCGTTCACGATGCGGGTGTCACGAGCCATGCGAGTCTCAGTGCCCGACAGCCGCGGAACGAAACTGCTTCGCTGAACGGGGGTCTGGGCATCATGGGCACATGACTTCCGCCGTGGACGCCGTGGTGATCGGTGCCGGACAGAACGGCCTCGTCGCCGCCAACCGACTCGCCGACGCCGGCTGGGACGTCCTGGTCCTGGAACAGCAGCCCACCCCCGGTGGTGCGGTCCGCAGCGACCGGGACGTGCACCCCGATTTCGTGCACGACACCTTCTCGGCGTTCTATCCGCTGTCGGCGGTGTCGCCGCCGCTGGCCCGGTTGCGGCTGTCGGACTGGGGCCTGCAGTGGAGCCACGCCCCGGCGGTGGTGGGCAACCCCGATCCGTCCGGGGGGTGGGCGCTGCTGCATCGTGAACCGGGCCGGACGGCGGCGTCGCTCGACGCGTTGAACCCGGGGGACGGTGCGGTCTGGCTCGACCTGTTCGAGCAGTGGCAGCGGATCAGCCCGGGACTGATCCAGTCGCTGCTCAGTCCGTTCCCGCCGGTCCGGGGAGCCGTCCGGCTGGCTGCGGCCGTCCCGCGGGCCGGGGGGATGGACCTGATCCGCACGCTGGTCGAGTCCTCCGACGCGCTGACCAGCCGGTTCACGGGGATGGGCGCCCGCATGCTCATCGCCGGCAACGCGGCCCACGCCGACCTGCATCCGCAGGGCATGGGTTCCGGGCTGTTCGGGCTGCTGCTGGCCATGCTCGGCCAGCAGGTCGGGTTCCCGGCGCCCACCGGGGGAGCGGGTGAGCTGATCGCGGCGATGGTGCGCCGCTTCGAGGCCGCCGGCGGTCGGCTGCGCTGCGATGCCGCGGTCAACCGGATCGAGGTGGCCGACGGCCGGGTGGTCGCCGTCCGCACCGCCGACGGGGACCGGGTGGAGGTCCGTCGGGCGGTCATCGCGGACGTGACCGCCCCCCAGCTCTACGGCGGGCTGGTGCCGTGGTCCGATCTGCCGGACCGGGTGCTCAAGGGGATGCGGCGATTCCGGTGGGATCCGGGCACCGTGAAGGTCGACTGGGCGCTGTCCGGTCCGATCCCGTGGGCCGGGGAGCCGGCCGTGGCGCCGGGATACGTCCACCTGGCCGATTCACTGGCCGAGCTGTCCACCGGGCACTCCCGGATTCAGGACGGCATCCTGCCGCGGCTGCCCTATCTGCTGGTCGGGGCCATGACCACGACGGACCCGTCCCGCTCGCCGCAGGGGACGGAGTCGGTCTGGTCCTACACCCACGTCCCGCGGCAGATCCGCGGGGACGCCGGGGCGCGCAACCAGAGCGAGGCGATCAGCAGCCGGTGGACGGCGTCGGACGCCGAACGCATGGCCGACCGCATGCAGGCCCGGATCGAGAAGAACGCCCCCGGTTTCGGCGATCGGGTGATCGCCCGCCGGGTGCTGTCGCCCCGGGACCTGGAGTCGCGGGACGCGAACCTGGTCGGCGGGGCGTTGGGCGGGGGGACCTCGGACGTGTCCCAGCAGCTGGTCTTCCGGCCCATCCCCGGACTCGGTCGGGCCGAGACCCCCATCAAGGGGCTGTATCTCGGGTCGTCGTCGGCCCACCCGGGCGGCGGGGTGCACGGCGCGGCCGGCGACAACGCGGCGCGGGCCGCCCTGGTGCACGCCCGTTTACGGCCCTGGCGGCGCTGACCGGCGGCGGCCCGGCGTCGACCCCGGCCTGACGGTCGACGCCGACGAAGGTGGCCGGCGCTGATCATCTCGGCGTTCAGCAGGCGCAAACGGCCGCCGGAACGACGAGATGATCAGCCTCGGCCAGGGAACCGCGTCAGGAGGCCAGGGCGTAGCCCGCTTCGTCGACGGCGTCGCGCACGGCCGCCCCGAGCAGCGGGGCGTCGCTGATCACGGTGACCACGGAGACGTCCTCCGGGTGCAGTTCGACGACGACGGACTGCACGCCGTCGAGACGGTGGAATTCCTCGGTGACCGCGACGACGCAGGCGTCGCACGTCAGACCGGTGAGGCGGTAAGTCGCTCGGGTGCTCATGCCGCAGTCAACACCGCAGACGGGAAAACCCATCCCCCGGCGGCCGGGGAATGGGTTCTCTCGTTGCTCGGCAGAGCGTCGGTGCGATCAGACCGCGTCGACGGCGCCCGACACCAGGTGCGGGTACAGCGGGTTGCGGGCGGCCAGCGCCGCGACCCGATCCCGCAGCGAGGCGGCCAACGCCGGGTCCAGCTCGCCGACCGGTGCCTTGAGTGCCTCGGCGATGATGTCCGCGACCTCGACGAAGTCGCGGGCGTCGAAGCCGCGGGTGGCCAGGGCCGGGGTGCCGATCCGCAGACCGGACGTCACCATCGGCGGGCGCGGGTCGAAGGGCACCGCATTGCGGTTGACGGTGATCCCGACGGAGTGCAGCCGGTCCTCGGCGGCCTTGCCGTCGAGCTCGGAGTCCCGCAGGTCGACCAGCACGAGGTGCACGTCGGTGCCACCGGTGAGGACCTTGATGCCGGCGTCGGCGACGTCGGCCTGGACCCACCGCTCGGCCAGCAGGCGGGCGCCGAGCAGCGTGCGCTCGGCGCGGTCGACGAACGCCGGGTCGCCGGCCATCTTGAACGCCACGGCCTTGGCCGCGATGACGTGCTCCAGCGGGCCGCCCTGCTGGCCGGGGAAGACCGCGGAGTTGATCTTCTTGGCGATGGCCGCGTCGTTGGACAGGATGATGCCGCCGCGGGGGCCGCCCAGGGTCTTGTGGGTGGTCGAGGTGACGACGTGCGCGTGCGGCACGGGCGACGGGTGCAGACCGGTGGCGACGAGGCCGGCGAAGTGGGCCATGTCGACCATCAGGTAGGCGCCGACCTCGTCGGCGATCTCGCGGAAGCGGGCGAAGTCCAGGTGCCGCGGGTAGGCCGACCAGCCGGCGATGATCAGCTTCGGCTGGTGCTGGCGGGCCATTCGGCTGACCTCGTCCATGTCGATGCGGTAGTCCTCCTTGGACACCTCGTACGCAGCGACGTCGTACAGCAGGCCGGAGTAGTTGATCCGCATGCCGTGGGTCAGGTGTCCGCCGTGGGCCAGGGATAGGCCGAGGATGGTGTCGCCCGGCTTGATGAGGGCCTGCATGGCGGCGGCGTTGGCCTGCGCGCCGGAGTGCGGCTGGACGTTGGCGAACTCGGCGCCGAACAGGCCCTTGATGCGATCGATGGCCAGCTGCTCGATGACGTCGACGTTCTCGCAACCGCCGTAGTAGCGGCGACCCGGGTAGCCCTCGGCGTACTTGTTGGTGAGCACGCTGCCCTGCGCCTGCATGGCCGCGACGGAGGCGAAGTTCTCCGACGCGATCATCTCCAGCGTCTCCTGCTGGCGGCGGAGTTCGCGGTCGACGTACTCGGCGACCTCCGGGTCGGCCTGGGCGAGTGAGGCGTCCAGTCCGGGCCAGGTGGTGGAGGACTCGACGGAACCCGTCAGATCGGTCGACATCTGGTACTTCTCCCTCGATCAGCGCCTCATCAGGCGCCCCGACGATGGTGCCGGCCGGGCCCGATCGGACCCGCGGGCGTCACCTCCCACCGTAGTCGGACGCGGTGGTGGCCCCGAACCGTCGAGGCTGTGACGGACGCCCGGTGGCCGGTTCCACACTCGTCACTCCGAGTGAAATGTCGGCCGCAATCGGGTTCGTTCCGTGGTGAGCACTGTGGCACCGGAGTGACAGTTTGCGGCGATTCGTAACGATGCGATGAACCGCCGCGCCGAAGGTTGAACGGCGGTTTACCGTCCACGGATTCCGACCGCCATGACCTGGAGGTACTGAACGTGAGACGTCCCCACTGGAACGGCCGGGGCCTGACCCGCGGCCTCGCCGCCGCGGCGGCCGCGACCCTGGCCGTCGGCCTGGCCTCCTGCGCCAGCTCCGACCGGGGCAGCGATGCCTCGTCCACCGCCCCCGGGAGCGGTGCGCCCGGATCGAGCGCGAGTGGTTCCGGGGGGACGTCCGGTTCGGCGGGCAGCGGCGGTGGCGCCGCCGCCGACACCTTCATCTTCGGCGCCGCCGGCGCCCCCAGCATGTTCGATCCGCTGTACGCGACCGACGGCGAGACCTTCCGGGTGGCCCGGCAGATCAACGAGGGCCTCATCAAGTTCACCCCGGGCACCGCCGACCCGGAGCCGGCACTGGCCACGTCGTGGGAGTCGTCGGCCGACGGCAAGACGTGGACGTTCACCATGCGGGACGGGGTGAAGTTCCACGACGGCACCACCGTCGATGCTGCTGCGGCCTGCTTCAACCTCGATCGCATGTACAACCAGACCGGGGCCGGGGCGACTCAGGCGCAGTACTGGTCGGACGTCATGGGCGGCTTCAAGGACCAGAAGGACGATGCCGGCCAGCCGGTGCCCTCGCTGTATGCGGGCTGCCAGGCCGACGGCAACAAGGCCGTCATCACCCTGAACTCGTCGACCTCGAAGTTCCCCGGTGTGCTCGGCCTGCCCTCCTACTCGATCCAGTCGCCGACCGCACTGCAGCAGTACGACGCGAACAACGTGCAGGCCCAGGGCGACTCGTTCGCCTACCCGTCCTACGCGACCGAGCACCCGACCGGCGCCGGCCCCTACAAGTTCCAGTCGTACGACCAGGCCAACAACACCGTCACCCTCGTCCGCAACGACGACTACTACGGCGACAAGGCCAAGACGGCGACGCTGATCTTCAAGATCATCCCGTCGGAGACCGCCCGTAAGCAGGAGCTGCAGGCCGGCACCATCGACGGGTACGACCTGCCGAACCCGGCGGACTGGTCCGGGCTGAAGGACGCCGGCTTCCAGGTCGAGGTGCGGCCCGCGTTCAACGTGCTGTACGTCGGCCTGACCCAGGGCAACAACCCCGCCCTGGCCGATCTCAAGGTGCGGCAGGCCATCGCCCACGCCCTGAACCGCCAGCAGTTCGTCACCTCGCAGCTCCCCGAGGGCGCGAAGGTGGCCGACATCTTCTACCCGGACACCGTCGACGGCTACACCGACGACGTCACCAAGTACGACTACGACGTCGACAAGGCGAAGTCGCTGCTGGCCGAGGCCGGGCAGTCGAACCTGACCCTGAACTTCTGGTGGCCGACCGAGGTCAGCCGGCCGTACATGCCGGACCCCAAGAGCGTCTTCACCGCGTTCAAGGCCGACCTGGAGGCCGCGGGCATCACCGTCAACGAGACCTCCAAGCCGTGGAACGGCGGCTACCTGGACGGCGTCGAGGCGCACCAGGCCGACGTCTTCCTGCTCGGTTGGACGGGTGACTACAACACGCCGGACAACTTCATCGGCACGTTCTTCACCCGCACCGACAACCGCTTCAACACCGGCACCCAGCCGTGGGGCGCCGAGCTGTCGGACCAGCTGAAGGCGGCCGACGCCATTCCGGACAAGGACCAGCGGGACGCGGCGTACGTCGAGATCAACAAGAAGATCGCCGCCGACTACATCCCGGCGATCCCGATCTCCAACTCGCCGCCGGCGATCGTGGTGGCCGGCAACGTGCAGGGCCTGGTGGCCAGCCCGCTCACCGACGAGCGGTTCGCCTCGGTCTCCAAGACGGGCTGAGGGGTGACGGCGGTGGTTCCGGCTCCGGCCGGAACCACCGCCGTGCCACCGCCGTCCCCGGGGTTCCTCGGCTCCAGAAAGGTCCGACCGCGTGCTCCGCTACACCGTTCGGCGTCTGCTGCAACTGGTGCTCGTGCTTTTCGTGCTCTCGATCCTGCTGTTCGTCTGGCTGCGCAACCTGCCCGGCGGCACCGTCACCGCGATCCTGGGTGACCGGGCCACCCCGGAGAAGCGGGCCGAACTGGAGTCGGTGCTCGGGCTCGATCAGCCGATCTTCGTCCAGTACTTCAAGTTCCTGGGCCGGGCCCTGACGGGCGACTTCGGTCAGTCGACCGGTGTCGCCCCGGGGACCGACGCGCTCCAGGTCTTCCTCACCCGGTTCGGCGCGACCGTCGAGCTGGCCTTCGGCGCGATCGTGCTGGCCCTGCTGCTGGGCATCCCGCTCGGCTACTGGGCGGCCCGGCGCAAGGGGGGCGTCCTGGACAGCGGCCTGATCGTCGTCTCTCTCGTCGGTATCGCCGTCCCGGTGTTCTTTCTCGCCTTCCTGCTCAAGTACGTGTTTGCGGTCCGGATGGGCTTGCTGCCGCCGTCCGGACGGCAGACCCCCAACATCGACGCCACCCGGGTCACCGGCCTGTTCGTCCTCGACGGTCTGCTGACCCGCGAGTGGGACGCGTCCTGGGACGCCGTCAAACATCTGATCCTGCCGTGGATCGCACTGGCCACGATCCCGTTCGCCGTCATCTTCCGGATCACCCGGGCCTCCGTCCTGGAGGTGCAGGGTGAGGACTTCGTGCGCACCGCCGAGGCGAAGGGCCTGACCACGTCGACCATCCGCAGCCGGCACATCCTGCGCAACGCCATGCTGCCGGTCATCACGGTGACCGGTCTGCAGACCGGCGCCCTGCTGGTCGGCGCCGTCCTGACCGAGACCGTCTTCGCCTACCCCGGGATCGGGGAGGCGCTGGCCGTCGGCTTCACCAAGAAGGACTATCCCGTGATCCAGGTCGTCGTCATCGCATCGGCCGCCGCCTTCGTCATCATCAACACCGTCGTCGACCTCCTCTACGCGGTGGTCGACCCGCGCATCCGGACCCGCTGATGGTCACCACGTACCGGCGAGCCCGGGAACAGCGCATCGACTCCTTGGTCAACGACGAGGACAAGGGCACGTCGCTGTGGGCCTCGGCCTGGGAGCGGCTGAAGTACTCGCCGCTGTTCTGGATCGGCGCGGTGATCATCACCGCGTTCGTGCTGCTGGCGATCATCGGGCCGTTCCTGGCCCCGCACAGCCCGGGTGACCAGCTGCTCATCGGGCAGACGTCGCGCTCCCGCAACGAGATCGCTCCCGCCCAGCCCGGTTTCCTGCTCGGCGGCGACACCCAGGGGCGCGATCTGTTCTCCCGCCTGCTCGTCGGGAGCCGGCAGACCCTGCTGGTCGGCGTGCTGGCCACCCTGCTCGGGCTGACCGGTGGGCTGATCCTGGGCATCCTGGCCGGCGCCTTCGGCGGCTGGGTCGACACCGTGGTGATGCGCATCGTCGACGTGATGCTCTCGATTCCCAGTCTGCTGCTGGCCATCTCGATCGCCGTGCTGTTCACCAACCCCAATCTGACCAGCGTGATCATCGCGGTCGCGGTCACCCAGATCCCGGTGTTCGCCCGGTTGCTGCGCGGGCAGATGCTGGCCCAACGCGGGTCCGATCACGTCCTCGCCGCCCGCGCTCTCGGGGTCAAGCCGGGAGCGATCGTCTTCCGGCACATGGTGCCGAACTCGCTCTCCCCGGTGATCGTGCAGTCGACCCTGGTGATCGCCACTTCGATCATCGACGCGGCCGCGCTGTCCTTCCTCGGTCTCGGGTCGCAGGACGTCGACTCCCCGGAGTGGGGGCAGATGCTCGGTGAGGCGCAGGACCGGATCGACTCGCACCCGGGCCTGGCCTTCTGGCCGGCCATCTGCATCATCGTCGTCGCGCTCGGGTTCACGCTGCTCGGCGAATCCCTGCGCGAGGCCATCGATCCCAAGAGCCGGCGGTGATGCGGTCATGACGGAGGCACTGCTGCGGGTGGAGGACCTCACCGTCCGGTTCCACCGCCGGGGCGTCGCCCCGATGACCGCGGTCGACGGCGTCAGCTTCGCGGTCAGTCCCGGTCAGACCGTCGGGCTGGTGGGCGAATCCGGCTGCGGAAAGTCGGTCACGTCGCTGGCGATCATGCGGCTGCTGGCGCGGCGGGGGAACTCGGTGTCCGGGACCGTCGACTTCGAGGGCACCGACCTGCTCAGCCTTCCGTTGCGGGCCATGCGCGACCGTCGCGGCCGGGACCTGGCGATGATCTTCCAGGATCCGCTGTCGTCGTTGAACCCGGTCGTGCCGATCGGCGTGCAGGTCACCGAGGTACTGGAGCGGCATCGGGGGATGAAGCGCGGACCGGCGATGCGCGAGGCCCGCGAACTGCTCGACTCCGTCGGCATCCCCGATCCGTCCCGCCGGCTCAAGGAGTACCCGCACCAGCTGTCCGGTGGCATGCGGCAGCGGGCGCTCATCGCCATGGCGCTGGCCTGCCGGCCCCGGCTGCTCATCGCCGACGAACCGACCACCGCGCTGGACGTCACCATCCAGGCCCAGATCCTCACCCTGCTGCGCACTCTGGTCACCGAGCACGGCACCGCGCTGATCATGATCACGCACGATCTGGGCGTGGTCGCCGGACTGTGCGACGAGGTGAACGTCCTGTACGCCGGACGCGTGGTGGAGCGGGCCGACCGGCACGAGCTGTTCGCCGATCCACGGCACCCGTACACGCACGGCCTGCTGGAGTCGATCCCGCGGCTGGACGGCGACCCCGGGGAGCGGTTGACACCGATCGTCGGCTCGGTGTCCGACAACATCCCGTGGACCGACGGGTGTGCGTTCGCGCCGCGATGCTCCCGGGAGATCGACCTCTGCCGTCAGGTCACCCCGAAGCTCGAGAGGATCGCCGCGGCCGGACATCTCGGTCGCTGCCACAACCCCGTCGAACCGGTGGCCGCGCACCCGGCCGAGCACCTGCGGAAGGAGCTCTCGTGACCACCGGACCGGCGTGGGAGGACCCCATCGTCGTCGACCCCGACGAGGCGACCGCCCGGGCGGCGGCCGACGCCGCGACCGACCGGGTGGAGAAGGGCGCGCACGAGTCCGAGCCGTTGCCGGACGCCCCGGCGGCCGAGCAGTCGGCCATCACCCGGGACGCCGACGTGCTGCTGGCCGTCGACGACCTCAAGGTGCACTTCCCGATCCGTCGCGGGGTGCTGTTCGACCGGGTGGTCGGGCACGTCTACGCCGTCGACGGGGTCTCGCTGGCCGTCCGTCGCGGCGAGACGTACGGGCTGGTCGGCGAGTCCGGTTGCGGCAAGACCACTCTGGGCCGGGCCATCCTGCGACTGGTCGAGCCCACCGGTGGGACCGTGCACTTCGATGGGGAGGACGTCTCGGCGCTGAAGGCCGAACCGCTGCGGCAGATGCGGCAGAGGATGCAGATGGTCTTCCAGGACCCGCTGTCCTCGCTGGACCCCCGGCAGTCGGTGCAGTCCATCCTCGAGGAGGGGATGCGGGCCCACGGCATCGCCACCGCCGGCGGCGCCGGCACCGCGCGGCTCAAGGAGCTGCTGTCCGCCGTCGGCCTGCCGACCTCGGCCCTGCGGAAGTTCCCGCACGAGTTCTCCGGCGGCCAGCGGCAGCGCATCGGGATCGCCCGGGCGCTGGCCGTGGAGCCCGACCTGATCGTCGCCGACGAGCCGGTATCGGCGCTGGACGTCTCCGTCCAGGCCCAGGTGATCAACGTGCTGTCCGACCTGCAGACCGACCTCGGCCTGACCTACGTCGTCATCGCCCACGACCTCGCCGTCGTCCGGCACATCTCCGACCGGGTGGGAGTCATGTACCTGGGGGCGTTGGTCGAGGAGGCGACCTCGGCCGACCTGTACGCCGAGCCGTCGCACCCCTACACCCGGGCGCTGCTGTCGGCCGTTCCGGTGCCCGACCCGCTGGTCGAGGACAGCCGCGAGCGGATCCTGCTCAAGGGCGACCTGCCGTCACCGGCCAACCCGCCGTCCGGCTGCCGGTTCCACACCCGCTGCCCCTGGCGGCAGCCCACCCGCTGCGACGACGAACGCCCGGTGCTCGCCGAACTGGCCCCCGGTCACCGCGTGGCCTGTCATTACGCGGCCGAGATCGCCGCCGGGACACTGCAGCCGCATGCGGTGGAGACCGACGCAATCCCATAGGTCAGGGTCGGTAAAGAATGCCGCTACGACTCGAGTGGTAGCGGCGTTCTTGACCGACGCGGACGTCTGTGGCGTCCTGTTCGGGTGGCCCGGGTTGCCGATGCGCACGCCGACACCGGCGAGGCGGCGGGCGGCGCGGATGATCACGGCATGACCGTGACCACCCCGCCGGACAGCCGCCATCGGTGGACGATCTTCGCCGTCTGCGGGCTGAGCATGGTGCTGGTCGGTCTGGACACCACGATCGTCAACGTCGGGTTGCCCTCGATCGGCGAGGGGCTCGGCGTACCGACCAACGAGCTGGCCTGGGTGATCGACGCCTACACGGTGACGCTGGCCAGCCTGCTCATCACCTCGGGGGCGTTGGCCGACCGCTTCGGCCGGCGGCGGATGTTCCGTGTCGGTCTGACCGTCTTCGGCCTGGCCTCGGTGGCCTGTGCGCTGGCCCCGACGGTGGAGGCACTCATCGCCGCCCGGGTCGTGCAGGGCGTCGGCGCCTCCATGCTCAACCCGGTCGCCCTGGCGATCGTCGCCCACACCATGACCGACCCGCGGGAACGGGCCCGGGCGCTCGGTTTCTGGGGGGCGCTCTTCGGTATCAGCATGGCGGCCGGTCCGCTGGTCGGCGGGGTGCTCATCGCCTCGTTCGGCTGGCGGTCGCTGTTCTGGATCAACGTGCCCGTCATCGCCGTGGCCCTGCTCCTCGTCGCGGTGGTGATCCCGGAGTCGTGGGGCTCGCGCAGCCGACGGGTCGACCTGTTCGGTCAGGTCCTGCTGGCCGTGGTGCTGTTCCTCGCCGTGGGGCTGCTCATCGAGGCACCCCGGTGGGGCTGGACCGCTCCGGGCACGCTCGTCGGGGTGGGGGTGCTCGCCCTGGCGCTGCCGACGTTCGTCGCCGTCGAACGGCGGACGTCCGAGCCCCTGATGGAGCTCGGCCTGTTCCACCGGCCCGTCTTCACGGCGGCCGTGGTGGGCGCGGTCGCCGCTTTCGTCGCGCTGAGCGCGGCGCTGCTGCTGATCACCGTGAGCACGCAGCACGGGCGAGGCTGGACCCCGCTGCAGTCCGGTCTGGCCATGGGCCCCATGGCGCTGGCCATCGTCGTGTTCGCCCCGGTGTCGGGCCTGCTGGTCGCCCGGGGTCGGGCCCCTCTGGCCCTGACTCTGGCCGGAGTCACGGTCGTGGTCGGTGCCGTGGCCGCCGGCATCGCCGGCGTCGACGGCTCCCTGTCGGTGGTGCTCGCTGCCTATGCCGTGATCGGGGCCGGGCTGGGGTTGGGCAACGCGCCGCTGACGAACACGGCCATCAGCTCGCTTCCGGTCGAACGGGCCGGGGTGGCCGGCGCCATCACGTCCACCGCTCGCCAGTTCGGCTCGGCCCTGGGCATCGCCGCCATCGGGGCGATCCTTGCCGGGACACAGGCCGTCCAGGTGGCCGCGGCCAGCCTGCCCGGTTGGCTGCTGGTCGCATCGTGCGGGGCGGTGCTCCTCGGCGTCGCGGCCATTTGCCATGGTCGGCGCACTCCCCGCCCGGGTCGGTCAAGAACGCCGCTACCGGTCACCCGGTAGCGGCATTCTTGACCGAGCCCTCGTGGCTCTCGGCCGTCGGTGGTTGTCAACCCCTGGGGACGACCGGCGCTGCGGCCGGACGATTGTGGATGGATCCCGCCCGCACAGGCTGCGACCGGACCGGTCTGCCGCAGGCTGCCGGGATGCCTCGACCGCCCGCGCCGCTACCCGCTGAGCTCCCCGATGTCATCGTGGTGGGTGACCATCTCGTCGCCGCCGGGCGTCTACGTCGCCGGGATCTGTGGGCGCCGCTGCATGGGGTGCGGATCGCGGCCGATGGGCCGGACGACTGGCGCGGACTCGCGGCGGAGGAGGCGTTCCACCGACGCTGCCGGGTCACCGCAGCGGTGCTGCCGAAGGGTGTCGGCTTCGGGTCGTTGACCGCGGCGCGGCTGTGGTCGGTGCCCTTGCCGTTGGCCCTGACGGACGACGAGCTCCACGTCGTTGCTCTGCCCGGTTCCTGGCCGACGAAGCGGCCGGGTATCAGATCGCGTCAACTGAAGGACCGGAACGCGTTCCTGGTCGAACGTGACGGACTGCCGGTGATCGACCCGGCGACCCTGGCGTGCCATCTGGCGCTCGCGCTGCCAACGGACGATCTGGTAGCCGCCATCGACGCCCTCCTCCATGTCCCCGTCTTCCCGCAGGACGGTCGCCCCTTCCTCACCCCCGACGATCTGCGGGAACGGCTGTCGACCTACCGGGGGCCGGGCCGTCCTGCGGCCGCCTGGGCGATCACCCGCGCCCGGACGGGCGCCGAATCCCGTCCGGAGTCGTTACTCCGGTTGGCCATCGTGGCCGGGGGCCTGCCGGAGCCCCGGCTGAATCTGGCCATCCACGACGACGACGGGCGCTTCCTCGGACGCGGCGACATGGTGTACGAGCAGTACCGGCTCGTCGTCGAGTACGACGGCGACCACCACCGCAGCGACACCACCACCTACAACGACGATCTCGAACGGATCGACAGGCTGATGGCCGCCGGCTGGCGCGTCCTGCGCATCACCGCCGGCATGTTCTTCGGCCAGCGGACGGCGGCTGTCGAGCGGGTCCGGTCGGCTCTGCTCGCCGCGGGTTGGCGCCCCTCCCTGGGTCGGTAAAGACCGCCGCTACCCGCCGAGAGGAAGCGGCATCCTTTACCGACGCACCGAGTGGGGCCGGTACGGTCGGGCCCATGCCGTCCGCGCCTTCGACCACCGACCGACGCCTGATCTTCCTGGACTTCGACGGCACCCTCGCCGAGCACGGCGTCATCCCGCCCGGCCACCGCGAGACGGTGCGGGCCGCTCGCGCGGCCGGCCATCGGATCTTCCTGTGCACCGGTCGGCCGTGGTCGATGGTCACGCCCGACGTGCGTGCCCAGTTCGACGGGATCGTCGCCGCGGCCGGTGGGTACGTCGTCATCGACGGGCAGGTGCTGCTCGACCTGCGCTACCCGGACGACCTGGCCGCCAAGGCGTTGGCGTGGCTCGACCGGCACGACTCGGCGTACCTGCTGGAGGCGCCCGACGCGTTGTACGGCCCGCCCGGGATCGACCGTCGGGTCGTCGAGATCATGACGCGCCCGGGTCAACCACGGGACGAGCGCCACCAGGACACCTCGGACGACATCCTGTCCGTCCTGCGGATGCAGGACGACCTGAGCGGGGTGTCGTTCGGCAAGATCACCTGCTTCGACTCGCAGCGGTCGATGGCCGAGCTGTGCGAGCATCTCGGGCCCGAGGTGCTGCTGCTGCCCACGTCCGTGCCCGATCTGGGCGAGGCGTCCGGCGAGCTGCAGTTGACCGCGGTGCACAAGGCGGTCGGGATGGGCGTCGTCGTCGACCATCTCGGAGCGACGGTGGACGAGGTCATCGCCGCCGGCGACGGTCGCAACGACCAGGAGATGCTGGAGTACGCCGGGGTGGCCATCGCGGTCGCGGGCAGCAACCCGGACCTGCTCGCGGTGGCCGATCACGTCATGCCCGGCCCGCGGGACGACGGCCTGACCGTGGTCTTCACCGAGCTCGGCCTGCTGGCCCCCGCAGCGCAGACCGGTCCGTAAAGAATGCCGCTACCGCTTGGGCGGTAGCGGCATTCTTTACCGACCTAGGCCGGGGCCTGGAGACCGGGGCCGGTCTACAGGATGGTCTGCAGTCGCGGCGCAGTCTCGTACTTCTCGACCTCGGACTTCTGCCGGGCCTGGTCCCAGCCGAGGACCGGCGCGACCAGCTCCGCGACCCGGGACGCGGCGGGCACGCCGGCGTCGGGAGTCTCGATGGCGACGTGGGTCCGTCGGCTGAGCACGTCGTCCAACGTCACCGCGCCCTCGTGGGTGACGGCCCACAGGAACTCGACCGGCAGGTACCCGGCCGCCCCGTCGACCGGTTTGACCAGCGAGGCGTCCTCACCGGCCGGGGCCAGCACGTCGGGCAGCTCGGCGCCGTAGCGGTAGAGCATCCGCTGCAGCGTCGCCGCCGGGACCCCGTACTGCTCGGCCAGCACCGGGATCCGGTTGCCGACGGCGTCCCAGCCGGTCGCCCCGACCAGCGGCAGCGTGGCCGTGGGGCTGTCGGGCAGCGAACCGCCCAGCAGCGGGGCGGCCGCGTCGACCGCGTCCTCGGCCATCGGCCGGTACGTCGTGTACTTGCCGCCGACGATCGTCACCATGCCCTTGGGTTCGGTGATGGTCGCGTGGTCACGGGACAGGGCCGACGTGGTGGCGGCGTGGTTGCCGGCCGGGGCCAGCAGCGGACGCAGACCGGCGTACGTGCCCAGCAGGTCGTCCTCGGTGATCTTGCGGCGCAGGATGCGGTTGATGTTCCGCATCAGGTAGTCGATGTCGTCCCGGGTGGCGACGGGGTTGTTGATGTCGCCGTCGTACGGGGTGTCGGTGGTGCCGAGCAGCCAGTGCCCGAACCACTTGCGGATGATGATCACCGAGTCCTCGGCCCGGGCCAGGATGCCGGTCTGCGAATCGAAGGCGTCGCCGCGGACGATCAGGTGCGCGCCCTTGGCCGGGGCGATCGAGAAGGTGTGCGCGCCGGCCATCTTCTGGATCTCCGACGCCCAGACCCCGGCCGCGTTGACCACGACCTTGGCCGAGACGTCGAAACTCGTCCCCGTCTCCCGGTCCTCGGCCCTGACCCCGGTCACCCGGCCGTCGGAGGCGGTGTGCACCGCGGTGACCTTGGCGTACGGGATGACCTGGGCGCCGTACTCGGCGGCGGTGCGGGCGACGGCCAGCGTGTGCCGGGCGTCGTCCATCCGGCCGTCGGGGTACTGCAGACCGGCGATGACGACGTCCGGGTCCAACGCGGGTGACTCGCGGGCGATCGCCTTGCGGCCCAGGTACTTGGCGTGCGGGGCACCGCCGGTCGCCTTGCTCATCGTGGCCATCGCGTCGTACAGCCCGACACCGGCGCCCACGTAGGGCTTTTCCCACTGCTTGGTCAGCGGGTACAGGAACGGCTCGTGTTTGACCAGGTGCGGGGACAGCGTCTTGATGGTGCGGTCACGTTCGCGCAGCGCGCCGAAGACGAGCTTGAAGTTGAACTGCTCCAGGTAGCGCAGACCGCCGTGCATGATCTTGCCGGAGCGCGACGAGGTGCCCACGGCGAGGTCGCCGGCCTCCAGCAGGATGACCGACAGGCCGCGGGCGGCCGCGTCCAGGGCGACCCCCGCGCCGGTGACACCGCCGCCCACCACGACCATGTCGTGGGTGCCGGAACTAGCGGCGGCCAGTGCCTCGCGGCGGGCGTCGGGGGACAGGGTGGACAGGCTCATCGATTTTCTCCCAGTGCGGCGAGCGCGGCCCGGGTGTTCCAGAGGGGCCGGGCGGAGTGCAGCAGTTCCATCTGGTGACGGTACCCACGGTCGTAAAGCACCCGGTTGCGCGGATCGGGTTCGATCACACCTTCCGGGTCGGTCCACTGCTTGACGTCGAGTTCGACACCGCGCGCGGCCGCCCCGGCCAGGACGGCCCCGCGGGCGCCGACCTCGGGGTTGCGGGCCAGTTCCAGCGGGACCTCGAGCACGTCGGCGAAGACCTGCATCCACGCCGACGATCCGGTGCCGCCGCCGGCGACGACGATGCGTCCGGTGCGGCCGGCCTTGTCGAAGCAGTGCCGGGCGGTGTACGCGAGGCCCTCACACACGGCGCGGATGAGATCGCTGCGCTCGGTGGTCAGCCGCAGCCCGGTGATCTGCCCGGCGGCCAGCGGGTCGACGAACGGCGCCCGTTCCCCCGAGGTCGCCAGGTACGGCAGCATGTTCACGCCGCGCGCGCCGGGGGGCGAGGCGACCAGCGCCTCCTGGACCTCCTTGACCCCGACCCCGAGCATCTTGAGCAGCCAGTCCAGCGACGCGGTGCCGACCATCGCGGGCATGGCCCGCAGCCAGTGGTCCGGTTGGCCGGTGGACACGCTGAACCCCGCGGGTTCGCCCGCGGTGACCAGCGTGTTCTGGTGGACCATGCAGCCCAGCGTCGTGCCGACGATCAGGAGGGCGTCGCCCTCGGTGCCGGGCCAGGCGACCCCGGCGCCGTAGCCGCAGGCCGGGAAGTCGAACGGGCCCGAGGTGACGGGGGTGCCGGCGGTCAGGCCGAGCAGCTCGGCGCCGGCGTCGTTCAGCTCGCCGATCGGGACGGGCGCGACGATCGGGGCCAGCAGGTTCTTGCGGTGCGACAGGCCCGTCTTGTCCAGGGTGTCGTCGCTGTAGCCGAACCCGGTGCCGTCACCGAACGGCATGGAGGCATCCGACGGATCGGTGGCCCGGATCCCGGTGAGCCGACCGAAGATCAGGTCCTTGGCGTACCCGGCGGTGGTCGCCCGGTCCAGGGTCTCCGGTTCGTTCAGGTCCAGCCACTTCAGACAGGCGGCCGGGGCGCCCGGGAACATCGTCCCGCCACTGTTGCGGAACACGTCGTGCAGCACACCGTCGGACTTCCACTGGTCGACCAGCGAGGCGGCGCGGCCGTCGAGCCACGACAGGGCCGGACGGACCGCGCGGAACTCCTCGTCGGCCAGCCAGCAGCCGTCGCCCTGGCCGGTGATCGCCACCGACTCCGGGGTGACACCGGCCTTGGCCACCGCCTTGCGCACGACGTCGCCGAGCGTGGACAAGATCAGTTCGAAGTCCTGTTCCACCGCGCCGGACACGCCGCCGCCGTCGTGGATCAGCGGGATAGAGGTGCCTTCGACGGCCAGCGCGTCGCCGCTGGCGTCGAAGATCGCGGCCTTGACCACCGAGGTGCCGGCGTCGATACCCAGGAATGCACGTTCCGCCATCCGAAGTCACTTCCTTGTGTCGTGGTCGGGGGTGCCGCGGCGGGGGGTCGCGGCGGTGCTGCGGTTCAACTCGTGACGGTGACACCCGCGTCGTCGGCCGGCGCGTTCCCGGCGCCGGTGATGTCGGCAACCTCGTCAAGGATCCGGCCGACCGCAGCCGGGTCGTGGGCGAAGCGGCCGAGGAACATCCCGTCGACGTCGTCGGCGATCTGCGGGAGCAGGCCGGGGCCGGCGCTGCCGCCGTAGATGACGCCGGCGTCGAGGAGGTCGTCCCCGGACAAGTGGCTGCGCAGGGCGGAGCAGACGGCGCGGACGTGGTCGGGGGATGCCGGCTGCGGCGCCCCGATGGCCCAGATGGGTTCGTAGGCGACGATGAGGCGGCCGGCGGTCCCCGCGTCCCGGGCCGGGGTCAGGGCGGATTCGAGCTGGTCGAGGCAGAACTGAACGGCACTGTCCGGCGACCCGCGGTCGGGCTCGCCGATGCACAGCACCGGGGCGAGCGAGTTCCGCAGGGCGGCGTGCGTCTTGCGGGCGACGATCTCGTCGGTCTCGCCGAAGTGGGCGCGGCGTTCGGCATGCCCGACCTCGACGATGCTGCAACCGATCTCGGCCAGTTCGGCGCCACTGACCTCCCCGGTCCACGGGCCCTCGTCGTCCCAGTGCAGGTCCTGCCCACCGACGGCGATGCCGGCCGGGTCGGCTGCCGCGAACACCGCCGGGATGCTGGGGAACGTCGGGATGACGAAGAACTGGACGGTCCCGTCCCGGGTCATCGGATGGTCGGCACAGATGTCGGCGACCGCCCGGGTCCACTGCAGCGTGCGGGTGTGGCCGAAGTACATCTTCAGGCTGGAACCGATGGTGAAGCGGGGCATCTCGTCCTTCGGGTCGGGGGGAACGGGGTTCGACGTTCTCAGGAACTCTCGGGGTGCTGGTCGTACTCGTCGATGGCGGCGACCTTCTCGGCCGACGCGGAGTTCGGGTCGAAGCGGTAGTCCAGCCATTCGCTAGCCAGCCGGCGGGCGAGTTCCAGACCGACGACCCGCTCGCCCATGCAGAGCACCTGGGCGTTGTTGGACAGCACGGCCCGCTCGACCGAGAAGCTGTCGTGCGCGGTGACTGCGCGGATGCCGGGCACTTTGTTGGCGCTGATCGCGACGCCCAGTCCGGTGCCGCAGATCAGCAGCGCCCGGTCGGCCTTGCCCTCGGTGATCAGCCGGGCCGCGGCCACCGCGATGTGCGGGTAGGCGGCGTCCTCGTCCACGTCGACATCGTCGTCGCGGCCGACATCGATGACCTCCGAGACCCGGTCGTCCTGGCGCAGGTCGTCGGCGAGGGCGTCCTTGTAGGTCAGTCCGGCGTCGTCGCTACCGACGACGATGCGCAAGGTGTCGGGCATTCGAGCCTCCTGGTCTGATCAGCGATGATCATGCGGCGCTCCCTGCGGCGGGTCCAACACGCGCCCACCGGCGACTTTCCACCGTACCGCCGGGGCCGGTGACCTGCCCGGTGCCGGACGGACCGCGAAGTCCGCCCGGCCCCGGTCGACCGCTCAGACGGAGGAGCCGAACCGTTCCAGGGCGCGGCCCAGTGCGGGGTGCTCCGCCCCGGCGTCGACCACCGATCGACCGGCCATCACCGCGTCGATCGCCTGGCGCATCGCGTCGGCTCCCGCGGCCGCGCCGTCCGGGTGACCCTGGATCGCGCCGCCGGCGCCCAGGACGATGTCCGGTCCCAGCTCCTTCATGTAGGTCTCGACGGTGCCGGGGTGCACGCCGCCACCAACGACCGGGAACACCGGCTTGATGTGCGGGCGGGGCAGCTGCAGCTCCTGCACGGTCTTGAGGTAGGGCAGCCGGCGCAGCGGGTAGCCGCCGTACGGGGTGATGGTCAGGGCCATGTCGGCCCCGCCGAGGCGCGGCAGCAGCCCCAGGGCCAGCGGCGCGGACATGCCGGTACCGGCGCCCTCGAAATAGGGGGTGGCTCCGGCGTAGTGGGCCAGGATCGGGACGTCGATCGTCTCGGCGAGGGCCTGCAGGGTGCCGTAGCCGGCCGAGGCGTAGGCGATCATCACGGCCCGGGCGCCGGCGTCGACGGCGCGGCGGGCGGTGTCCAGGAGCTTGTCGGGGCGGTCGGTGACGTTGGGGATGTAGACGACGTCCCGTCCGGTCTCCTGCTTGGCCCGCTCGGCCGCGGCCAGGTACGCCTTGACCCGGTCCACGACCGGGGAGAAGGTCGGGTTGCCGAGCAGCTCGTCGTCCTTGATGAGATCGACGCCGCCGAGAGCGGTCTCGTAGAAGATCTTGGCGCCCTGCTCCGGAGTCAGGCCGGTGCACGGCTTGATCATGTTCAGCACGAGCGGGCGGTCCTGCACGCCGACCAGGTCGCGGACGCCCTGGATGCCGAACCGCGGGCCGACGAAGCCCTGGGCCAGCGAGTCCGGGAGTTCCAGATCGACCAGCTTGGCCTGCACCGACGTCGACACGTCGTTGCCGATGGACGTGGCCAGCATCATCGGGATGGAGGGCCCGAAGTTGACGGTCGGCAGCGCGATCTGGATGAAGTAGCCGGTGGTCTCGGCCGTCTGGGTGGCCAGGTCGACCGGCGGGGCCTCCAGCACCTTGACGACGCGGCCGCGGTGCCGCTGCCGCATCTCGTCGGTGACGCCCGGCACCTCGATCCAGGTGCCGATGGTCTGCCCGACCGCATACCCCGTCGCCTTGGCCAGCACGTCGGCGTCCGCCGGCATCTGGAGGTAGAAGGTCGCGAGGAGGTAGTCCTCCCCGCGGATGGTTTCGCTGAGGCTGAACATCGCGGACATGTCGGCGGGCACGGGCGGTCTCCTGGGGTGGTCGGATCGGGCGGGTGGGCCGGACGTCCAGTGTTCCCCGTCGGGGCCGGGCTGGCGCGTCGACCCTCAGCTTGTCTGTACTTGTCTGGTCCTGTCCAGCTCATCGCGACGGTATCGGACCGGGGCACGACGATGGCGGGCGACGAATCGCCCCGACCGAGAGGGCGAAACCACTGGTGGTGACGGCTTGTGCCGCTATCCTGACCCTGTGTAGCGATCCGGGGGGCATCGCTGACGGGGGGCATGACATGACGACAGCACGCATGGCCGAGGTGCGATCCATCATCCGCAGCGATGCGCCGGTCGACGGACTGGCCGCCCGGCTGCTGTCCGACACCGCCGGGCTGCGGCTGACCTTCTCCCGCGTGGTGGACCTGCCATCCGCCGTGCGCAGCCGGTCCGACTACCTCGACCTGCTCGGCGCTTTCCACCACGCCCACCACCACCTCGAGCCGATGCTGTCGCCACGCGAGTGGACCGGGCAGTGGGCCCGGCTGGGGGTCGATCCGGTCCTGCACCGGCGCGCCCCGCTGCTCGACGCCGATCTGACCGATCTGGGGGTGCGCATGGTGCTGGGCGATGCGCCGCTGCCGCGCATCACGACCTTCGCCGACGCGCTGGGTGCGCTGTTCGTCCTCGACGGCCCGACCCTGGACGGCCCGGCCCTGGCCCGCTCCTTCCGCACCAGCTGGCCCGGCCTGCCGGTGCGCTACCTGTCCGGCACCGACCGGCCCATCCGTCGTACGTGGGGGATCGTCCGCGCGGCGCTGGACCGGTTCGGTGAACAGGGTGGGCTCGGCGACGATGTCCTGAACGGGGCCGTCCGGACGTACGACTACCTCGCGCTGGTGCTGCGCAGCCGCGGACGGGACGGCGCGATACCGCTGCAGCCGGCGGTGGCCGAGGTCGGCTGACCGGGGTCAGCCGGCCAGGAGCACCTCGCTGAGCGCCGACTCCAGCTCCCGGTCGACGGCCAGGGCCTGCAGTCCGCTGATCCGCGCCGCCAGCGGGGTCGAAGCCGTCAACAGTGCGTGCAGATCCCGCTTGAGCTCGTACTCGATCTCCGCGCGCTCGAGGAGCGCGAAGAGTCGGGCGGCGACGTCCGTCGGGGCGGGTCGCGGGTCCGCACCGAGGTCGACGGTCACGGTCGCGGTCGCCGGCACCTCGTCGATGACCAGCGCCGGCAGTGCGCGGCCGAGTCCGGGCGCGGTCGCGGCGGCTGTGGCGACCGGGGCGCCGTCCACCCGGACCGTGGCGTGGCCGAGCCCGTCGAGACCGACCGCGCTGACCGACCAACGACGCCGTGTCGGGATCGCGGCGGCCGGTCCGATCGTCAGTCGACCGGTGGCCTGCTCCCACCGGATCGGGGTGAGAACCGGCTCGGCGTCGGCGGTGTCGTCGTCCTCGATGAGATCGAAAGCCCCGTCGGCGCCGGGGACGAGCACGAGGTGCAGGTGCTCCGGATTGGCCGGGGTGTTGGCCGGCTCGGCGGCGCCGTCCAGCGGCAGGATCGCCCCGGCCGGGGCGAGCACCGGGTACTCGTCCAGTCCGCGATGCAGGACGATCCGCCGGCCGTCCGGCCCGGGCGAGTGGTACCGCAGCCCGGTGGTCAGGTCGGTCCAGTCCCCGGGGGGCAACCAGGCCGGGGTCGCGGCCAGGCCCAGCTCCCGGTGGCGGGTGGTGGTGACCGGGGCGACCAACAGGGCGGTGCCGAACGAAAACTGTTGCGGCACCGCATAGGCCGCCCGGTTCTCCGGGTGGTCCCAGTAGACCGGTCGGACCAGGGGCCGGCCCTCTGCCGCCAGGTGGTTCATCGTGTGCAGGTATGGCAGCAGTCGGTGGCGCAGGCGCAGCGCGTCGGTCATCACGGCGGCGGTCTGCGGACCGAACGCCCACGGTTCCTTGGTGGCGAACGGGTTCGCCCCGGAGTGCAGGCGCAGGATCGGCGAGAAGGCCCCCAGCTGCACCCATCTCGCGGTCAGCTCGTCGTCCTTGACGCCCATCATGTGCCCGCCGATGTCGTGGCTCCACCAGCCGTACCCGATGTTGGACGCGGTGGCAGTGAACTCCGGCTGGAAGGCCAGCGACGCCCAGCTGACCAGGGTGTCGCCCGAGAACCCCACCGGGTACCGGTGACTCCCCGGTCCGGCGTACCGGGAGAACGTCAGCGGGCGGCGTTCGGCGGGTTCACCGTCCCGCCGCCGCCGGCTGTCCAGGAAGTGGAAGTGGTTGAGCATCCACAGCGGGTCGATGCCGGCGACCCGCGAGTACGGGCCGGACTGCCAGTCCAGCCACCAGAAGTCGACGCCCTCGTCCTCGCGGGTGCGGTGGGCGACATCGAAATAGGCCCGTAGGAACGCCGGATCGGTGACGTCGAAGGCCAGCGCCCGCCCGGACTCCGGGTCGAGACCGAGCGCCCGGGCCATCCGTGCGTACACGTCCTCGTGGGCCCGGATGCCGTCGGCCGGGTGGACGTTGAGGGTCACCCGCAGGCCGCGCCGGTGCAGTTCGGCCAGGAACGCCTCGGGGTCGGGAAACAGGTCACGGTTCCACGTGTAGCCGGTCCAGCCGCTGCCGAGGATGGGGTCGATGTCGACCTGGTGCCAGTCCATGTCGATGACGGCGACGGAGAACGGCACGTCGGCCGCCGCGAACCGGTCCAGCAGCGCGCGGTACTCGTCGGCGCTGTACCGGTGGTAGCGGCTCCACCAGTTGCCGAGGGCGTACCGGGGCAGGACCGGCGGGTACCCGGAGACCTCGTAGAAGGCGGTGATGGCGCCGGGATAGTCGCGGCCGTAACCGAAGACGTAGAGGTCCAGGCGGCCGTCCTGGTCCGGGCGGCGGGGCCGCACCCAGCCGTCCTCGGTGAACAGCAGGGAGGCCGAATCGTCCAGGACGGCGAACCCGTCCCGGGACAGCACGCCCTCCTCCAGCGGGATCCGGCCGTCGGCGTTGTCCAGCGTCCGGGCCGTCCCGCCGAGGTTCGTCCCGGACTGCCCGTACCGCCAGACGCTGTGGTAGGAGCTGACATTGCCCCTGACCTGCACGGACAGTCCGCTGGTGCTGAACGGCCCGAGGTCGTAGATCAGGTGCAGCCGGTCGGTGACGACCTCCAGGTGGGTGTCGCCCTCGATGACCCGGAAGTCCGGGACGGGCAGCCGACGACGGAGCGCGAAGGTCGAGGCCAGATCGGTGAACTCGTCGTCCGGCGAGTACTCCAGCCGTAGCAGCCCGTCCGTCAGCACGGTGATCCGGTAGTGCGGCCCCTGCACCACCGCGGCCGGGTCGGCCACCGGATCGGTGGGGAGGTGGTGTCGGGTGACGCCGGTCGCTGATGTGCTGCTGGAGCCGATCACCCCGGCATTGCATCACGCGCTCGTCACTCGTCCGTCGCGGTCGACTTGTCATACCCGCACGTTCCCCAGCTGCACGAGGATGCGGGTATGACAAGTCGGCGCGCCCTGGCCGCGTCGGGTGGGAGGCGGGAACGGGCTCGGGGCGGGCGTCAGCCCAGGAAGGCCAGGACGCCCTTCGCGACACCGGAGGCGTACTGCTGCTGCCCGGCGGCCGACGACATCAGTGCGGCGTCGGCGCTGTTGCGCATGTTGCCGAACTCGATGAGAACGGTCGGCTGCAGGGACAGGTTCAGGCCGGCCAGGTCGCTGCGCTGCCAGAGTCCGTCGCTGCCCAGGTAGTTCGACGTCGACAGGCCCGCCGAGACCAGCCCGTCGCGGACGTCGGCGGCCAGGGTCGCCGATCGGCCGGCCGTCTCGGCGCTGCCCGGGGCCCGTTCGGCAGTCAGCACGTAGAAGCCCCGTCCGGAGGCGTCGGCCCCGTCGCCGTGCAGCGAGATCACCGCGTCGGCACCGGCCTGGTTGCCGATGTTGGCCCGTTGGTTGACGCACGGCCCGACCCCGGTGTCGCTGTCCCGGGTCATGACCACGGTGACCCCGGCGGCCTCGAGCTCGTCGCGCAGGGCCTGCGCGACACCCCAGTTGAACGCGTGCTCGGTATAACCGTCGTTGGTCGAGGTGCCGGTGGTGTTGCAGTTCTTCGTCTGCCCGAACCCGGCATCGACCTGCTGGTTGATGATGTCCGGGTTCGCCCCGTTCGCCCCGTTGTGGCCCGGGTCGATGACGACGGTCTTCCCGCCGGACGGGGCCGGCCGGGCGGTGGTCTGCCCCGCGGGAGCAGGGGCCGGGGCCGCAGTGGACGGGGCCGGAGCGGTCGGGGTGGCGTCGTCGGCGGGGTTGTCGGTGGCGTCGACCGGTTCGCTGGTCGCGGGCGCCGGCTCGGTCGTCGCCGGAGCGGAGGTCGACGATTCCGGTGAGCTGGGGGCCGGGCTCGACGCCGGGGTGTCCGACAGCTGCGGGACCGTCACGGTGGGACCGGTCGGGGCGGTGCTGCTGCTCGAGATCGGTGCGGCCGACCCTGAGGGCGGTGGGGCCGTCTGGGCGGTGGGTGCGGCGCACGCGGCGAGGACCGCCAGGGCCAGGCCGGCCCCGGCCAGGCGGACACGGGCGCGCAGGGTCGAACGCATGGCGTCACTGTCTCATTGCCCACCGGCACCAGGACAGCTCGACGCGCACCCCGGAAGGCTGTCGGGGTCTGCCATTACCCTGGCGTCAGCGGGGCCCTGCGCTTCGCCTCGACGCACCCCACGCCTCCCCAGCAGCCGGCCCGCCGGAGATCGGAAGAGTCGACATGCAACCCGGAATGCCCGGTATGCCCAATCTGCAGAACATCATCCTGCAGGCCCAGCAGATGCAGAACGAGATGCAGCGGGCCCAGGAGTCGCTGGCCGACGCCGAGGTCACCGGCACCGCGGGGGGTGGTCTGGTCACGGCCGTGGTGGCCGGGGCGGGTGACCTGAAGTCGCTCCGGATCGATCCGTCCGTCGTCGACCCGTCGGACGTGACCATGCTCGAGGACCTCATCCTCGCCGCGGTGGCCGATGCCCGTCGGCAGGCGGAGGAACTGGCCAGCTCGACGATGAACTCGGTCGCCGGCGGGCTGGCCGGTTCGTTGGACCTGTCGTCGCTGGGTCTGCCCGGCCTCGGCGGGATGCCCGGCTTCGGGCCGCCCGCGCCGTTGGGCGGCCCCGGTGACGAGTACTCCGACGACGACTACGACGACGAGTACGGCGATGAACTCGAAGACGACGAGCTGGACGAGGACGAGCTGGACGAGGACGAGGTCGTGCCCTCCTCGGACACCGACGGCCCGGCCGACGGTCGGACCGATGGCCGGACGGGTGCCTGACCGGTGTACGAGGGCCCGGTCCAGGACCTGATCGACGAGCTCGGCCGGTTGCCCGGCATCGGGCCGAAGTCCGCTCAGCGCATCGCCTTTCACATCCTCGTGACGGAGGCTGACGACATCACCCGGCTGCAGAACGCCCTGCAGCGGGTGAAGGACGACGTGCGGTTCTGCGAGGTGTGCGGGAACGTCGCCGCGGACACCCGCTGCCGCATCTGTGCCGACCCGCGGCGCGAGGAGGCGGTGATCTGTGTCGTCGAGGAGTCCAAGGACGTCGCCGCCATCGAACGCACCCGGGAGTTCCGGGGGCGCTACCACGTGCTCGGCGGGGCGATCTCGCCGATCGACGGCATCGGCCCCGACCAGTTGCGCATCGCTCCGCTGCTGACCCGGATCGCCGAACCGGGCGTCCGGGAGGTCATCCTGGCCACCGACCCCAACCTCGAAGGCGAGGCGACGGCGACCTATCTGACCCGGCTCCTGCGGAGCTTCCCCGATCTGTCGGTGACCCGGCTGGCCAGTGGTCTTCCGGTCGGCGGCGACCTGGAGTACGCCGACGAGGTCACCCTGGGGCGGGCGTTCTCCGGGCGTCGTTCGGTGGATGCCTGATCTGAGCCCGGCCGCCCGCCGCCGCGCCTGCGACCTGCTGCTGTCCCGGCCGCCCGGCCTGGGGCCGGTGCGGCTGGGTGTGGTCGACGGCCCGTCCGGTTCGGGGAAGACGACCTTCGCCGCCGCCTGGGCCCGGGAGCTGCGCGGTCGGGGCGCCGGGACGGTGGAGGTCTTCGGTTCCGACCTGCTGGCGACGTGGGACGACCCGTTCGACTGGTGGCCGGCCTTCGCGGCCCGGGTGCTCGACCCGCTCTCCCGAGGTGAACCCGGTCGGGTCCAGGTCATGGACTGGACCGGCGGGACGCCCCACCCCGGGCCGTGGCGCACGGTGCCCGTGCCGTCGGTGCTGATCCTGGAAGGGGTGTCGACCGGCCGCCGGGCAGTGGCGCGGTTCGACCCGGTCCTGGTGTGGGTCGAGGTGCCCGACCGCGCCGAGCGGCTGGACCGTGCGGTGGCGCGCGACGGTGAGCACACCCGGCCCGACTTCCGTCGGTGGCAGCAGGCCGAGGACGCGTTCTTCGCCGCGGACCGGACCAGGGAGCGGGCCGCCGTCGTCCTGTGCCCCGGAGGCTGACGGGTCGCCGTCCACCCCGCAGGGGTCGTCCCGGCGTCGGCCGGGCATGCTGGTCGGGTGTCGACGGGCTGGGTGCAACGGTGGGGTGAGCAGCTGCGCTCCACCGTGCGGGCCCTCGAGCCGGACGACACGCAGCCCCTGCCCCGGTTGGCCCCCGAGCCGCCGCCGGTCGACCCGGTGCTGGTGGAGCTGCTGCGGGCGTTGGCGACGGCCCTGGCCAACAGCGCCGAATCGGCCGACCAGACCACCGACCGGCTGCGGGACGTCGCCGCCGCCTACGACGCGGACGTCTCCGCCCTCGTCATGCCGACGGGGGTCATCTTCCGGATCGGCAGTTCCGAGGTCGACCTGGTGACGGTGTCGCCGCGACCGCTGCGGCTGGACCAGGTCGCCGAAGTCGACAACCTGGTGACGGTGCTGACCCGGGCCGGAGTGAGCCCGGCGGAGGGGCTCCGCCGGCTGGGTGACATCCTGTCCCGGCCACCCCGTTTCCACGGCCCGACGACGTTCGGCGGGTCCCTGCTGCTGTCGCTCGGGTTCGGTCTGCTGATCAACCCGGACATCAAGGCCCTGCCCTGGTACCTGGCGCTGGGGGGCCTGGTTGGCGGTCTGCGGATGCTGGCCAACCGGTGGGCGACCCTGTCGGTGGCGCTGCCGGTGCTCGCTGCGTTCGTCGTCTCGGCCCTCACCGTCCTCGTCGTGGTGCCGATCACCGGGGACGACGCGATCCGGCTGCTGGCGCCACCGCTGGTCGCCTTCCTGCCCGGCGCGACCCTGACGATCGCGACCATCGAGCTGGCAAACAACCAGATCGTCTCCGGGGCCAGCCGGCTGGTGTGGGGGTTGTCCCAGCTGCTGCTGCTGGTTTTCGGGGTGCTGGCCGGGTTGAGCGTCGCCGACTACCGCCCGGCCGGCCCCGACGTCTCCCAGCTCGGGGCGTGGGCCCCGTGGGTGGGAGTGCTGGTGGTGGGGGTCGGCTACCTGCTGTTCTCCAGCGCGCCGCCGGGGTCCCTGGTGTTCATCCTGGCGGCGCTGACCGCGGCGTACGCGGCCCAGACCGTCGGGGCGTTCGTGCTCACCGCCCAGTTCTCCGGCTTCGCCGGCGGGCTGGTGATCGCTCCGCTGACCCGGTTGCTGGCCTGGTTCCCGAAGGCCCCGTCCAGCACGGTCATGCTGCTCCCGGCGTTCTGGCTGCTCGTCCCGGGTGCCCTCGGTCTGCGCAGCTTCTCCCAGGCGGCGGTCGGGCTGGGTGCCGACGGTCTGCTGACCACCGGGTTGTCGATCATCGCCGTGGCCCTGGGGGTGCTGGTCGGGACGTCGCTGACCCGGGATGTGCTGGCGGTCAGCCGGACCTTCCAACGGCCGGGCTGACCGTCCAGGTCTGAGGATCGACTGCAGGCAACATGCCGTATCGCGTGCGGGCTTGCGGCTCGCGGGTTGGAGGCGGTCAGGCCCAGGCGACCCAGTCGGCCTTGGCGATCATGCAGTGCACGCCCTTGACGGCGTCCACGACCTGACTGACCTCGAAGTCGCCGGCGGCGGACAGGTAAGCCAGGGCGACCGAGCGGGGCACCTCGAACTTCTCGTGCAGGAACGCGACGGCGTGCCGGACGGCCCGCCGCATGGCCTCGTCGAGGTCGACGTCCAGACCGGTGGGGATCCAGTGGGTGTCGGTCTCGACGACGGGGCCGATCGCGCCACCGACCGTGGCCGGGATGGCGGCGGCGGGGATGACCCGCAGCCGGACGGTGGCCCGCAGGCTGGCCTCGAGGGCGGTCAGCGCGACCTCGCCGTTGCCCTGGGCGAAGTGCGGGTCGCCGGTGTAGAACAGCCCACCATCGACCTGGACGGGCAGGTACAGGGTGGTGCCGGCGACGGCGTGCTTGACGTCGATGTTGCCGCCGAACAGGCCCGGCGGGACGGAGTGGACGGAATCGTCGGTGTCGGCGGCGACGCCCATCAATCCGAGGAACGGGGCGAGCGGGAAGCGCGCGGGGCGCCCTCCGCCGGCGTCGATGGTGGCGATGTCCCGGCCGGCCGGTCCGGCACCGGGGTGCACGGTGGCGAAGTGGCTGACCGTGCCGCCGGTGACGATGGTGTCCTGGCTCCGCGTCGCGGTCGAGTGCGGGTCCTCGGGGAACTCCCCGGCCAGTGCGCCGAAGCCGTGCCGGTTGGAGATGAAGCCGTAGGGGACCCGGTAGGCCAGGTCGAGGATGTCGACGGCCAGCAGGTCGCCGGGACGCGCGCCCTGCACGGCGATCGGCCCAGTGACGACGTGCGGACCGTCGGCCTCGGTGTTGGGGATGTCGCCGGCGGCGATGTCGACCGCATCGCGGAGCACCTCGCCCACCCCGAACTGGGCCAGGTAGGCCTTGGGGTCGCGGCCCTGGTCGTCGAGCAGCCCCTCGTGGCTGACGGTGTCGATGGTGACCGTCTGTCCGTCACCCACGGCGAGAACGGGTGCGGCGCCACGGTTCGGCAGCCACCCCCAGCGGACCTCCTCGGCCCGGGACGGCAGGTAGTGCTGCCCGGCGATGGGGCCTTCGTGGGGTTGCAGGATCGGCAGGCTGGTCATCGGGTTGCTCCATCGGACGGGGCGGCAGCGGGGGCGGGGGTGGACAAGGTGGTGCTCGCGGGCGCACTGCCGGCGGTGTCGGCGACCACCAGGTCGATCTCGACGCAGGCGCCGACGGCGAGACCGGTGACGCCGACGCAGGTCCGGGCGGGCAGCCCGGCGGGGAACCACTGGCGGTACTCGGCGTTGAAGGCGTCGAAATCGTCGAAGTCGGTGAGATAGACGCGGACCATGAGGATGTCGTCCCACCGGGCGCCGGCTTCGCGGACGACGGCCTGCAGGTTGCGCAGCACCTGGCGGGTCTCGGGGATGAGCCCCCCGGGCACCAGTGCGCCGGTGTCGGGGTCGGTCGGCATCTGCCCGGTGAGCATCAGCAGGCCGCCCCAGCGGGTGGCGTGGCAGAACGGGCCGACCTGGGTCGGCACACCCGGGCGTCCGGTGAAGGTCAGGCGTTCGACAGCGGTGGACACGGCGGTCTCCTCGAGGTGGGTGCTCATACCTCGGCCACCGCCATGCTGCGCATGAACCGTCGGGTGGCCGGTTGTTCGGGGGCGTCGAAGATCTGGGCGGCGGGCCCCTGTTCGACGATGACGCCGTCGCGGAGGAACGCGACCCGGTCGGCGACCTCGCGGGCGAACCGCAGCTGGTGGGTGGCGATCACCATGGTCAGACCGGATTCGGTGGCCAGCCGCCGGATGACGGCCAACACCTCGGCGACCCGTTCCGGGTCCAGGGCGCTGGTGGGTTCGTCGAGCAGCAGGACCCGCGGGTTGCCGGCCAGGGCGCGGGCGATGCCGACCCGTTGCTGCTGACCGCCGGACAGTTGCCGGGGACGGGCGTCGGCCCGGTCGGACAGGCCGACCATGGCCAGCAGCTCGTCGGCCCGGGTGTCGGCCTCGGCCTTGCCGACGCCGTGCACCCAGCGCAGCGGGCCGGCGACGTTCTCCCGGACGGTGAGGTGGGTGAACAGGTTGAACTGCTGGAACACCATGCCGACCCCGGAGCTGACCCGCTGGCGAGCGATGGTCCGCTCGGACAGTTCGGCACCGCGCAGGTCGTAGCCGATGGGCTCGCCGTCGATGAGGACCGAGCCGCCGTTCAGCCCCTCGAGGTGGTTGAGGGTCCGCAGCAGGGTGCTCTTCCCCGAGCCGCTCGGACCGAGCAGGGCCACGACCTCGCCCTGCCGCACGTCCAGGTCAACCCCGCGCAGCACCGGGGTGGTGCCGTAGGACTTGTGCAGGTCGCGGGCCTCGATGACGGCGTCACCGAAGCGGCGGGGCGGTGGGTCGGCCTGCGTGCGGGACAGTGGGGCGCCGGTGGCGCTGGTCGGCCCGCCGGCCTTCGCGGCCGCAGGGGTCGGGACGGGGTCCTCGGCGTCGTCGTCCTGGGTGGCGACGGGTTCGGAACCGGCCAGCGGCAACGGCTTTCGCCACGGCCGGGACCAGAAGGAGGCCTTGCCCGGTTCGCCCGGAGTGGCCCACCGCTCGATGAGCATCTGGACGCCGGTCAGGGCCCCGGTCAGCACCAGGTACATGACGGCGGTGGCGAAGTAGATCGAGAAGTAGTCGAAGGTGGCCGAGGCCAGCTGCTGGGTGCGCAGCGTCAGCTCGGGGACGGCGATGATCGACGCCAGGGCGGAATTCTTCATGGTCGCCACGGCCTCGTTGCCCAGGGCGGGGATGCTGGCCCGCAGGGCCTGCGGCGCGATGATCCGCCGCATCAGAGCCGCTGGGGTCAGGCCCAGGGCGCGGCCGGCGGCCTTCTGCCCCGGGTCCACCTCGCGGACGGCGGAGCGGATGATCTCGGCGAAGAAGCTGGCCTCGTTGAGGGCGAGGGCGACGCCGCCGGCCAGCAGCGGGCTCAGCACAACCCCGGCGTGCGGGAGCACCGTGAAGACGAAGACCAGCTGCAGGATCAGCGGCGTCCCCCGGTAAAGCGTGGTCCAGATGCGGGCGACGATGGCCAGCGGACGGAACCGCGACAGCAGCATCGCGGCCAGCAGGACGCCGCCGAGCAGCCCGCCGACGAAGCCGATCGCGGTGAGCTGCAGGGTGATGAGCAGGCCCTGCCAGAGATACGGCGCGGTCAGGTAGTGCAGGAATTCCGACATCTGGACTCCGGGGAGGGAAGTGGGGGCGAGCCGGGAGCGGGGCGGTGCGCGGCCGGGGCCGGACCGCCCCGCTCGGCGGGTCAGCTACCGCTGGCGGTGAGGACCTCGGGGGCGGCGACGGCGTTGGCGTTCAGCTGCCACTTGGTGGCCAGCTCGGCCTGCAGACCGCTGTCCTGGATCTGCTTCACGGCGCCGACGACCGCGTCGCGGAAGGCGGTCTTGCCGGTGGGGACGCCGATGCCGATCTTGTAGTCGAGCATCACCGTCTGGGCCGAGGACAGGTCGTCCGGGTGTTCGGCGATGAAGCGGTCGACGGTGTTGATGTCGTTCATGTAGGCGTCGGCCCGGCCGGCCAGGATGGCCTGCACCGAGTCGGAGCTGGAGTCGAACAGGCTGACGGTGGGGGCGGGCTTACCCGCAGCCTCGCAGTCGGGGCCGACGGCCTCGACCAGCGGCACCTCGACGTAGCCCTTGTTCAGAGCGACAGTCAGCCCGCACAGCGAGGTGTCGATGCCGGTGATGCCCTTGGGGTTGTCCTTGGCGACCAGGATGCCGTCGTAGACCTTGGAGTAGTAGACGAAGTCGACCCCGCCGGCGGCGCGTTCCTTGGTGGCATACAGGTTGGACAGAATCCAGTTGGCCCGGCCGCTGGCCACGGTCGGGATCAGCTCGGAGAACCCGACGGGCACGTACCCGACCGTGAAGCCCAGGCACGCGCCGATGGCGTTACCCAGGTCGATGTCGAAACCCTGGTACTGGTCGGGGTTCTCGGGGTCGACCGTCTCGTAACCCGGGGTGTAGGGGTTGAGGGCATTGATCTGGGTGGTGCCGACGAGGTCGGGGTGCTGGGCGCGGAGGTCCTTGCAGGCGGCCGAATCGGCGACGGCGGCGTACTCGCCGGAGGCGGCCGCGGGAGAACCGCTGCCCGAGCCGGCGGCGGAGGACCCGGCCGACCCCGTGGTCGAACCGGAGGAGCAGGCGCCGAGCAGGGCGACGGATCCGGCCAGCAGGCCGGCGGTCAGCAGGCGTCCAGTGGTGCGCAACATGGAGGGTCCTTTCCGGGCGGTGGTCGCGGAGCGGCCGTCCGGGGCGAGAAGCGGGAGGGGGCGGGGCGGAGGGCGCCGTCGATGGCGTGGACGATCTGCGCCGATCGCGGTGTTGGTCCGACTCCGGCCGGATGGTCTGACCAACTTCGGTGAACTGTAGGGGCCGGGCGGGGCGCTTCCGGCCCTGATCACACGCCTTTAACGAGGTCGTTACACCAGGCCCGCGATCCGGGCTGCCGGTGTGGTCGGCGTCTCCCGGGCGTGGTCCATTCGTCAGACCATCCAGCCACTATGGTGGCGACACCACTGTCCGTCGGCCCGTCCGGCGACCCCGGCCCGCCCGCCCCCTGGAGCCCGATGACCACCGACCTGCCGCCGTTCGTGCACCGCAACCGCTCGGTGTCGGCGGCGGTGGCCGCCCATTTCGAGAAGCTCATCGCCACCGGTGAACTCGCCCCCGGGGCGCGCCTGCCGGCCGAACGCGACCTCGCGGCGTCGATGTCGATCTCCCGGGCGTCGCTGCGGGAGGCGATGCACGAGCTGGAGAACAAGCAGCTCATCGAACGGCGTCCCGGGCGGGGCACCATCGTGACCCCGCGGTCGTCGGCGGAACTGGAGCTGCTGGCACTGTCCGACGGCACTACCGAGGCCGACAACGCCGCCGAGCTGCGGTATCTGGTGGAGCCGTCGGTGGCCGGTCTGGCCGCCACCCGGGCCACGGCGGCCAACCTCATCCAACTGCGCGAGGTCCTCGACCAGACCCAGCCCGGGCTCAAGCCGCAGCGGTCGCTCGAGTTGGACATCGAGTTCCACCTGCTGGTGGCCCAGGCCGCCCGCAACCCGCTGATCACCACCCTGCACACCATGACGACCGAATGGACGATGGAGGTCCGCCGGCACTCGCATGCCACCGAGCGGGCCCGTCGGCAGTCCCGGGACGGGCACCGCGCCATCCTGGACGCCATCGAGTCGCATGACGCCGAGGCGGCCCGGGCCGCGATGGCACGCCATCTGGACGACGTCCGTGGCCTCATCGCGCAGCGGAATCAGGGCGCGGAGTGATGCCCGACCCCATTCCTGTCGACCACCGAACGGCCGCGTCCGGCCCCCGAACCCCGGAGAGATCCCGATGAACGCCCTCGCCCGTCACAGCCGGGCCCACACCGTGGCCCTGTTGCTGCTCACCGCAGGAACGGGGGTCATCGACGCGGTCAGCTACCTGAGCCTGGACAAGGTCTTCACCGGCAACATGACCGGCAACGTGCTGTTCCTGGGGTTCGCGGCTGCCGGCACCGGCGGGATCCCGCTGCTCAACAACGCGGTGGCCCTGGCCGGTTTCCTCGTCGGCGCGGTCATCGGCGGTCGCGTCGTCGGTCGCGGGCACGCCGACAAGGTGCCGCTGCGGACGGTATGGACGCTGACGGTCAACGCCACGGTCGCCCTGCTGCTCACCCTCTACTGGGCGGTCAGCGGACTGACCGACCACGTCGAGATGTTCACCGTCACCGGGCTTCTCGCGATGGCCATGGGTAGCCAGGTGGCGGCGGTCAAACCGATCGGCAACGCCGACATCACCACCGTCGTAGTCACCAGCACCCTGGGCAACCTGGCTCGCGACAGTCGGCTGGCCGGCGCCCCCAAGGGCGCCAACAAGGGTTGGCGGCACCGGCTCTCCGCGGTCGTCGTGATGGGCGTGGCCGCCGGTCTGGGGGCGCTGACCATCAGGCTGGGCGGCACCCACGGCGGGTGGCTCGGCCTGCTGTTGGGCGCGCTGGCGATGACGTCGGCCGCGGTGGTGCTGGCCGTCAGCCGCCGTCGCGCCGCCGCCCCGGTGTCGACGGACCAGGCGCGCACGGCGTCGGCCGGCTGATCACCGCTGCCGGCCCTTCAGGCGTCACCCCAGGAATTCCTCGAGATCCGCGGCGAACCGTTGCGGGAACTGGAACATCGCGGTGTGGCCGGAATGGGGATAGATCAACAGCGCGGAGCCGGGGATCCGCCGGTGCAGATCGTGGGACAGCGCGGTGGGGACCATCCGGTCGTCGTCGCCGTTGACGATCATCGTCGGCTGGCGCAGCCGGGTCAGGTCGACGGACGTGCCACGGCCCCACCGGCGGACCGCGGCGAGCTGGGTGAGGAACGCCGCGACCGAGACGGCGCGGTCACGGTTCTCGGTGCGCTGGCCGAGCCGTCCGAGGAATGCCCGGGCCGCCTGTCGGCCGGCGGGGTCGCGGTGGAAGAAGAGGAACTCCTTCGGGTCCGATCGGGTCACTGCGGCCCGCAGCATGTCGAGAAAGGTGACCCGCGCGACCTTGTCGATCCCGGCTCCGCCACGGGGCCCGGTCCCGGCCAGCACCAGACGACGGATCACCGTCGGATGGGTGAGGGCGAGTGCCTGGGCGACCATGCCACCCAGGGACAGCCCGACCACGTCGACCTCGTCGTGGCCCAGGGCCCGGATGAAAGTGGCGGCGTCGTCGGCCATCTCCTCGACGGTGCCGGGTACCCGACCGGTGGTCGCGCCGACGCCTCGGGTGTCGACGGTGATGACGTGGCGCTTCCTGGCGACCGCGTCGATCACGGCCGGATCCCAGTTGTCCAGGTTCGCGGCGAGGTGCACGAGGAAGACGACGGGGACTTCGCCGGTCGGTCCGAGAGCGCGGTAGGCGTAGCTGATCCCGCCGGCGTCGACGGTGCGGGTCGGGGTGTCGGCGTACCGGGCGGAAGGGGGCTGAGCGCTCATGACGGGTTCCTGGGGGCGGGAAGGGATGGACGAGGAGAGAGTGGTTCAGGGATGGGTGATGACGGTCTTGCCCCGGACGCCGCCCTTGTCCATGTCGCTCAGAGCTCGGGCGGTGTCGGCGAAGGGGACGGCCCGGCCGACCACCGGCCGCAGGGTGCCGTCGTCGACGAGGCGGGCGATGGTCCGGAGCTGGTCCCCGTCGGGGTGCATGAACAGGAACTGGTAGGTGACGCCGAGCTTGCGGGCCTGGCGTCGGACCTTCGCGCTCAGGGTGGCGATGGCTACTCGCAGGACCGGATTCAGTCCGGCGGTCTTGGCGAAGGCGGGGTCGGGAGGGCCGGCGATACCGATGGCCATGCCGCCGGGTCGCAGCACACGGAGCGACTTCTCCAGGTTGTCCCCACCCAGGCTGTCCAGGACCAGGTCGTAGCCGCTCAGGAGGTGCTCGAAGTCCTGGGTCCGGTAGTCGATGACGGTGTCGGCGCCGAGCTCGCGCACGAAGTCCGCGTTCCCGGCGCTGGCGGTGGTGGCCACCGTCGCGCCGAGGTGCTTGGCCAACTGGATGGCGATCGATCCGACGCCGCCCGCTCCGGCGTGGATGAGGACCTTCTGTCCGGGCTGGACGTTGCCGCGCTCGGCGAGCGCCTGCCAGGCGGTGAGCGCGACCAGCGGCAGCGAACCGGCCTCGACCGGGGTGACCGATGTGGGTGCCGGCGCGACGTCCTTCTGATCGACGGCGATCCGTTCGGCGAAGGATCCGATCTGGTCCTTGCCGGCGCGGGCGTAGACCTGGTCACCGACCGCGAACCCGCGGACCTCGGCGCCGACGCGGAGGACCGTGCCGGCGACGTCGTGGCCCAGGGTCAGGGGCAGCCGGTAGGGCAGGATCTGCTTGAACTCGCCCGCCCGGATCTTCTCGTCGAGCTGGTTGACCCCGGCCGCCTCGACATCGATCAGGACGTCGCGGACGCCGACGGTGGGTTCGGGGACGTCGGCCTCCTGCACCGGCGCCTTGTACTTCGTGACGATGAATGCCTTCATGGCGGTTCCTTCGGGGGTCCGAGTGGACGGAGGGGCGGGGGCCGGACGGTCAGACGCCGGCGGTTCGCAGCTGCGGGTACAGGGTGTCGATGGGTGCGCTGAGGCCGGCCTTGAGCTGGACCGAGGTGCTGTCGGCCAGCACCTCGTACGCGCCCGCGTGCAGACCGTCGAGGACGGCCCGGACCAGTTCGGCCGGGTCGAGCTTGGGGTCGGTGGAGTGGGCAGCCATCGGGGTGTCGACGTACCCGACGTGCACACCCATGACGTGCACCCCCTGGGGGGCCAGCTCCAGACGCAGTGAGTTCGTGGCCGACCAGAGGGCGGCCTTGGTGGCGCTGTAGATGCCGCCCACGGCGTACCAGCTCAGCGCGGAATGGATGTCGATCAGAGCGGCTCCGGGTCTGCCGGCCAGCACCGGGGCGAACGCCCGGGCCAGGAACAGCGGACCGAGGAAGTTGGTCTCGACGTTGGCCCGGATCTCGGCATCGGTGTGGCCGAGGATCTCCGGGGTCGGCGGTGAGATGCCGGCGTTGTTGACCAGCACGGTGACATCACCGGCCACCGCTGCGGCCGCGGCGATCGAGTCCGCGTCGGTGACGTCGAGGGCCAGCGGGACGACGCGCGGATCGTCCCAGCTCTGCGGACGTCGCGCCGTCGCGTAGACCTTGGCGGCGCCCCGCGCGAGGGCACTCTGGACGAAGGTACGGCCGATCCCACCGTTGGCGCCGGTCACCAGGACGACAGCTCCGGTCAGTTCAGGCATGGCAGGGTTCCTCTCGGTTCCGCCGACAGGGCGGTGCGATGACACGGTCCGGGCCTGGGCGGCCCGACTGACTATGCTCGTAACTGAGCATAGTCAGATTCTATTCCGGGAGGAAACCATGAGCGGCAGGACGCCGTCCGTCGGCCGGCGCGAGCGGAACAAACAGGACAAGCTCGATCGAATCATCGCGGCGGCGGGGGTCCTCTTCGCCGAGCGCGGGGTCGACGAGGTCACCACCCAGGAGATCGCGGATCGGGCGGACATCGGCACCGGAACCCTGTTCCTGTACGCCAGGTCCAAGGGTGAGCTGCTGCTGCTCGTGCAGAACGCCCACTACCGGGCCGCCCTGGAACGAGGCCGAGCGGCGGCCGCGACGATCCCGGACGACCTGGACGCCGTGATGGCGCTCCTGCGGCCCATCGTGGAGTGCAACCGCGTCCAGATCGACAACGGGCGTACCTATCTGCGCGAGATGGTCTTCGGGGACCCGCACGAGCAGCACCGCGGGGAGGCGCTGGTCATCGCCGCGCGCACCGAGGAGGCCATTGCCCACCTCCTGACGCGCGATGATCGGATTCCCCCGGTCGACGCCGCCGTCCGCGCCCACATCGTCTCGGCCATCATGCTTCTCGCGATGGGAGCGGGGCCGAACGCCGCCGCCACCGTCGACGACCTCCTCGCCGACATTCGCACCCAGATCGCGGTCCTCGTGACGGCGTGACAACCGACGTGCGAGCGAGGGGCTTCCGGGTCCGCCACCGTTTCGCCCGGATCCGATGTCGGCGTCGCAGGCCCGCGTAGCGTCGGCGGGATGAACACCGCCGAACTGCTCATCGAGGGCTACGGCCGGATCGCGCAGGAGGTCGAGTCCGTCCTGGACGGGCTGGGCGGGTCCGACGATCCGGTGCTGACCCACCGCGTCGATCCCGAGGCCAACACCGTGGCCTGGCTGATCTGGCACCTGGCCCGGGTGCAGGACGACCACCTGGCCGGGGTGGCCGACAGCGAGCAGGTCTGGACGGCCGGGGGTTTCGCGGAGCGGTTCGCCCTGCCGTTCGACGACGCGGAGATCGGCTACGGCCAGGACGCCGGAGACGTCGCCCAGGTCCGGGTGGCCGCGGCGGACCTGTCGGCCTACCACCGCGCGGTCCACGAGCGGTCCGTCGAGTACCTGGGCGGGCTGACCGACCACGACCTGGACCGCATCGTCGACCGGAACTGGGACCCGCCGGTCACGCTGGCCGTCCGGCTGGTCAGCGTGCTGTCCGACTGCCTGCAGCACGCCGGCCAGGCCGCGTACGTGCGGGGCGTCGTCGAGCGGTCCGCCCCCAGCGGTCGGTGAGGGCTGCCGCTACGCCGCCGGCGGCAGCCGTCACCGACCCGGGGGTCGGTCGAGGGAACGAAACGGCCACAGCCCGACCAGCAGGTCCGCAGCCTCGTCCAGCCAGCCGATGACGTCCAGCGCGCTGGTGATGCTTTGCGGCGGCGTCCGGATCAGGCTGTCCCGGGCGATGAGGTCATCGAAATCGACGTCGGGTGAGCGGAACTCGACCCCGGCCCGCTGCAGCACGTGGCCCAGTTCCTGGGCAATGATCCCGTAGCTGACGACGGTGGGGTGGATGCCGTCGAGGGAGAAGATGCCGCCCTGGGCGCGGCCGCCGCGGCGATCACCGTGCAGGAACCGGGTGTCCGGCTTGGGATCCAGGGCGGCCACCGGTGCGGGCAGCGGGTACTCGGTCCACCAGTCCGGCCGGGAGTCGGGGTCGTCGATGTACCGGCGCCAGGCCAGCCGGTCCAGCAGGCCGCAGAGGTCGAACAGGTACCAGTCCTCGCCCCGGTCCCGCGCGGCCCGGACGACCTCGGTGAGGTGCTCGTTGTAGAGGTCGATCGCGGTGTCGACCGCCTGGGCCTGGGCGCCGGTGACGTGGGGGTCGCGATCGACCTCGAAGCGCTCGTCATCGATCCAGGGTCGCGTGTAGTACCGGAAGTACGCGGATCCGGGTGCCCGCTTGCCGCCGACGCCGCGGGCGATCGGCGGGATCGTCACGTGCGGCACGGTGGCCAGCACGACGTGCCGGGCCCGGACCCGCCGCACCTGTTCGACCAGCAGGTCGTACTCGGCCCGGAAGTGCTCGGGACGCCACACCGTGGCCGCGTTCTTGCGCACCAGGTCCTGGAAGTCGGCGTCGGCGGACCAGGTGACCCGCAGGTCGATCATCGCGCCCAGGGCGTTGTTGGACCCGAGCATGACGACCAGGGTCTCGATCTCGCCGGAGTCCTGGGCGACGGTCGGCAGCGCGCGGCTCCGCTCCTCCGCGTCGCCGTGCGGGTAGATCCGCAGGGCCGCGATGGGGCCGGCGTTCTCGACGATCGGCGCCAGCAGCTGATGCCGCGAGGCGCGCGCCTGGGCGAGGTTGATGTCGAAGGTGCGGGCCAGGATGTCGCGCAGGTCCCATCCCAGTACGGCCAGGGTGTGCGGTGGCGGGCCTGGCGGGGGCGGGACGATCCCCGGCCCGCGTTCCCAGAATCGTTGGATCTCCGCGAGCAGCGAGTGCAACCGGACGGCCGCCGGGGGTACCTCCCAGGCACTGAAGGTGGGACCGAACTCGTCCTCCAGTGTGCGCAGCAGGTACTCGATGTTGGCCGGCAACCCGCCGAACCCGGGATAGGCCGGGGCCCGGAAGCCGTCGAACCCGATCTGCCGGGCCAGGATCGCGGCGAAGGACAGCTCGTCGTCGTGGACGGCGGCGCTGCGCATGCCCTGGGTCAGCGAGTCGCCCAGGACCACCAGGCGTTCCGACGGCGTTTCCCGATGGCTGGTCTTGGCGACGGGGATCCCGAGCGTGGGATCGGTCTCCGGGACCCGGCCGGGCCGGGTGGCCCGCTCGCGGACCTCGGGTGGGGTGTCGTCCGGCAGATCGCCGGCCAGCGACTGATCGGTTCCGGCGGTCATGCCCTGCTCCTCGTGCTGCCTGGGTCCGGCCGCCCGGCGGGACGACACGGCTGCGCGCCGACCCGGAGGTGCCCGGTCGGGCAACGTCAGGTGCCCGATGGACAGGCCGTGACGCTCCGGTCACCGCGGCGCGGCGGTGGCAGCATCGCAGACGCCACTGACAGCGGCTCGTCGAACGAGGGAGAGCCCCATGCGCGCCCACGATCATGAAGCGGACGATGTCCAGCGCCCGCCCGGAGCCCGGGTGGCGATGGAGCCCACGGCCTGGCACCGCGATGCCACGCTGTCCGGCCGACCCGACCTGCTCGATGCCTCTGCGGTTCTGGGCCTGCAGCGGGCGGCAGGCAACGCCGCGGTCGCGTCCCTCCTGGACGCCGACGCCGAGGAGCGATCGCCGGTGCACGACGTCGTCGGTTCGGGTGGCGGTCAACCGCTGACCGGCGAGCTGCGGGAGGAGATGCAGGACCGCCTCGGGCACGACTTCTCCGACGTCCGCATCCACACCGATTCCGCGGCCCACGAGTCGGCCCGGGCCGTCAACGCCCACGCCTACACCGTCGGACACGACGTCGTGTTCCAGCGGGACCGCTTCGACCCGTCGTCCACCGCCGGCAAGACGATGCTCGCCCACGAGCTGACCCACGTGGTCCAGCAGCGGTCGGGTCCGGTGGACGGCGCGGACGCGGGCGGCGGGATCCGGGTCAGCGACCCGTCGGACCGCTTCGAGCGGGAGGCGTCGGCCAACGCGGAGCGGGTCATGGCGCAGCCGGCGGTGCAGCGGCACGCCGAAGGCGAGGAGGAGGAACAGGCCGAGGGGTGACGGTCGAGTTGGTCACCCTTTTCGGGCTGAGGTGGACTTGATCACCCGCTGAGGCCTCCCGGGGTGGAGTTGATCTCCCTTTCGACAGCTCCGGCAGGAAAGGGTGATCATCTCGACGCGACACGCCGAGGCGCGACCCATCCGAGGTGGAGTTGATCTCCCCCTCCGTCAGCAGGTGGCCAAAGGGTGATCAACTCGACCTCCCGGGGACGGATGCGCGCCCCCGCCCACGGGAGTGCAAGGCTGATCCTGTGGACCTGCGACCCGACTCGGCGAGAGCGCCGGCCCGGCGCATCCTGATCCTGGGTGGCACGTCCGAGGCCCGTTCCCTGGCCGAGCATCTCGTCGAGCAGGGCGACCAGGTGACCTCCACCCTGGCCGGACGGGTCAGCGATCCCGCCCTGCCGGTCGGTGAGGTGCGCATCGGGGGCTTCGGCGGCGTCAGCGGCCTGATCGGCTACCTGGAGCGCCAGAGTCCGGACGCGGTGGTGGACGCGACCCACCCGTACGCGGCCACGATGACGGCCCACGCGGTGGCGGCGACCGGCCAGGTCGGCGTCCCGCTGCTTCGCTTGGCCCGCCCGGGCTGGGGTGACCGGCGCGACGCGTCCGGATGGATCTGGGTCGACGACCACCCGTCCGCCGCCGCGGTCGCGGCCGAGCGCGGAACCCGCCCGTTCCTCACCACCGGTCGCCAACCCCTCGGGCACTACACCGCCCTGACCGATCACGACACCCTCGTGCGGGTCGTCGAGCCACCGGAGGTCCCGCTACCGCCGCGGTGGACCGTCATCCGCGACCGCGGGCCGTACCGGGTCGACGGGGAGATCGCCCTGCTGCGCGACCATCGCGTCGACCTGCTGGTCACGAAGGACTCGGGCGGCCGGTACACCAGCGCGAAACTCGATGCCGCGCGGGCCCTGGCGGTGCCGGTGGTGGTGGTCCGGCGCCCACCGCCGCCCAGCGGGGTGGAGCTGGTTGCCTCAGTGGACGAGGCCCTCGGCCGGCTCGGGCGGCTGCCCCACCAGTGACGGGAGTGCCGGCTCGACCACCCACCGGCCGCGCCGCAGCACGCCGGTGACGGCGAGACCGTCGTCCAGCACCACGATGTCCGCCGCAGCGTCGGTGGCCAGCGTCGGGTCGGGCAGGCCCAGCGCCCGGGCCGGGTTGACCGAGGACTGCCGGACCGCGGTCAGCACGGCCGTGTCCGGGTCGGCGCCGCTGCTGCGGACCGCGAAGCGGAAGACGTGGTCCATGGTCGCGGTACTGCCGGCGATGGTGTCGGTGCCGGCGACCCGGGCCACCCCGTCGACGACGTCGACGTCGAGGGCACCGAGACGGTAGGCCCCGTCGGCCATCCCGGCCGCGGCCATCGCGTCGGTGACCAGGGCGACCCGGTCGCTGCCGACGGTGTGGGTGACGTCCCGGTAGAGCGCCGGGTGCAGGTGCACCCCGTCGGTGATCATCTCCACGGTGACCCGGGGGTCCTCCAGCAGCGCGATCACCGGCCCCGGTTCCCGGTGGTGGACCGGGCGCATCGCGTTGAACAGATGGGTGCCGACGGTCGCACCCGCGTCGATGGCCGCCCGGGCCTGCTCGTAGGTCGCGTCGGTGTGACCGACGGCGGCGACGACACTCTCGGCCACCAGCTGCCGGACGGCGGTGAGCCCACCGATGCGTTCCGGCGCGAGGGTGACCATCCGGATGGTGCCCCGTCCGGCCCGCAGAACCGCGCCCAGCTCGCGGGTGTCGGGATCCCGCAGCGCCCCGGGATCGTGCGCGCCGCAGCGGCGGGACGACAGCCACGGGCCTTCCAGGTGCAGGCCGGTGATCAGGCCGTCCTGCACCTGTTCGGCCATGAACGCCACCTGGTCGAGCAGCTCGTCCGGTTGGGCGGTGACCAACGAGGCCACCATCGTCGTGGTGCCGTGCCGGCGGTGCAGCTCCACCGCGGTGCGCGTCGCCTCGGCGCTCGTCTCCCCGAAGGTGCCGGAACCGCCGCCGTGCACATGCATGTCGACGAAACCGGGCACCAGGGTCACGGCGCCGAGCGCCAGGTCGCCGGCGTCCGGGTCGACCGGCCGCGACGGCCGGTCGGACCCGACCGCGCGGACTCGTCCGGAGCGGGGGTCGACGTCGATCCACCCGGGGCGCAGGATCTGCTCCCCGGTGACGACGGTGTCGGCGGTGATCAGCATGACGTCACAGACCCTGCCAGGCCGGCTTGGCCTCCCAGGTCTGCCGGTAGTAGTCGGCCAGCTGCAACCGGCTCGCCGCAGCCTGGTCGACCAGCACGGTCACGTGCGGGTGGTGCTGCAGGACGGTGGCCGGCCACATCGCGCTGACCGCGCCCTCGGCCATGTGGTGCACCGCCTCGGCCTTACCCGTGCCACTGGCCACCAGCACGATGTGCCGCGCCGACATGATCGTGGCCAGGCCCTGGGTCAGGCAGTGGGTGGGGACGGCATCGACCTGGTCGCCGAAGAACCGGGCGTTGTCGATGCGGGTCTGCTTGGTGAGCGTCTTGATCCGGGTGCGGGAGGCCAACGACGACCCCGGCTCGTTGAAGCCGATGTGCCCGTCGGTGCCGATACCCAGGATCTGCAGGTCGACCCCGCCGGCCGCGGCGATGGCCGCCTCGTAGGAGGCGCAAGCGGCTGCGATGTCGTCGGCCAGACCGTCCGGTCCCTGGACCGCGTCGGGCGCGAAGTCGACACGGGAGACGAACTCGGTGTCGATGACGGTGCGGTAGCGCTCCGGGTGGTCGGCGGGCAGCCCGACGTACTCGTCGAGGGTGAAGCCGCGGGCCTGGGCGAAGGACACCTCGCCGGCGCTGTGACGGGCAGCGAGCGCGTCGTAGATCGGGAGTGGGGACGAGCCGGTGGCCAGGCCGAGGACGGCGGCGGGCTTGCGCTGCAGCAGGGCGACGATGGCGTCGGCAGCCAGCCGGCCGCTGGTGTCGGCGCCGTCGGTGATGACGATTTCCATGGCGGAGTGGACCTTTCGGTGCGAACGGGGCGGGCCGCGGTCCGGTGCCCGGACTCATCGAAGGAGTCCGGGCACCGGCCCTGCGGTCAGCGCTCGACGGTGAACAGGGCGTCGCGGGCGGCCAGTTCGGCGCCGGAGGTCACCGCGGAGTCCGGCCGGACGGCGTCCGCCGGGGTGTCCATGACCACGACAGGCACGATCGGGTTCTTACCGGCGGCGATGATCGCGGGCACGTCGTAGGTGGTGATCGTCTGACCGGCCTCGACGTGGTCGCCCTCGGCGACGTGGGTGGTGAAGCCCTGCCCGCCGAGCTGCACGGTGTCCAGGCCGAGATGCACCAGTACACCGGTGTTGTCGGCGCCCAGGATGATGTAGGCGTGCGGCATCAGCTTGAAGATCTTGCCGCTGATCGGGGCGACCGCGTCGAGTACCTCGTGCACGGGGTCCACCGCCGCGCCGGAACCGACGATCCCTTCGGCGAAGGTCGGGTCGGGGACCTCGGACAGGGCGACCGCCCGTCCGCGGACCGGGGCGAGCACCCGGGTGGCGGTGGCGACCCCCCCACCGGTCGGGGCCGGGGCAGGACTGGCAGCGGAGCGGGTCGGGGCGACCGGGGTGCCGGCCAGGGTGTCCTTGATGTCGTTCTTCAAGGCCTCGGCCTGCGTACCGAAGATGGCCTGCACGTTGTTGCCCACCTCGATGACGCCGGCGGCGCCCAGCGACTTCAGCGCGCGCTTGTCGACCAGCGCCTTGTCGGCGACCTCCATGCGGAGCCGGGTGATGCAGGCGTCGACGTTGACGAGGTTGTCACGGCCACCGAAGGCGGCGATCAGCTTCTCGGCCTTGGCGTTGACCGGCGACAGCCCGGAACCAGCCGCACCGGTCGCGATTTCGTCGTCGGTCAGGTTGGCTTCCTGCTCGGCCTCGAACTCGTCCTCGGGCTCGCGGCCCGGGGTGCGCAGGTTCCACCACTTGATGGCCAACCGGAACAGCAGGTAGTAGACGACGAAGAAGACCAGGCCCATGACGATGAGCAGCGGGATGTTCTTGGCCGCCGGGGCGGTGCCGTAGAGCAGCAGGTCGATCAGACCGGCGGAGAACGAGAAGCCGAGGTGGATGTCGAGCAGGTAGGCGATGGCCAGCGACAGGCCGGTCAGCACGGCGTGCACGACGTACAGCGGGAACGCCACGAACATGAACGCGAACTCGAGCGGCTCGGTGACACCGGTGAGGAAGGCGGTCAGGCCGGCGGCACCGAGGATGCCGAAGGCGACCTTGCGCTGCTTCTTGTTGGCCATGTGGATCATCGCCAGTGCGGCCGCGGGCAGACCGAACATCAGGACGGGGTAGAAGCCGGAGGTCAGCAGACCGGCGGTGGGGTCGCCGGCGGCGAAGCGGGTGAGCTCACCGGTGACGGGGGTCCCGCCGTTCGGCGGCGTGTACGAGCCGTACAGGAACCACACGTAGCTGTTCAGGATGTGGTGCAGGCCGAGCGGAATCAGCATGCGGTTGGCGAAGCCGTAGGTGAAGGCACCGAAAGCGCCGGTGGCGCCGATGAACTGGCCGACCGAGGTGAGCCCGGCGTTGAACAGCGGGTAGACGTAGCTCAGAGCGAAGCCGAGCACCAGACAGGTCAGCGAGACGATGATCGGCACGAACCGTCGACCGCCGAAGAAGCCGATGTAGGCCGGCAGCTGGATGGTGTGGAACTTGTCGAACAGCAGCGCCGTGACGATGCCGACCAGGATGCCGGCGAAGACGCTGTAGTTGATCGTCGCCTGGGCGCCGGTCTGGTCGGTGACGCCTTCCAGCACGAACGGCGACATGGTCTTGAAGACCTCGGCGATGACGAGGTAGCCGGCCGCGGCGGCCAGGGCGGTGGAGCCGTCGGCCTTCTTGGCGAACCCGATGGCGACACCGATCGCGAACAGCAGCGGTAGGTTCGCGAAGATCGCGTTGCCGGCCGCGCTCATGGAGTCGAAGAACGGCCCGATGACCGGAGTGGTCATGCCGCCCAGCAGATCAGGCTGCCCCAGCCGCAGCAGGATGCCGGCCGCGGGCAGCAGGGCGATCGGCAGCATCAGGCTCTTGCCGAGCCGCTGTAGCTGCGCGAAGCCGGGGATGTGCAGCCCCGACTTCTTCTTCGGCGCTTCGCGGGTCGTACTCATCGTCGGGGACCTCCGGGGTGATCGGGTGCGGCCGGGAGAGGCGGGTCTATTGGTCTAGACCATCTGAATCTGATGGGAAGATTGGCATAGACCAATTGGGCCGTCAAGAGGTCTCGCGAGGACGAGCAGGGGTTCACCCAAGCGGCGCAGCCTGCCCGCGCATTGGTCTATGCCAATGTGGTGAGATGGGCGTTCGCCGACCACGCGGCGACACAGTCCCCCGGCGAGAGGAAGACGATCGGTGAAGGTGCCGAAGTACTTCCAGGTCAAGCAGGACATCCTCGATCTGATCGCCGGCCTGCAGCCGGGCGCCGGCGTACCGACCGAACGTGAGCTGGCCGAACGCTTCGCGACGTCGAGAACGACGGTGCGACAGGCCATAGCGGAACTGGTCGTCGACGGGCGGTTGGAGCGCACCCAGGGCCGGGGAACCTTCGTCGCCCAGCCGAAACTCATGCAGGTACGGCAGTTGACCTCGTTCTCCCAGGACCTGCAGGACGAGGGGCGGCACCCGGGCAGCGTCGTGCGCGACCTGAGTGAACGGGAGGCCGACCGGGAGGTGGCCGAGCACCTCCGCATCCCGGTCGGATCGCCCTACTGGCGCCTCGAGCGGGTCCGCCTGACCGCGGACGAGCCCATCGCCCACGAGATCGCCCACCTGGCCGGGCCGTTCCCCGACTTGCCGGCCGAGCTGGCCCCCCGCGGCTCGCTGTACAAGACGTTCCGGGAGGCCTACGGCCTGGAACTGGCCGCCGTCGAGGACGTCATCGAGACCGCGCTGGCCGACCCCCTGCAGGCGTCGCTCCTCGGCGTCGACACCGGCCTGCCCATGCTGCTCATCCACCGCACCGGCTGGGACGCCGACGGGCGCGTCCGCGAATGGACCCGTTGTGTGTTCCGCGGGGACCGCTTCCGGTTCGTCGCGCGCAATGAACGGGGCCCGGCTGACCAGCAGACGCCGCAGGGCGGCCCGCCCACCTCGTGAAGATGGGGCGAACCGCCCTGTCGGTGCCGTCCGGCGATCAGTGGCCGGTAGGTGTCGTCAGCGCTTCGATGCCCGCCACCCGGCGGCCTGTGCGTCAGAGGGGGAGCAGAACCAGTATTCGCCGGGGCGGTTACCGATCACGGTGACGTCGTAGAACTGGCCCCCAGGCACGTGGTAGATGCGCTCGCCGTCATCGGCCACGTTGCCCTTGACGTCGCAGCCCGGAATGTGGGTGGGGCTTCCGGGACGGGGGCCGGCGGGCGGCGTCCCCGGGTTGCCCGAGTTGCTCGGCGGCGCACTCGGATCGCCGATGTAGCCGGTGCGGATGGACCAGACGGCCCGACCTCCGGCGTACACCACCAGATTGCCGTCGGGCTGCAGGGCGAGAACGCCTGCTCCACCCGACGTTCCGAGCTGCCAGCGCGGACCGCTGGGGCCGTAGAGCACCAGGTTGCCGTCGGCCTGGATGGCCAGGCGGGCGTTCGCGGTGCCCCCGGTGTTCGTGGCGAAGACGGCTCGTCCGTTGTCGTACACCACGAAATTGCCGTCGGTCTGCAGGGCGGCGACGTACGGACCGTAGGTGAGTTGCTGCCCGGCGGCGAGGGTCTCGCCGGTGTTCAGGGTGGACCGGGTAGCCACCGGCGGCGGAGCGACGCCGATCAGGCCGGTGGTCCGGGCCCACGCCGCCCGCCCGCCGGCGTACACCACCAGGTTGCCGTCGTTCTGCAGCGCGAGAACGCCGCCGGAGCCGGAGGTCCTGGTCTGCCAGCGGGCCCCGCTGTTGCCGTAGATGACGAGGTTGCCGTCGGTCTGCATGGCCAGCCGGGCGCCGGCAGTCCCACCGGTGCCGGTCGCGAACAGGACCCGGTTGCCCGGACCATAGGTGACGAAGTTGCCGTCGGTCTGCAGGGCGGCGGTGAAGCGGCCGTCGGCGGAGATGAGCTGTTGCCCGGCCGACAACGTCTGCCCGGCCGCCAGTTCCGCCGGCGCGGCGGGACGGACGGGGATGATGCCGGTGGTGATCGACCAGGCGGCCCGGTTGTTCAGGTAGAGGACCAGGTTCCCGTCGCTCTGCATGACCAGGCGGGCATCGGATCCGGACGTCCCGGTCCACCACTGCGGACGGCCCGATCCGTACACCACGACGTTCCCGTCGCCCTGAACGGCCAGTTCGGCACCTACGCCTCGGCTGCCGGTCTGCCACCGTGGGCCGCCGGGACCATAGACGACGACGTTCCCGTCGCCTTGGACGGCGGTCCGGAACTGGCCGTTCGCCGAGACCAAGGTTTCGCCGGCGAAAAGGCTCTGCCCGGCCCGCAGGGTGTCCTCGCCTGCGGCGGCGAAGGCGCTGGGGGCAGCGCCGGTGAGCAGGGCGAAGGCCAGGGTCAGAGCCAGCAAGGTGGCGGTGACCAGCCGTGGAGATCTGTGTTGGATGCGGACGGTCGTCGTCGGCAAGGAGGCCCCCCAGGGCGAAGAAGTGACCGAGCGGCATTGCGCGGTCGCGACAACGTAACAGGGAGGCCTGATCTCGAACGGGTGATTCGATGAGCGCAGCGTGAATTCAGCTGTCCGGTTAGTGCTGGTCATCCGTTCCGGGGATGACGGGCTCAGCAAGGTGGGCCCGACGTTCGATACCTCCTGCACGAAGGGTTGTCGGCCGGTCCGCTGGGCGAACCGGCCGACAACCTTCTGCGGAATCAGCCGACCTTGGTCCAGAGGCCGCAACCGGAGGCATAGAAGCCGGCGTCAGAGGACTTGATCGAGACGGCGCCCTGTTGCCAGTCCTCTCGGAATTCGATCAGCGAGTCGGCGTCGCTGGCGAAGGTGGACAGTCGGGCCCAGGTGCAGCCGTTCTGGCTCGATGGTGACCAGACCCCGGTGGAGATGTCACTGCCGACGATCCACGTGCCGTCGCCGAAGGGGGCGGTCGGCGAGGACGTCAACGGCGACAGGTCGGCCGTCCACTCCGCACATTGGTCGGTTCCGAAAAACGGGTCGGTCGGCTTGATGGTGACCACCGCCGGAAGATCGGTGAACTCGAACGAGAGGACGTCAGCCGCGGTGACGTTCTCGGAGTCGGTCAGCAGCCGCGCCCAGTTGCACTGCGGCGCGGCTGTGCGAGTCCGGTAGGTGCCGGGCGCGATGTCCCGCCCGACCGCGAAGAGGCCACCACCCGGGAAGGTCGGCACCGGAATGGGACCGGTGCGGACCGACCAGGTCGCTCGTCCACCGGCGTACAGGACGAGGTTGCCGTCCCCCTGCAGAGCCAGTTGGGCTTGGCCGCCGCGGGTTCCGGTCTGCCAGCGGGGGCCGCCGTTGCCGTAGAGGACGAGGTTGCCGTCGGACTGCATGGCCAACACGGCGTTGGCGTTGCCGCCGGTGCCCGTCGAGAAGACGGCCCGACCGTTGTCGTAGACGACGAAATTGCCGTCGGTCTGGACGACCGCCTCGAAGGAGCCGTTGGTCAACCGCTGGCCGGCGGTCAAGGTCTCACCCGTGTTCAGGACCGACCGGGTCGGCGTGGGCAGCGGGATGGGCCCGGTCAGGCGGGACCACCCGGCGCGTCCGCCGACGTAGACGACGAGGTTGCCGTCGGACTGGGCAGCCAGGACGCCGTTGTCGCCGGATGTGGCCGTCTGCCAGCGCGCGCCGCCGTTGCCGTAGAGCACCAGGTTGCCGTCGGTCTGCATGACCAGTCGCGCGTTCGCCGTGCCTCCTGTACCGGAGGAGAACAGCGCGCGATTGCCCGGTCCGTAGAGGACGAAGTTCCCGTCCGTCTGCAGGGCGGCCACGAAACGGCCGTCCGTGGACACGAGTTGCTGACCGGGCGAGAGTGATTGCCCGACGGTGAGTTCGGATGGTCCGGTGGGCCGCACCGGGATGATCCCGGTGGTGATCGACCAGGCGGGCGTGCTGCCGAAGTAGAGTACGAGGTTGCCGTCGCCCTGCATCACGAGGCGGCCGCCGCTGCCGGACGTTCCGGTCCACCAGCGGGCGCCGCCACCGGCGTACAGCACGACGTTGCCGTCGTTCTGCATGGCGAGACCCGCTCCGCCACCCGAGGTTCCGGTCGACCAGCGCGCTCCCTGCGAGCCGTAGACGACGAAGTTCCCGTCGGTCTGGACGACGGCGCGGAACGCCCCGTTCGTCGAGAACAAGGACTGGCCGACGGTCAGTACCTCGCCGGCCGACAGCGTGTCGTCGTCGTCGGCGGCCCGAGCGGCCGGGGGAGCGACCGTCAGCAGGCCGACCGCCAGAGCGATCGCCAGAACGGCCGCCAGGATCGGCCTGCCGGGCCGTGGGAGGACATGGTCAGGTACTGCGAACAACGCGATCACCCGGTCTTCCTGAGGGTCTCCCGGAGCCCGTTCGCCCGGTGGCGCGACGCTAACAGTGATCAACTGACCCCAGCGGGTGAACTCAGAGGCCGGTGCGAATACCAAGGCTTGCTAAGAGTGCTGCCGCAGAGTGAGGCTGAACGAATGCGCGAGCATTGATCACTGACGGTGGGATCCGCTCGGGTCAGCCGTCGGCCGGCGCCCGCCAACCGGCCGACTCGGCCTCTTCGATCGAGCAGAACCATCGCTCGCCGCGGGCCTCGTCGATGCTCGTCCGCTCGTAGTCCCGGCTTTCCGGCAGGTGGTAGATCCGGCCGTTCCCGCTGATGTTCCCCTTGATCGCGCAGTCGGCCGACGGCGGTGTCTGCGTCGCCGTCGGGACGGTCGTGGGCGGGGCCGCCGATGTCGCCCCGACCACGCCGCCGCACGTCGCCGCATTCCACAGTCCCCGGCCGGCTCCCGCCGCGTCCTGCTGCGCGGCCCGGTACTCGCCCTGCCGTGCGTAGGCCCGATCGAAGGTGTACTCGCGCGCGAACCCGTCACCAATCACGCGCTTTCCGAGGTCGGTGCCGTCCGGGAGGGTGACGTACCGCAGCACCCGGCCGTAGCGGTCGCGGTCGTCCTGGGTGGGGTCCGGGGTCAGCGCCACCGTGGCTCCCCGCAGCAGGGCGGCAGCCGCGTCCGAGGCTGCCGCGTAGCCACAGTCCTGCCGCTCCGGGGTGTCGATGCCCAGTACCCGCACCTTTTCCGATCCGCCGTCGGTGGTGACCTCGAAGGTGTCGCCGTCGACGACCCGGGTGACCACCGCAGTGCCTGGAGCGGGGGAGGACGGGGCGGGGGTCTCCGCATCGGTACAGCCGACCAGGGCGCCCGCGAGGAGCAGCCCGACGGGCAGCATCCAGCCTCGCCTCACCGCATCCCCCGTTCATTTCCCCGCTGAGCTGCCAGGAACGACAGCCCCATTCCCACAGGGACTGTCGCCCTCGGCTGCGACCAGACCCGGCTTCAGTCGAGGTCGATCAGCACCTTCCCCACGATGCCATCCTCCACGGCCTGATGAGCCGCGGCCGCCTGGTCGAGCGGGAAGTGGTGCAGCGGCAGGCCCGCGGCCTCGCCGACCCGGATCGCGCCCTCGGCCAGCGCGACGCTCACCGCCGACACGGCCCGCGCCTTCGCCGCGGCCGGCGCGGTGTAGACGAGGACGAACTGCCAGCGGGCGTTCGGCGTCATCAACGGCCGCACCGGCACCGTCAGCGGAGTCCCGTCGTCGGCGTAGACGGCGACGGTGGCGTGCGGGGCGATGACCGCGACATCGAGATCGGCGTTGACGGCGGCCGCCACCTCGACCACCGTGTCGACACCCCGGGGAGCGAGCTTGCGGATCTCCGCGGCCGCGTCCTGATCCCGGTAGTTGATGACGTGATCGGCCCCGGCGGCCACGGCGAGCTGGGCCTTGGCCGGGCTGCTGACCGTGCTGATGACGGTGGCATCGCTCCACCGGGCCAGCTGGATCGCGGCGTTGCCGACAGCTCCGGCCCCGCCCGACACCAGTACCGTCCGCCCGGCCAGGGCGCCGGGCCCCAGTTCGTCGGGGCCGCCCTCGGTGACCGTGAGGCAGCGATGCGCGGTCAGGAACGGGATCCCCAGCGCGGCACCCGCATCGAAGGAGACGTCTTCGGGCAGGCCGACCGCCTGGGCCACCGGCACCCGGCACAGTTCCTGGGCGGTGCCGTCCTTGCGCTGCCAGGCGGCCTCCCAGATCCACACCCGATGACCGACCCGGGTCGGATTGACGCCCTCCCCGACCGCGACGATCTCGCCGGCCCCGTCCTGGCCCGGTACCTGGGGCGGGTCGATACGTCCCTGGTCGTCGGCCGGCCCGGACCGTCGTGATTTCCAGTCGGTGGGGTTCACCCCGGAGCGCCGGACCCGGACGAGCACCTCGCCGGGGCCGGGTTCCGGGTCGGGCCGATCGACGAGGGTCAGGACACCTGGGTCACCGGGGCGGGAGTACTCGACGGCGCGCATGTCCCGAAAGGTAACCGCCGCCCGGCGGTCTCACACCCGCAAGCCCGGCCGCGGCGGCCGCGCTGGCGATGCCCACCCAGCGAGCCAGCCGACGCGCCCGCCCGATGTCGTCGACCGTGGGCGCCGGACCGTCGCCCAGGGTCCCGCGGTCCTCGACGACCCCGTGGTAGACGTTGACGCCGCCGAGCTGGACGCCCAGCGCCCCGGCGAACGCCGCCTCGACCGGGCCGGCGTTCGGCGACGGGTGCCGGTGGGCGTCGCGGCGGACCGCCCGCAGCGCCCGCGTCGGCCGTCCCCGCACGACCGGCGCCGCGGCGGCGGTGAGCGCTGCGGCGAGCCGGGCGGGGACGACGTTGACGACGTCGTCGAGCCGGGCGGCGGCCCATCCGAACCGGGAGTAACGCGGGGAACGGTGGCCGATCATCGCGTCCAGGGTGTTGACGGCCCGGTAGCCGAGCAGGCCCGGCACGCCGGCGACGGCGCCCCATAACAGCGGGGCCACCACGGCGTCGGACGTGTTCTCGGCCACGGATTCCACGGTGGCCCGGGCGATCTGGGCAGCGTCGAGCTGACGGGGGTCCCGCCCGACCAGGTGCGTCACCCGCTCGCGGGCGGCAGGCAGGTCGTCCCGCTCGAGATGGGCGGCGACGGCGTCGGCCTCCCGGCTCAGGGAACGACCGCCCAGCACCGTCCAGGTGGCCAGGGCGACCACGGCGGTCCGGGCCACCGGGTGGTCCCGGACCGCCCTTTCCACCAGTCGGCCCGCGGCCGTGACCACCCCGACGAGAACGAGCACGTGCAGGGCGCCGGACGCGCGGTCGTCGCGGTAGGACAGCCGCTCGAGTGCCGCCGCGGCCTGACCGAAACCGGCGACCGGGTGGCCGCGCCGGGGATCACCGAAGCACAGGTCGGCGGCATGGCCGAGCAGCAGACCGGCAGCGACCGGCCTCACGGGCACGGGCACGTGCGGCTCCCTCGACATGGTGTGCGGCTGCCGGGTGCCGGTGGTCGTTCCGGCAGGATGCGGGCATGGCCCGCTCGTCGTCCCTCGCCCGCGCCACCCTGGTCACCGGAGGTGTCCGCTCCGGCAAGTCCCGCTACGCCGAGAGCCTGCTCGCGGCCGAGGCCGCCGTCACCTACGTGGCGCCCGGGCCGGTGCCGGACCCGGCCACCGACCCAGAGTGGGCGGATCGGATCGCCGGTCACCGGGAGCGCCGGCCGGCCCACTGGACGACCGTGGAGACCTCTGACGTCACCGCCGCGGTCGAGCAGGCGCCCGGCGCCGTACTGGTCGACTGCCTGGGGACCTGGGTGACCGCCGTCGTCGACGAACTGCGCGGCTGGGACGACCCGCGCGGCCCCTGGCGGGCCGACTTCGACGACCGGCTGCGGGCCCTCGTGGTGGCCTGGGTGACGGCCCCCGGGCCGGTGGTCGCCGTGACCAACGAGGTCGGTTGGGGCGTGGTCCCCGCCCATGCCTCGGGACGGCTGTTCCGCGACCTGCTGGGAACGGTCAACCAGCAGATCGCCACCGTCAGCGGGGATGTCGTGCTGGTGGTGGCGGGTCGCGTCCTGCGGCTGTGAACCGCGGCCGCACCGTCTGTCGATGGAGGTCACGTGATCGCCAAGCCGACCAGCAGCCCGGCGAAGGTGGTCTCCACCGCGGCCCCGAGCACGTCGCCGGTCACCCCGCCCAGGCGCGTCCGGCACCGCACCAACAGGGCCGCCAGGGCCAGCCCGGCCACCCCGGCGGCGAGTGGGCCGAGCCACCACGGACGACCGGTCAGCAGGGCCGCCCCGGTCAGGAGCGCACCGCCGAGGACGGGGGCGGCCACGGCCAGCGCCCGGGGTACCGTGCCGGCGACCGTGGCGCCGAGACCCGCCGGACGAGCGGACGGCAACCACGCCGAACACGCCGCCCACAGCGCGAGCCGCGATGAGAACACCGCGGCGGCCACCAGGAACCAGCCGCCGTCGACCGCGAGGACCCCGGCGGATGCGGTGATCTGGACGGCGAGGACGAGCACGGTCGCAGCCATCCCGGCCGGGCCGGTGTCGCCCTTGCGCATGATCGTCAGTGCCCGGTCGCGGTCGTAGGACGCGGCCAGACCGTCGGCCGTGTCGGCCAGACCGTCCAGGTGCAGACCGCGGGTGGCGAGCGCGAGGCCCCCGACCAGCAGGGCAGCGACCACCCCCGCGGGCAGCGCGGCGCTCAGCGCGCCGATCGCCGCGGCCAGCGCGGCCAACGGCAGCACCGCGAGCGGAGCGGCGATCATCGCCACCCGGGCCACCGGCCGGTCGACCCGACTCGGCGCCGGCACCCGCACGGCGGTCAGCGTGCCGACCGCGAGGAGCAGACCGTCAGTCAGCGAGCGGCGTTCGGTCACCGCGCCGGCGCCTCAGAGCACATCGGCCAGCAGGGCCATCTCGCCGAGGACCAGGGCCGCCGACCGCACCAGAGGCACGGCGGCCACCGCGCCGGTCCCCTCGCCCAGCCGCATGCCGAGATCGAGCAGAGGCGGCAGGCCCAGCGCGTCCAGGGCGGCCGACTGGGCCGGTTCCGTCGACCGGTGCCCCGCGGCGAACCAGGCGGCAGCGCCAGGAGCCAGTCGTTCGGCGACCAGTGCCTCGGCCACCGCGATGAGGCCGTCCAGCAGGACCGGCACCCCTCGGTGGGCCGCGGTGACGAGGAACCCGACAGCCGCGGCGATGTCGGCACTTCCGGCAGCGGCCAGCAGGTCCCGGGGGTCGGTGGTCCGCGTGGCCGCCCGGTCGAGGGCGGCGGCCACCACGGCGCGCTTACGGGACAGCCCGTCGTCGTCCACGCCGGTGCCCCGCCCGGTCACGGTGTTCGCGTCCAAGTGCAGGAGGGCGCCGATGAGGACGGCCGCCGGGGTGGTGTTGCCGATCCCGAGATCACCGACCACCAGGAGTTCGGCCCCGCCGTCCATCGCTTCCTTGGCGACCTGGGCGCCGACGGCGAGTGCCCGGTCGATCTCGTCGGCCGGGCAGGCGTCCTCCCGATCGATGGATCCGCTGCCGCGTCGGATCTTGTGGGCGGTGACGTCGGCGGGCAGGCCCGGAACGTCGGCGGCGACGGCGATGTCGAGGACTCGCAGCCGTACCTCGTGCTGCCGGGCGAGCACCGAGATGCCGGCTCCGCCGGTCTGGATCGTGCTCAGCATGGCCGGGGTCACCGCGCTGGGGTAGGCGGAGACGCCGGCGCTGGCGACACCGTGGTCACCGGCGAAGAGGACGGCCCGGACGTCGGCCGGGGGAGTGGGCGGGCACTGGCCCTGGCAGGCCGACCACCAGACGGCCAGGTCCCCCAGCCGACCCCACGCACCGGTCGGGATGGCCAGGGCGGCCAGGCGTTCGGTGGCCTGCTGCCGGGCGTCGGCCGACGGCGGGTCGATCGGCCCGGACACGAACGCGCCCGGTGGGTGGGCCACCGGGCGCGTCGGGTCTGGCGAGGGGCCGGCGGTCATGCCGCCGGAACGGGGGTCGCGGTACGGCCGGCGAGTGCGCGCCGGACGACCGGGGCGAGCAACGCGCCGAGGACGAGCGATACCGAGCCCCACAGAACGGCCTGGACGACCAGCGAGGCGGTGCGGAACTGCCAGAGCACGGTGGCCGGGAAGTCGTTCGGCACCTCGTTGTAGCCGGGCAGCAGCAGGGCGACGGCCCCGACGACGACGGCGAAGCCGGCGGCACCGATCAGACCGGCGGTGAACCCGCCGAATCGCGCGGCGAGCCGACGCGCAACGACGACGGCGGCGACCGCAGCGGCGATCGAGATGGCCAGCAGGGCGAAGTATTCGGCGGTGCGGCTGCCGATGGTGCCGGCCTGACCGACGGCCGGCGGGTTCGGCGGGTACTTGGCGAACGGCACCAGATACGCCGCGACGAAGCCGATCGCGCCGAGGGACAGGACGGTGGCCTGCACGCCGAGGCGACCGAGCCGGCCGAGGGCGACCGCGCTGACCAGGCCGAGGATCCCGCCGAGGGCGGCGCCGAAGACGACGGTCCCGGTGGCCAGGCCCCAGGTCGACTGGGTCGCCCGGGAGATGCCGGCCTCGTCGCCGTGGGAGTGGTCGTGCCCGTCCGTGTTCTCGGCCGGGGCGGCGGCGTGGTGGTCGGTGGTGCTCGCGCCGCCCTCCTCGAGGGCGATGGCGGCGTCGACCGGACCCTCACCCACGACGTAGGCGACCCCGAAGGTCAGCACACCGGCGATGAGCCCCGCGAGCAGGCCGCGGAGCAGGAAGGTTGCGGTATTCATCTGTGTGTCGGCCCCGGCCAGGTCAGTGGCAGGGGAAACCGAGCAGGTGGCGGGCGTCGTGGACCCACTCGTGCACGTCGGTGCCCGAGAAGACGGCCACGGCACCTTGTTCCGACGAGACGAAGTACACGGCGATGAGCAGCACCAGGCCGGCGAACAGCAGCCAGGGCAGGGCCTGGCGCAGCGGCACGGTGGGCAGGCTGACGGTGGGAACGGCAGGCGTGCCGTAGGCAGCGGTCGACATCAGGAACCTCCTCGGGGGATGGTGCGCCCCCAACAGTGGAGCTCTACCGCGAATCGGGGTCTGACTCGTCCGTGCGGGATCTCCCGAACGAACACACAGTGGCGCGACCGCGCCGGTATCTCACCGGCTTCCCGATGTCGCTGTTGGACCGACGGAACGTAGCCTGCCGTGATCACGCCGGTCAACGCGGCCGGCCGGGTGGCGAGCGCGTGCGGGGGTCACGGATGGCGACGACGGTGACGCTGGTCGCGGCGGGGGCGACGGCATCCACCCGCCAGTCCGCTCTGCCCCGGCCCGACGAGCCACTCCTCGCGGCGCCCGCGGCCCTCCCGACCCGGCTGGCGGCCGCCTGGTGCGGGCCCGAACTGCGCTGCGTCCAGACGGCGGCGGCGCTGGGCTGGTCGGCCGTTCCGGCGGAGCCGTTGCGCGACATCGACGCCGGCCGGTGGATCGGCCGGACATCGGCCGACCTCCTGGAGTCCGAGCCCGAGGCGTTCGTGACCTGGCTGCGTGATCCGGTCTTCCGGGCCCCGGGCGGTGAGTCGTTCGCCCATCTCGTCCTGCGGGCCGGCGGCTGGGCCGGCGACGCGGGTGGGGCGGGTTGGCCCCACGGCCGGGTGGCGCTGGTGGTCGCGCCGATGGTGGTGCGGTCGATGATCCTGGCCCTCGTCGGCTGGCCGGCCGTCGACGGGCACGGCATCGACGTGGCACCGCTGGACGTCTTCCAGGTCCGCGGGACGCCGGGGCGGTGGCGGCTGCGGGCCGGTCGCAGCCTGTCGGACGGCGGCACCGCGGATGAGTGAGGCGGACCCGCCCTCGGATTCCCCCGGAACTTCTGGTGGCACCGCTGTCGAGATCGATGCGTCGCTGCGCCGACAGATCGCGCGATGGGCCACCGGTCGCCGGTGGGGTGCCGCAGTTCTGGCGGTCATGGCGATCTTCCTGCCGCTGGTCGTCGCGCTGGCCGCTCCTCGCGTGTACGAGCAGCCCCTGGGGATGACCACCGCGGCCTCGGCCACGGTGACGAGTGTGCGTCTCCACGACGATCAGCCCCGACGCCACCGCAACACCGCCTGGGAAGTGGGTTTGCGATGGATCGACCCGGCGGGTGAGACGAAGACCAGGGTCGAACGCCTCGTGCGCAGAGACGACCCCCCGGCGGTGGGGGAGGTTCTGCCGATCGCCATCACGAGGGAGGGACAGGTGTCCTTCGAGACCGACCAGGGGTCGTGGGTCCTGCTGTTGACCGTCATCGCGATGGTCGTTCTCTTCGTCGCCGGCGCGGTGGCGTTCTGGATGTCGGCGGCGAGGTCTCTGATGCGGCGCGGGAAGTTGGACCCTCCGCGCGCCGTCCCCGTCGTGACGACGGGGCGATCAGAGCTCACGACCAAGTGGAAGCTGCAGTTCGGGCCCCGGCAGTACTCCTTGGGCTACCGTCCAGAGCAGTCGGGCGCGCCAGGTGGATCGTTCGCCGTGGACGGTCGCGACGACGGTCGCTTACCGGAGGTCGGTGACCGTCTTCAGGTCTGGACGTCCCGACCGAACGGTCGTGGCCCCTTCCTGGTCCGCCGTCCCGCCGACGACACCTGGTGGCTGGGCGGAGGTCCCGACCCCGTTCCGGCGTTCGGCCCGCCGTCCCGCGGTTGACGTGATACGACCGGCCCACCCGGACGATCAGTTCTCTTCGAGGTCGAAGGGCCGCATGTCGTCGGGCAGGTGGACGTGCAGGTGGGGCGGGACGGCCAGCAGGATCTCGCGGACCAGGTGCTCACCGTCCCGCCAGTCCCGCGCTCGTACACCGATCAGCGTCCCGGACGAGGCGTAGAGCACCAGCACCGCGTCCTGGGGGGCCAGCCGATCGATCCCCAGGGCGACGACCTCGTCGAAACGAACGGTGCGCCAGTCGCCGTCCTCGGCCGGCCCCCAGCGCAGGGACACTGCGTCGGGTCCACTGATCATCGCTGACCCGTCGATGACGAATGACCCGCGTCGGGCCGGCGTCCATCGGCGACCGTCCACCGGCGGAGTGGGATCGCTGATGAACGCGGTGAAGTCGGGAAGGTCGTCGGCGACCGCGACGATCAGACTGGAAAGTGCGGTCCGCCAGGCGGCATCGACCTCTGACCGCGCAACGCCCTGGGGCGACTGTGGATCGACGATCGGGGTGGCGGCCGGTCCGCCCAGGTGCTGCAGGGCGTGATCGAACGCCAGATGCGCCGGCCAGTCAGGATCCTCGGCCCGTTCGGACAGCCGGTCCTTCGCTGCGGCGATCTCCTCGTCGGTGAATCCGGACGACTGCAGGACGGCCAGGTCGACGCCGAGCGCAGAGGCGATGCGATCGCTGCAGTCCGGCGCCGCGTCGGCGGCGATCGAGACGATGACCTCCGACCCGGCCAGACCGATGACGATCGCGGCGATGTCGTAGACCAGCCCGCCGTCGTGTCGCAGCAGTCGGGTCCACCGCACCTGGAGGGCCTCGACGAGGACCTCGACCTCGAGACTGCGCCGCGCCCGGAAACTGACCTGGAAACCCGGCGGGCCCGCTATCCACGCGGGGGTGTCGAGCGCCCGTGGGTTCGCTGTGGGCCTGGGGGGACGGCTGCCGTCGGGCAGCGGCAGGGACAGCCCCGCCGGGGGCGGCCCGTCGAGGACGAGCGCGGCGTTGCCGCGGACGAACCAGCGACGGCACCATTCGGTCAGCTCGGATGCTTCTGCTCGGGACAGGCCCAGGGTCGATTCCCCGGCCAGTCCGATACCGCTGCGGCCGAACCACGCTGCGGCCGGCAGCGTCACGGCCAGCCCCATCCCCGCCCCCTGTGCCGCCTCGGCTCGCAGGACGGCCCGCTCCGCTTCGACGGTGGTGGCGTCGAGACCACCGCTGGCGGCAGCCCCGATCGTCTCGCACACCTGACGAAGGTGACCGACCACGGTCTCCGGGCGGCTCTGGACGTCGAACGTGGTGACGCCCAGCCCCACTCCGGCGTTGTTCTCGTAGGTGGCGTCGGCGAAGCGCCGCATCACGACATGTACGAGGAGGTGGGTGATCTGCCCGTCGAGGAACGGTTCGTCCGCCTGGCCGACGCGGAAGACGAGTTGCGCGGACAGGCGCGCCGACGCGGGCCGGTCAACCCAGAAGACCGGCACGCCGTCGATCTCGCTGTGACGCACCCCGTCCGGAAGTCCCAGTGGGGCGGTGCTCGCCGTCCCGTCATCGGGGGCTGCGGCTTCGACCCGCGCGCGACGTCGGTTGTCGGCCAGCAGTGGATCGACGATCGTCGGGATGTCTTCGGCCGGGATGAGGCCCGTCCATTCGACATCGCCGTCGGGTGTCCGCAGGAGCAGACCGGCGTCGTCGTCGAGGCTGATGGTGGTGACGTCGTCCCGCAGGAACCAGGCCGATGCGTCGGTGAGCCTGTCGGGAACGCGGCCGACGCGGCGGTCGGTCAGCACCACCGACCCAGTCCTCATGGCGCCGAAGCGCGCAGCGGCCTCGACACTCTCGCCGTCGAGCAACTCATGGGTGAGTCGGTGGACCGTGGCGTCGTTGAAGAAGCCGGGGAACACCGATAGTCGTTCCTGCAGCGTGGCGGCAAGTCGGTCGGATGCCAGGGTGCGGTCGGTAGTGACCGCGTCGTCCGATCCAGGGCTGGGCTGAGCACGGGTGTGCAGCTCGGCGAACTGGTCAGCGGCGGCAACAGGGAGCAGGGTCCTGACGGTGAGCTGCTCGTTACCGAGATCGATGACCAGATCGCCGTCGAGCAGGCCCAGCCGTTCGATGTCGGTCCAAGCGAGCACGCGTGACCACGAGGACTTCCAGCGGTGCGCTTCGGCGATGATCAGGCGGGCGTCGGTGGCGACGAACAGCTGACCGGTGACCAGGGATCGCTCCCGGATGCGCCCCATCGCGACCGACCGGATCTGTTCGTCCTCCGCCAGCATGCCCACCGCGAGGTCCCGGTCCCGCCGGGGGATGACCCGGGCGGCCGGTCCCAGCCGTTCGGAGAGCAGCGCGTCCAGCCGCTCCGAGTGTGCTTCGTTCCCCGCCATGATCAGCTCCCCGCCCTCCCGATCGGCGGCATACCGATCGACTCCCCAGCTGTGACCTTACGGGGACGGCAGGCGGACCATCCGGATCTCCAGCTAAGGTGAGCCTTCCCTACTACCGTCAGGAGCCCCTCGGCATGGCCTCGCGTCCCCCTTTGTACCGACTGTCCGGGACGGCGGTCGCCATCGGATTCACCGCGCTGCTCGTCGGTTGTTCGTCGGCTCCGGTGTCGTCGCCGGCCACGCCGGCCACGCCGGCCACGTCGGCCACGTCGGCCGCGTCGGCCGCCTCGACGTCCGCTGCGGCGTCATCGTCGACGGCTGCCGCTCCGTCGACGGCGGCCGTCTCGTCCATGGCTGACGCACAGACCTCCTTCGCCGCTCCCCGAACCGTCCCCAGTGGGATGGGATCCGGTCAGGCCGACGGCGTGTTCCCCCGCACCGTCACGCATTTCGGGGGCGCCACGACCATTCCGGCCGCACCGCAGCGGGTCGTGGTCATCAGCACCGGGCAGCTCGACGGGCTGCTCACGCTGGGGGTCGTGCCGGTGGGCAGTACCCGCGGCACCGGCGCCGGACTCGTCCCCGCCTATCTGACGGCGGCGTTCCCGGACCGCGCCGATCAGCTCGGCCAGCTGGCCGACCTGGGCACCCGGCAGGAACCCAACCTGGAGGCTGTCGCGGCGGTCAAGCCGGACCTCATCCTGGTCAACAAGGCCGGCGCCGCCGACTACGCCGACCAGCTGGCCGCCATCGCGCCGACGGTGCTCACCGAGGGCACCGGGGTCAACTGGAAGCAGGACTTCCTGTTACTGGCCGATGCTCTCGGCCGCACGCAGCAGGCGCAGGGCATCCTGGACGCCTTCCACGCCACCGCGGCGGCCCACGCCGCGGGTCAGGTGCCGTCGGTGTCGCTGGTCCGCACCACGTCCGACCGGACCCGCATCTTCGGGGTGGCCTCGTTCCCCGGCAGCATCGCGCAGGACGCCGGCTTCCCCCGCCCGGACAGCCAGCAGTTCGAGAAGACCTCGGAGGACATCAGCGCCGAGCAGCTCGACCGGGCCGACGCCGACTGGATCTTCTACGGGGTGCAGTCCGGCTCCGAGGACCAGAGCGTCGTGGAGAACCCGACGTGGAAGACGCTGACCGCGGTCGCCGCCGACCATGTCGTCCCGGTCGACGACGACATGTGGTACCTCAACGCCGGTCCCACCGCGGCCGCCACCGTGCTGCGGGAGATGATCAGCGCCACGTCCTGAGGACGTCCTGCAGCGCGACCAGCAACGCCGCGGTGACGTCCGGTGGCCGCACCGCCAGGCGGATCCACCCCGGCCCGAGGCCGGGAAACGTGTCCCCCCGCCGGACGGCGAAACCGCGCTCCCGCAGCGCGAGCCGGAGGGCGCCCGGGGCGCCGTCCGGGGGGACGGCGGTCGCGGTGTCGACAAGGACGAACGGGGCGACCGACCCCGGTACCGGGGCCAGGCCCAGGTCGGTGAGGCCCTCGATGAGTGGTCGCCGCCATTGGACGAAGGTCTCCGCGGCCGTGGCCGCCTCTTCGTCGGCCCGCTCCGAACAGCAGGCCACGGTCGCCGCGACGGCCAGCGACGACATCGACCACGGCGGTTGCTGCGCCGCCAGTTCGGCGATCACGTGCGTCTCGCCCACGGCGTACCCGGCCCGCAGACCGGCCAGACCCCACGTCTTGGTCATCGACCGGAGGATCAACAGTCCGGGAATCCCCTCGCCGACGAGGCTCTCGCGCAGCTGCTGCTCGGCCGGGACCGCGTCCATGAAGGCCTCGTCGACGACCACGAGCCGTCCTGGGCGGAGCAGCGCGCGGATCGTCGCGGCCGGGTGCAGTCGGCCGGTCGGGTTCGTCGGATTGCCGAGCATCACCAGGTCGGCGTCCGCCGGGACCTGCGCAGGATCCAGAGCGAAGTCGTCCTCGGCCCGCAACAGCAGACGGTCGACGGAATGGCCGGCGGCGCGCAGGGCCGCCTCCGGCTCGGTGAACTGCGGATGGACGACGACGGCACGCCGCGGCCGCACGGCCCGGGCCAGCAGGGTGAACGCCTCGGCGCCCCCCGCGGTGGGCAGTACCTCGGCCTCGTCGCGGGCGTGCCGCGCGGCCAGCGCCGCGCGGGCGGGAGTGGCGTCCGGGTAACGGGCCAGATCGTCCACCGCGCGGCGGATCTCGTCAGCCAACCAGTCCGGCGGGCGGGGGAGGCGCACGTTGACCGCGAGATCGACCAACCCATCGGCGATGTCGCGGTCGCCGTGATGGTGCAGGTCGGGTTCGGATTCGGACGACGCCACGACCGCCTCGGCCACCGGGGCGGCGCTGTCGGCGACCGGGGTGAGAAGTGCGCCCTCCGCCGGCTGCCAGCCGGCGACCGCCCGGGCGAAACCGGCGGCCACTTCGGGATGGCCGGCCCAGTGCACGTGCAGATACGACGCGTGCACCGTGGGGCGGCCAGTGCCGGACGGATCGAGCACGAAACCCTCCGGCCTTCCCCCGACCAGCCAGGCCGGCGGATCCGACCAGCCCGGATCGGTCGCCGTCCGGTGGAACTCGTGGCCGGTCACCCGGGTGCCCGCCGGCCCGTAGACCGAGTCCACCGGCGCGACCGCGCTCCGGTAGCCCAGGGTCAGCCGCGGGGTCATGGCCGCGTCGGCGGCGACCACACCGAGCCCGGGCAACCCGTCGAGGGTGCGCGAGAGGTACAGCAGACCAGCGCATTCCGCGACCGTGGGCAGGCCCGCCGCGAGGTGGGCGCGGATGTCCCGGCGCAGGTCGTCGTTGGCCGCCAGCTCGCCCGCGTGCACCTCGGGAAACCCGCCGCCGAGATACAGCCCGGCCGTGCCCTCCGGCAACCGGTGGTCGGCCAGCGGGTCGAAGACCACCGGATCCAGTCCGGCCGCCCGGAGCAGCTCGTCGGTCTCCGCGTAGCGGAAGGTGAACGCCCGTCCCCCCGCTACCGCGACCACCCGGCGCTGCGGGCTGCGGTAACCGATCTCCGCCGCCGCGTCCCAGGCTCCGTCCAGCAATGGCGGCGCGGTGCGGGCCAGTGCGAGCACTCCGTCCAGGTCGACCGTGGCCGCGATGTGGTCGGCCAGTCGGTCCAGCGCCGCGACGGCCTCGGGCCGCTCGGCCACCGGGACCAGACCCAGATGCCGTGACGGGGCGGCGATGTCGGGGTCCCGGGGCAGACTCCCCAGGACCGGCAGGCCGGTGTCCTCCAGGGCGTCGGTGATCTCCCGCCCGTGGCGCTCCGAGCCCACCCGGTTGAGGATCACCCCGCCGATCCGCACCGACCGGTCGAACGAGGCGAGACCGTGCACGACGGCCGCATGGGTGCGGGCCGCGCCCGAGGCGTCGACGACCAGCAGGACCGGGGCCGCGACCACCGCCGCGACGTGGGCGGTGGAGGCGAAACCCTGCTGGCCCAGAGCCCCGTCGTAGAGGCCCATCACGCCCTCGATGACGGCGACGTCCGCCGGACGCGGGACCAGGGCGCCGTGCGCGAGTAGCCCGGGGAGCCGGTCCACCCCGACCAGGTGCGCGTCGAGGTTGCGCCCCGGACGACCCGTCGCCAGCGCGTGGTAGCCGGGGTCGATGTAGTCGGGACCGACCTTGTGGCCGCTGACCTCCAGGCCCCGGCGGCGCAGGGCGGCCATCAGACCGGTGGCCACCGTGGTCTTCCCGGAGCCCGAGGACGGGGCCGCGATCACCACCCGGGGGAGGGTCAGCATCGCGCGCCCCCTTCGGTCGCGCTCGCCGCGTTCGTGACGGTCACCCCGCGGCTACCATTCGATGCCCCGCTGGCCCTTCTGGCCGGCGTCCATCGGGTGCTTGACCTTGGTCATCTCGGTCACAAGGTCGGCCACCGCCAGCAGATCCGGATGGGCGCGCCGACCGGTCACCACCACGTGCTGATCGCCGGGGCGGTCGCGCAAGGTGGCCACCACGTCGTCGATGTCGACCCATCCCCAATTGATCGGATAGGTGAACTCGTCGAGCACATAGAGCCGGTGGCGCTGCTCGTTCAGCCGCCGCTTGATCTCCGCCCAGCCTTCGGCGGCCTGCGCGGCGTGGTCCTCCTCGGAACCGGTCCGACGCGACCACGACCACCCCGAGCCCATCTTGTGCCACTCGATGGGTCCGCCGGTGCCGTCCTGCGTGTGCAGGCCGTCGAGGGCCTCCAGGGCGGTCTGCTCGCCGATCCGCCACTTGGCCGACTTGACGAACTGGAACACCCCGACGGACCAGCCCTGGTTCCAGCCCCGCAGCGCGAGACCGAAGGCGGCAGTGGACTTTCCCTTTCCGTCACCGGTATGCACCATCAGCAGCGGTCGGTTGCGACGCTGGCGGGTGGTGAGCCCGTCGGACGGGACGGCGGTCGGCTGTGCCTGCGGCATCAGGCCACCTGCGCCCGGACCGCGGTGGTCAGCGCCTCGGCGGCCACCTCGTCGAGCGGGACATGTTGTGCGTCCAGGAGTCCGGCCAACCGCGCCGCGAGACCCAGCCGGAACCGTCCGGTCTCGCAGTCGATGACGAGGGCGGTGACGCCCGTCCCGGCCAGACCGGTCGCCGCGCGCTGTGAGCGGGCCACCGCGTCCGGGCCGGACGTGGCCCGGCCGTCGGACACCAGCACCAGGAGCGGGCGGCGCCGGGAATCCCGGATCGCCTCCCGTCGCAGGGTGTCGGCGGCCAGCACCAGACCCTCGGCCAACGGGGTGCGGCCGCCGGTCGGCAGGTCGGCCAGCCGCCGCGCGGCCACGTCCACCGATGTCGTCGCCGGCAGGGCCAGATCAGCGTCCGCGCCGCGGAAGGTGATGAGGCCGACCTTGTCCCGGCGCTGGTAGGCGTCCAGCAGCAGCGACAGCACCGCCGTCTTCACCTGTTCCATGCGCCGGCGTGCGGCCATCGACCCGGAGGCGTCGACGCAGAACAGGATCAGATTGGACTCGCGCCCCTCCCGGGCCGCGCGGCGGACGTCCGCGGAGCGGACCAGCAGTCCCGCGCCCTGCCGACCCCGGAACCGCTGATGGGGAGCAGCGGCCCGGATGGTCGCCGTCAGGTGCAGCGGACCGGTGGGTTCGGGGGAGACCCCGACCGTCCGGCCCAGCGAGGTCAGGGCCCGGGACCGGCGACCGGCCGCGCCGGCGCCCAACCCGGCGACGGTGAAGAGCTTTGGCCGGTAGGGCGTTCCGGCCGCCACCGGCGCCGCGGTGGCCGCCGGGTCCGCACCGGCCGGAGCAGAAGCCGTTGCCGCAGCGGTGGTCTCGGCGGTGTGGTCGACCGGCGCATCGCCGGATGAGTCGACCTGATCGGATGGGCCCTCGCCGGCCCCGGGGTGCTGTGACGGCCGGGACCCGGAGTCCGGCTGGTCGTCGGCGGACGACTGCGAGGACGCGTCCGGCTGATCGCCGGCACCGTCCGGCCCGCCGCCATCGCTGGGGTCCGGATCCGGCTCGGGTTCGGGGCCGCAGTCGTCCAGCAGCCGGTCGAGCAGGTCCTCGTCGAGCCCGGGGGCGTCGAACGGGTTGCGCCGGCGGCGATGGGGCAGAGCCAGGCGGGCGGCCGCGCGGATGTCCTCCCGGCCGACGCCGGTGCGCCCGGCCCAGGCGGCGTGCGCGACGGCGGCCCGGGCGGTGACGATGTCCGCCCGCAGGCCGTCCACCTCGAAGCCGGCGCAGACCGTGGCGATGGTGGTCAGCGCCCAGTCGTCCAGGACGACCGCGGGTAGTCGTTCCCGCGCGGCGAGAATGCCGGCGGCCAGATCGGTCTCGGCGTCGGCGAACCGGCCGCTGAACCCCGCGGGGTCGGCGTCGAAGGCCAGGCGCCGCCGGACCACCTCGGCGCGCTGCACCGGCTCCCGGGGGGCCCGGATCTCCACCGTCAGACCGAACCGGTCCAGCAGCTGCGGACGGAGTTCGCCCTCCTCCGGGTTCATGGTCCCGACCAGGACGAACGATGCGGCGTGGGCGATCGAGACGCCTTCGCGTTCCACGGTGCTGCGGCCCATCGCGGCCGCGTCGAGCAGCAGGTCGACCAGGTGGTCGTGCAGCAGGTTGACCTCGTCGACGTACAGCAACCCACGGTGGGCGGCGGCCAGCAGGCCGGGCTCGTACTCAGTGACGCCGGCGGTCAGCGCCTTCTCCAGGTGCAGTGACCCGATGACCCGATCCTCGGTCGCCCCGACCGGCAGCTCGACCAGCCGCGCGGACCGGACCGTGCTGGCGTCCGGGCCGTCCGCGTGACGCGCGCGGTCGGGGCAGTGCGGGTCCGGGGCGGACGGATCGCAGGAGAACCGGCATCCGCGGACGACCGCGACGCCCGGGAGCAGGGCCGCCAGGGCCCGCACGGTGGTGGACTTGGCCGTGCCCTTCTCGCCGCGGACCAGCACCCCGCCGACCGCCGGCGACACCGCGCACAGCAGCAGGGCCAGGCGCATGTCGTCCGCGCCGACCACGGCGCTGAACGGGTAACCGGGGGCCTGACCGGCCCGCTCGTCGACGGTGGTCGTCGCGGCGGCGGGGGCGGGCGGAGTCGGCACGGGTGGGATCCCTCGCTCACTGCGGGTGTCCACGCCCGCATCGTCGGCAGTGCCGTGACACCCGGGGTGTCACGGGACGATCGCCGATGGCCTGGCTGCCGTCGTCCCGGCCCGGGACGACGGATCACAGTGGCGGGACCGCTCCGGATTCTCACCGGGATTCCTCCGCGACCGTCGGGGCCGATGATGGCACACCGCCGGTGACGGCCGGCACCTCGTCGTTCGCCCGGCAACGTCCCGCCCGCCGCCCTCGTCCCGCATGCCCGTCCTCACGGACCGCAGTGGCCGTGTGGCGGGCCGGTGACGGCGGCTCCCCATCGAGTGGGCTCGGCCACGACGCCCGTGTGGCGTGGAACCCGCTGTCGGAGGGCGCGGGTAGACCTGGAGCCATGACCACGCACTCACTGCCCGCCGCCAGCCTCCGTATCGGCCACCAGGTCGTCCTCGCCACCGGCGTGTGCGTGGTGACCTCGACCCGCTGGCAGGGCGCCGGCGGCGGGGTGGTGTCGATCGCCTTCGCCGACCAGGGCACCCGGGTCAGCTACCAGCCGTCCGACCTGCTCGAGGTCGTCACCGGCTCCTGACGCCGGCCGCGCGGTCCGCCGGGTCGGGCTGCCGGGGCAGCGCCGTCGTCGGAGTGAGCGATCGGCCCAGGCTGACGACTCCGGGCGCGCCGGCGTAGTGGCCGAAATCGGGGATGTCGACGTATCCGATCCGCCGGTACAGCGCGATGGCCGCGACCTGGGGGGCGCCGGTCTCCAGGACGAGCCAGTCGGCCCCGCGCCGTCGGGCCTCGTCCTCGACGTGGGCCACCAGGGCCCGCGCCACCCCGCCCCGGCGGGCGTCGTCGGCGACGTAGACCCGCTTGAGTTCGGCCGGCCGGGCTGCCCCGGCGACGGGGTAGGGGCTGAACCGCCACCCGGCGGTGGCCACCGGTCGGTCGCCGAGGTAGCCGATGACGAAGCCGCCCCGGTCGCCCGCGAAATGGTCGCGCTCCAGCGGAGTCTGATCGGGTTCGCCGTAGATCTCGGCCATGTACCGCTGGGCGGCGGCCCGCAACGGGATGGCGTCGGGATGGTCGTACGGTCGCGCCCGGATCTGCAGGCCCTGGTCCATCCGGCGATGGTAGGAGCCGGCCGGCGGTCGTCGCTCGCGTACGGTGCACCGGTGCCGAGTCCGCCGTCGATCACCGTCGTCGGTATCGGTGCCGACGGATGGTCCGGTCTGGGGCCCGCTGCGCGGTCGGCCATCGCGACCGCCCACCGCCTGTTCGGCGGGCGACGGCAGCTCGACCTCGTCCCGGCCGCCGACACGTGCGCCGAGCGCATCGTCTGGCCGTCGCCGCTGCGTCCGGCCCTCGCCGCCCTGCTGGCGGCGGGCGCCGGGCCCGTGGTGGTGCTGGCGTCCGGAGATCCGCTGGTCAGCGGCATCGCGACGACGATCGTCGACGTGCTCGGGATCGACGCGGACGTGCGTGTGCTCCCCGCGCTCTCCTCGGTGGCGCTGGCCCGGGCCCGGATGGTGTGGCCGGCGGAGACGACCGCCGTCGTGTCGGCCGTCGGCCGGGATCCGTCCGCGCTGCTGCGGGAACTGAGCCCCGGGCGTCGCATCCTGCTGCTCTCCGCCGATGCGACCACCCCCGCCGCGGTGGCCGCGTTGCTGGTCGACCGGGGCCACGGCGCCAGCCGGCTGACGATCCTCGGCGAGCTGGGCGGGCCGGGGGAGAGCCGCCTGGACGTCACCGCGGGCGAGCTGCTGGGGGACCGCCCCCAGCTCCCCGCCCTGCACGTACTGGCCGTCGTGGTCGAGCCGGCAACCGGTGGGGCCGAGCCCGGACCGGGGGTCGTGCCGCCGCCGGCCAGCTGGGCCACCGGCCTGCCCGACGACGCGTTCGAGCACGACGGTCAGCTGACCAAACGCGACCTGCGGGCCGCCGCGCTGGCCCGACTTGCGCCTCGCCCCGGGGAACTGCTGTGGGACGTCGGCGCCGGAGCCGGGTCGATCGGCATCGAGTGGTCGCGGGCCCATCCGACCTGCCGGGCGGTGGCGTTGGAACGCGACCCGATCCGGGCCGACCGGATCGCGCGCAACGCCCGCGCGCTGGGCGTCCCCACCCTGCAGGTGGTGATCGGAGCCGCCCCGGCCGTGTTGGACGCCGCATTGCCCGGTCCGCCGCACGCCGTCTTCGTCGGCGGCGCGGTCAGTGTGCCCGGGGTCCTGGACCGCTGCTGGGCGGCGCTGCCGGCCGGGGGGCGGCTGGTCGCCCACGCGGTGACGCTGGAGAGCGAGCGGGTGCTGATCGAGCGGTGCTCCGAGTACGGCGGGGAACTGATCCGGGTGGCCGTCGAGCACGCCGCGCCTCTGGGCGGTTTCACCGGGTGGACCCCGGCGCGGGCCGTGGTGCAGTACGCGGCGGTCAAGCCGCACCCTGCCGTATCGACAACCACCACCGCACAGGAGATCTCCCGGTGACCGTCCACTTCATCGGCGCCGGGCCTGGCGCCGCCGACCTGCTCACCGTGCGGGCCACCCGCCTGCTGGCCGCGAGCCCGGTGTGCCTCTACGCCGGGACCTACCTGGACGCCGAGGTGCTCGGCCACTGTCCACCGGACGTCGAATTCGTCGACAGCCAGCACCTCAACCTCGACGAGCTGGTGGCCGTGATGGTCCGGGCCCATCGGCAGGGGCACGACGTGGCCCGGTTGTGTTCCGGCGACCCGTCGGTGTACTCGGCGCTGGCCGAGCAGACCCGCCGGTTGGACGAGGAGGGTGTGCCGTGGGACGTCACTCCCGGGGTGCCGGCCTATGCGGCGGCGGCAGCCCGGCTCGGCCGGGAACTGACCGTTCCCGAGGTGGCCCAGACCGTCGTCCTGACCAGGACGCAGGCCCGGTCGACCCGCATGCCGCAGTCCGAGAACCTCGAGGCGGTCGCCGCGATCGGCGGCACGGTGGTGCTGCACCTGGCCATCACCCGGATCCGGGAGCTCACCGAACGGCTCGTCCCCCGCTACGGCGCCGACTGCCCGGTGGCCGTCGTCCACCGCGCCAGCCAGCCGGAAGAGGTGGTGCTGCGCGGTGACCTGGCCGGGATCGCCGATGCCGTGGAACAGGCCGGCCTGCGACAGGCGGCCGTCATTATCGTCGGACCGGCGCTCACCGCCCAGGGTTTCGTCGATTCGCATCTGTATTCCTCGCGACAGCCGACATCGCCCGCAACTGACGGAGATTCGTCCGGTTCCGACCTAGCATCACACCGTCCGACCGCCTGACCCACCCGCAAGTCGCGCCCCGGTGGGCGGCCGTGACCGGTGCGAGAGGATGACCAGTGGTGACCGCGGTAGAGCAGGATCGACCGATTCCGGAGCAGGCCGACCCGCCGTCGTCGGTTCCCGACACTCCCACCCCACCGCCCCCGAGCGCCGTCGAGCCGGCGCCCGTCGAACCCGTCTCGGAAGCTTTGTCGAAACCGGATACGACGCCCGACGGGCCGGACCGCGACGCTCTGGCGACTCAGGTCGAACGGGCCGGCGACCGGGCCGCGGCGGCCGAGACCCAGGCCGACCTCGCCCGGTCGGAGACGGTCGCGACGACCGAACGGGTCGCCGCCCTGGAAGCCCGCATCGCCGAGGCGGACGTCCGCAGCACCACCGTCGAGCGGCGCCTGGCCGACGCCGACGAGGAGATCGAACGGCTCACCGCCCGGCTCGCCGAAGCCGTCGACGGTGCGGCAGCCCAGCGGTCGGCCGTCGCCGCCCTGCACCAGGACGTCACGACGCTCCAGGAGGCGGGCCGACGCACCGCCACCGACATCGCCCGCGCGGTCGAGCAGCACACCACCGCCGCCCTCGTCGACGGCCAGCAGCGTCTGCACCAGGCGTCGGTGACGCTGGCCGGTCTGGCCCAGTCGCTGGCCGACGCGGCCCGCTCCGTGCCGACCGAACTCACCGCCGAGTCCGCCCGGACGCTGTTCGAGACCTTCGCCGTGGACGTCGATCTGCTCCTGCAGCAGCTGGGTCACGAGGCGCTGGGCGTCGCGGCCGGGGACCCGTTCGATCCGCGCCGGCATCGTGCCGTCCGCCGTGTCGCCACCGACGACCCGGCCGCCGATCGCACCGTCGCCCGGGTCCTCCGTGACGGCTACCGCACCCCGGCCACCGACCGGGTGCTGCTGTTCGCCGATGTCGAGGTCCACCGGACCACCCCGACCACCGATCCGGCCGCCCCCGGCCAGGAAGGCACGCCGTCATGAGCCACTACCTCGGCATCGACCTCGGCACCACCAACTCGGCGGTCGCCGCGCTCGACGCGGACGGCCGGGTCGAGGTCGTCCCCAACACGGTCACCGGACACCCGACGACCCCGTCGATCGTCTACTTCCAGGAGCAGACCGACGTGGCGGTCGGTGACATCGCCCGCAACGCGGCGGTCGCCGAGCCGGAGAACGTCATCAGCCTGGTGAAACGTTCGATGGGCGAGGCGGTCTCGTACCCGATCCACGGCATCGAACACACCCCGGAGTCGATCTCCGCGCTGATCCTGCGGCACCTGTACGAGGACGCGCGCTCCACCCTCGGCCGGGACGACAACGGCGTGGTGATCACGGTTCCCGCCTACTTCGGCATGCGCGAGACCCAGGCCACCGTCGAGGCCGGGACGCTGGCCGGACTCAACGTGCTGGCCACCATCCCCGAACCGATCGCCGCCGCCCTGCACTACGGCCGCACCCCTGGATCGGGCGAGGGAACCCTGCTGGTCTTCGATCTCGGCGGGGGGACGTTCGACACGTCGATCCTGCGCATCGGGGCGGATGCCATCGACACGGTCGTCATCGACGGCGACCGACGGTTGGGTGGGGCCGACTGGGACCGGCGCATCGCGGATTGGCTGATCGACGAGTTCTGCGCCCGGACCGGCTGTGACGAGACCGATCTCGACGCCGGGTTCCGCCAGCAGCTGCTGCAGCAGACCGAGGCCGCGAAGGTGCAGCTCTCGCAGGTGTCGACGACCCGCGTGCCGATCCGCTTCGGGGCGCACGCCGCCGCGATCGAGCTGACCCGCGAGAAGTACGAGGAGCTGACCCGCGATCTGCTCGACCGGACCATCGCGATCGTCCGGCGCACCCTGGGCACCGCGGCGGGCAAGGGCATCGACCAGGCCGATGTCGCCGACGTGCTGCTGGTCGGTGGGGCCACGTTGATGCCGGCGGTGACCCGTCGGCTGCGCGCGGAGTTCGGCTGGGAAGGCAAGCGTGTCGACCCACACCTGGCCGTCGTGAAGGGAGCCGCGCTGTACGCGGCGTCGCTGCGCACCGCGCAGGGGGGCGAGCCGGTGCTGTCGCTGCCGACCGTTCGCAAGGTCCTGCCGCGATCGTTCGGCGTCCGGCTGGATCGCGAGACCTCATCGCGCCGTGAGGATCTCTACATCGAGTACATCGCGCACGCCAACGATCCGCTGCCGATCACCGACCGCCGGCTCGTCACCTACACCAAGATCGCCGACGTCAGCGAGCAGGCCTTCCATCTCTTCGAGCAGAACGCCGACGTGCCCTCACCAGTCGTCGCGCTCAATCGCGAAATCACCCCGGACGACGGCTTCGTCTTCACCGGACTTCCGAGCCTCCCGCAGGGCTCGCCGATGACGATCGTCGTCAACGTGGACGAGGACGGTTTGGCCCACGTCGAGGCCTACGAGGACACCACCGGTCAGCGGCTGCAGACCCAGGTGCAGCTCGGGGTGCTCCAGCAGGACCAGCTGGCCGAGCTCGAGCAGGCCGTGGCGCAGGTCGAGCTGCTGCACTGAGTAGGCATGCCTGACCAGCGGGGCTGCCTCCACGACGTTCTGGTCAGAACTGCTCGACCGAGATCAGGTAGAGGATGAGCACGACGAGCGAGATGCCGATCCGACCAGCGATGGGCGGAGCCTTGGTGCCGACCACGAGCGCGCCGAACACGGTGGCGAAGGCGCCGAACGGTGTCCCGGGCCCGACGCCACCGAAGGGCGGGAAGACGCCGACGGCACCCCAGACGACGGAGGCGACGGTCAGGCCCAGACACGAGTAGTAGTAGAAGGCGCCTTTGCTGGCGTCGACCCCGCCCAACGTGCAGCCGAGACCGAGCACCACCAGCGCCAGGTTCAACGCCTGATACAGGGCGGCGAGGTCGAAGGCCGCGCCGCCGCGGCCGTCGGGAAGGACGGCAATTGTGGTGCCGGACGCCGGGTCGATGACCCAGAACGCCTCCGGCGGGCCTGAACTGGGCACCAGCCGATACTGCGACCCGTAGGTCTGGAGGGCAGCCTGCAGCTGGGCCGCGGCGGCTGCGTCCAGCCCGGCCAGCCGGTCGTCCGGCAGTGATACGCCGGGTGCGAGCAGCACGATGTCCCGGTCCCGCAACCGGGCATGGGCGCTGGCCGCCGACAGCAGGCCCTCACCGGCCGACAACAGCAGCGATTCCCGTACAGCCGCGCGGAGCGCGGATGTCGGATCCGTAACGAGTGCGGTGACCTGGTTCAGGGCTGGGCTCACATCGACGGTGGCCAGCAACCGCTCGATGCCGGGAGCCGTGGAGGGGTCGGGTCGTTGGGTGAGCAGCACGGTGGTCGTCGCGCGCATCGCCGCGGGCGGCGTCGTTGCCACGTTCCCGCCCTGTCCTGCCGACGGCGCAAGAAGGGTCACGAGGGGGACCGGAAAGCGGCGGACGTCGGCGGCTACACCGCTCAGCGCCGCGGCCGTGGGTTCGGTCACGATCCCACGCAGGGGCGCCCAGGTCAGATGCGCGGTGATGGCATCGTCCATCGCGGCGGCAGGGGTCGGTGTGACCGGCTCCACCAGCAGCGTCGTGAGACCGGTGAAACAGCTGAGGGTGTCGGCGGAGTCGGCCGGATCAGGCTGCCCGGTCGCGGGGTCCGGAGCACCGGCGAGGCGGCGGGTATCCGTCGTTCCGGCGACCTCGACGGTCATCGACAACCCGACGAAGCCGGGTGGTGCGATCCGGTCGCTCTCGGTCGGCACCGTATAGGCCGCGGTCACCGTGCCGGCCAAATCCCCGATAGTCGCAGTGATCGTGCGGTCCGACGGGCCCACTGCAGCCGCCGTGGTCGCCAGGCGATAGGTCGTGGTGGTCCGGACGGTCATCAGCCCTGGTGTCGATCGCGTCGGCAAGTCGACCACTGAAATCGGCTGTACCCGGGTCGAGCGCCAGACCGCCGGTGAGCTGAACGATCCGGGCCGTGGCGTCGGCGCCCTCCGATCCAAGCGCGACGCTGATCACCGGCGACGGGCGCGCGGTCATCCGCCGTTGGGCGGCGGCGACGGTGGCCTCGTCCTCGTCGGAGAGGTTGTCGCTGAGCAGCACGACGGCGCTCGCGCCACCGGCTTCGCCGGCCGTGGCGAGCGATGACCAGATGGCGGACGTGGAGGGCGTGGTGAGAGCCGGCTCGATGGCGGCGGGGTCCGGCGGCGCCCACCCCGCAGTGCTCGGCTCACCACCGAGGCTCACCACCTGCAGGTCGAATGGGGTCCGGACGGCCGCGGCGACGAGCGCCTCGGAGAGGGTGCGGCCGAAAGCGCCCTGCGCTTCGGGGCTCGCAAAGTTGCTGCCGACGCTGACGCTGCCGTCCACGAGGAGCAGGACGCGGGGCCGACGGACGTCGGGCCCGTTGGCCAGCAGAGTGATGGGGAGATCGCGTCCGTCCTCGGTGACCGTGAACGATGCCGCGTCCAGCCCGTCCACGGATCCCCCGGCAGCATCGGTGACCTGTAGTTCCAGATCAAGTCGCGGGAATGCGGATGCGTCAACCCGAAGGGTCGCGGCGGCGACGCGGGCCCGGGCCGCAGCGAGGGCATCCGGGGCGAGCCCGCTGACCGTTCCGGCCGGGCCGACTACCCGAGGATCGCCCCCGGTCGCCGCGGCCGGCTCGGCCAGGTCGCCCCACAGCGTGATCGGCGTACCGAACGCCGGTGCACCGGCCGGGACGGCGGGCAGCGAACCGCTCGGCGCATCGGGCATCCCGGCCTGCGGGCGCAGCACCGGCATCCGTACCGGTATCGCGCCTAGTCCGGCAGACAGGACGGTGTCCGGGTCGGCCATCGCATCGAAGCTCAGGCTCAGGGGGCGGCCCAGCAGTTGTTCCAGAGGCCAGCTACCGCTGACCAGCTCGACGAGTTCGGTCGTCGGCGTGCGGCTGCCGGGCGGTGGGTTGCTCCGAGCGTGCACCGTGACGGTGACCCGATCGCCGGGTTCGATCCGGTCGAGCTCCGCCAGGTCCACGGGCGATGCGGTGGTCGGCTCCAGATCGCCGACTGCGAAAGCGAAGTGGGTCGCCGCGGGCGTGACGTAGCGGACCAACGGCAGCCGATCCGGCAGCGGGTCCGGAGGCAGGTCGAGGGCGGCGGCCGCATCGGGTGGGAGAGCGGCGAGCAGGTGTTCGGTGAGCCGGTCGACCTCGGCGTCGACCGTGTCGACCGCGGGGGAGTCCGGCTCGCTCGTCGGGGCAACGGACACCGTGCCGGCCGCCGCTCCGGCTCGTTGGAGCAACGTGGTGTCGGGTGAGAACGGCGGCCTTCGACATCGGCGCAGTACCTCGGCGGTCAGCCCCTCCGGGCGCCGCGCACCGACCACGGTGGCCTCGGCGCCGGCGGCCGTCAACAGGGTGGCCAGCAGTTCCATTCGGTCACGCGGGGTCCCTGCTCCGCATCGCAGCACCGCAGCGGGGCCCCATCGCCGGTCAGTCTCGGCTGCCCCCGGAATGCGGTGCGGCAGCACGCTGACACCGTCGCGGACGAGGGTGACGATGGCCTCGGCGTCCCCGGTGGCGACCGCTTCCGCCGCGCGGGCGCTCAGGTGATCGGAGCTGGCGCGCACCGCATCGCGGAGCAGGAGCAGGGGGTCCTCCGTGGGGGTGGGTGTGACGCCGCCCGTGGGCGGCGGCAGAGCGTCGTCGCCGGTGCAGGCAGCCAGCAGGCTCCAGGCGGTCAGTGCGCCTGCCCCGGCAAGGAATGACCGGCGTTCTACTACTAGGCCACCCGCACGGCTCGCCGAGGAGCCCGACCCAGGAGTGATCATCGGGACGTCATAGCAGAAAGCGGACGACTAGTCACGATCGGTAGCGAAAATGGCGGTGGGACGCCGCGCTGCTGACGGCAGCGCGGCCGTGGGCGGATCCAAGGGCCTTCCGGTCGCCGGCCGACGCACGATCGGCCCATGACCGACAACCCCACTGCGCCCCTGTTCTCCGAGCGGGCCCGCCTCGAACTGGCCGAGCAACGCGTCCTGGTGCTGGACGGTCCGTTGACCGACGACAACGGCACCCTGCTGGCCACCCAGCTGGTCTCGTTGGCCGCCGCCGATCCGAGCACCGACATCGCCCTGTGGATCCACTCGCCGGGCGGTTCGGTACCGGCGATGCTCGCCCTCCGGGATCTGATGCGGCTGATCCCCTGCGACGTGTCGACGCTGGTGCTCGGCATCGCCTACAGCGCCGGCCAGTTCCTGCTGTCGTCCGGGACCCCGGGCAAGCGTCGGGCGCTGCCCCACAGCCGGGTGCTGATGCACCAGGGATCGGCCGGGATCGGCGGTAGCGCCGTCGATGTAGAGCTGCAGGCCGGCGATCTGCGCCACACCCGGGACACCGTGCTCGGGCTGATCGCCCACGACACCGGCCAACCGCTGGACCGGGTGTTCGCCGACTCGCTGCACGACCGGTGGTTCACCGCGGCCGAGGCCCTGGACTACGGGTTCATCGACGCGGTGGTCGACGACTTCACCACCATCGTGCCGCCGCGACGGCCCAGCGCCGGCTTCGCGGTCCGGGTCGGGGGGAGTACCCGATGAGCAGCTACACGATCCCCAGCGTCATCGCCGCCCACCCCCGCGGCGAACGGATCATGGACGTCTACTCGCACCTGCTCACCGAACGGGTCGTCTACCTGGGCACGGCGTTGGACGCGGGCGTGGCCAACGCTTTGGTCGCCCAGCTGCTGCACCTGGAGTCCGACAACCCCGACCAGGCCATCCAGCTGTACATCAACTGCGAAGGCGGCGACCCGAGCGCCATGCTCGCCGTCTACGACACCATCCGCTACGTCCGGGCGCCGGTCGCGACCACCTGCATCGGCCAGGCCGTCGCGGCCGGGGCGGTGCTGGTGGCCGCCGGTGCCCCCGGCCGGCGGGCGGCCCTGCCGCACGCGCGGGTCGTCCTGCACCAGCCGGCCGCCCAGGGCCGGGGAACCATCCCCGACCTCATCCTGCAGGCCGACGAGGTCGTCCGGGTCCGCAGCGACATCGAACAGATCCTGTCCCGGCACACTGGTCGACCGGTCGAGACCCTGCGCGCCGACACCGATCTCGACCGGGTGTTCACCGCGACGGCCGCGGCCGAGTACGGGCTGATCGACCATGTCATCACCGAACGGCCGGTGACCGCATGACCCGGCCACCGGGCCGGGTACGGGTCTCAGGCCACCCTGAGCAGGGCCGTCGGACCGGACGGCGTCGTCGATGGGGTGCCCGCCGGGGTGCCGGTGCGGCGCTGCAGGTCCCGGCCGACGCCCTGGGCCAGGCCGGCCAGGTCGGTGCCCAGGGCGCGGCCGATCGCCCCGATCATCTCGCTGGACGGTTCCTTGCGCCCGCGTTCGACCTCCGACAGGTACTGCGGTGACACCCCGGCCCGCCCGGCGACGTCAGCCAACCGCTCACCCCGGTGCAGACGGCGAGCCCGGAACTGGGCACCGAGCAGCTCCCGCCACAGCGGCTCCGGACCGGGCGACCGGGGCGGGGGACTGCTCGCCGGCGCCGCGGGCCGGGTGGGCGGCGCGGTGACCGGCGGGTCGGGGACGAGACGCAGGTGCGCGCGGGATCGAGCCATGGTTCACCGTAGGAATCCGCGGCCGGCGGCGCACCCGCTTTCACGGACGGCAGAGACCGGTCGTCATGCGGTGGCGGGCTCGTCCAGCACCTCACGCAGCCGGGCCGCGAACGGGGCCGGGTCGCCGCCCATCGAGGTCACCCACGGGGCGTGGTCGCCCGGGAACAGTGTCGTCGGGATCACCAACTGGGCGGCCAGCGCCTCGGCGCAGCGGCGAGCGAGCATGGTGCCCGACTCCTCACCGGCCCCCACCACCAGACGCGGTGCCGTCGATGCCGCCAGGGCCGTGAGGTCCGGGTGATAGGTGCAGATGGGCACGAGACCGTGGGCCAGCATGCGGTATCCGGCCCGCATGTCCTCCGCCGACGGCTCGTGCATCGGCCGGTCGGCGGTGGGGTCGGGTTCGGGCGCCTCGAAGCCGGCCAGGGCCATGAATGCACCGAACGCCGCCTCCGGGCCGTGTTCGTGCAGCGTGCGGACGATGTCGTCGATGCCGGTGCGCAGGTCGGCCGCGTCCGGGAGCGCCTCGACCAGCGGCGGTTCGTGCGCCACGACGGTGCGGGCCTGATGCGGGTGGCGGGCGGCGAAGGCCAGTGCCGTCACCGCACCGCCGCTGCTGCCAAAGACGTCGGCCGGCTCGCTCGTGACCGCGCCCAGCACGGCGGCCAGGTCGTCGGCCAGCCGTTCCGGATCGGCATCGTCCTGGTCGTTCTCCAGCGGGCTGGCCCCGAACCCGCGTGGGTCGGTCAGCACGACGGTGTGGTCGGTGGCGAAGTGCTCGGCCAGGTCGCGGAAGTCGGCCGCGCCCATCGGGTGGCCGACGAGGGCGAGCACCGGGCCGGACCCGGCCGTCTCGTAGTGCAGGGTGGCGCCCGGGGCGGCGAGCTGGTGGCTGGTCCAGGTGAGGGTGGTCATGGGGGGTGGACCGGCCGGGCCGCCCGAACTCATCGGCCCATCGACCGTTCGACCGAGCGCGCGCTCCACACCCGCCCTCCGGCGGTCACGGTGGTGGACGAGCAGCCGACGATGACCAGGCAGCGCATGTCGACCGTGCCCGGGTCCCAGTCGGCCAGGGTGGTGACGGTCAGCTCTTCACCCGGGCGACCGACCTCGCGGCCGACGACCACCGGCGTCTGCGGGTCGCGGTACTCCAGCAGGATCTTGCGGGCCCGGGCCAGCTGGTCGACGCGGGTCCGGGACGCCGGGTTGTAGACGGCGAGGGCCAGGTCGGCCTGACCGATGGCGGCCAGGCGTTGTTCGATGACCGGCCACGGTTTCAGCCGGTCCGACAGCGAGACCACGGCGTAGTCCGCACCCAACGGTGCGCCGGCCCGGGCAGCCACCGCCTGGGCCGCGGTCAGCCCGGGCAGCACCTCCACATCCACTGCCGCATAACGTGGTTCGCCGGACGACTCGTCGGCGGAGACCGCCTCGAAGACCGCCGCGGCCATCCCGAAGACGCCGGCGTCACCGCCCGAGACCACCGCGACGTCCGCACCGCCCGCGGCCAGGTCGAGGGCGAACCGGGCCCGGTCGAGCTCGACGGTGTTCCCGGACGCGTGCCGCTGCAGGCCCTCCCGCTGCGGCACCCGGTCCACGTAGGGCGCGTAGCCGACGACGTGCTGCACCCGTGCAAGGGCGTCCGACACCTCGGTTGTCAGCCACCGGTCCGGCCCGGGACCGAGCCCGACCACCAGTAGTCGGCCGGCGCGCTGCGCCGTGACCACCTGGGGCGCGGCCGTCCGGGGCGCGGACGGGTCGGTTCGCAGCCGGCGATCATGACCGGGCACGATGACGATCGAGAAATACGGCACCGCAGCCGGATCGACGCTGGCCGCCGGTTGCACCCGCTGCAGCTCGCTGCTGGCCCGCTCGACGTAGACCGCGTCGTCGAGCCGACCGGCCTCGGCCAGCGCGGCCCGGACCTCGGGGAACGTGCGGCCCAGCTTCAAGATCGCGGCGGCCTGCGTGTCGGCCAGTCGCCGGGCCAGCTCCGGACGGGGCAGCGTGCCGGGCAGGATCGTCAGGACGTCCTCGTGCCGGGCCAGCGGCTGGGCGGCCGCCGCCGACGCGGCCGACACCGAGGTCACCCCGGGCACCACCTCGGCCGGGAACCGCGGGGCCAGCCGGTCGTGCAGGTACATGTAGGAGCCGTAGAAGAGCGGGTCGCCCTCGCACAGCACGACGACGGTCCGCCCGGCGGCCAGGTGCACGGCGAGGCGCTCGGCCGACTCGTCGTAGAACGCGGTGATCGCACCGTCGTAGCCGCCGGCGTGGTCGGTGCGGCCGGTGGTCACCGGGTAGACCAGCGCCTCCTCGATCACGCCCGTCGGCAGCAGTTCGGCGGCGATCGATCGCGCGATCGACCGGCCGTGCGTGCCCGAGTGGTAGGCGACGACATCGGCCTGGTCGATCAGCCGGGCCGCCTTGCGGGTGATGAGTTCCGGATCCCCCGGCCCGAGGCCGACCCCGAACAGCCGGCCGCTCACAGCTCGTCCGCCTGGGCCACCGCGTTGATCGCCGACGCGGCCATCGCCGAACCGCCCCGCCGCCCACGCACCGTCAAGAGCGGAACGGCCGAGACATGCTGCAGCAGCGCATCCTTGGACTCCGCGGCACCGATGAAGCCGACCGGCACGCCGACGATCGCGGCGGGCAAGGGGGCGCCGTCGTCGATCATCTCCAGCAGATGGAACAGGGCAGTCGGGGCGTTGCCGATGGCCACCACCGCACCGTCGAGCTGGTCGGCCCACAGGGAGACGGCTGCCGCGGACCGGGTGGTGCCCCAGTCGCGGGCCAGCGCGGGCACCCGTGGGTCGCGGAGGTGACAGACGACGTCGTTGTCGGCGGGCAACCGCCGGCGGGTCACCCCGCTCACCACCATGTGCGCGTCCGTGAGGATCGGTGCCCCGGCCGCCAGGGCCGCCCGGGCCGCCGGGACGAAATCCGGAGTGACGACGAGATGTTGGATGAGGTCCGTCTGCCCGCACGCGTGCACCATGCGCACCGCGACCGTCTCGGCGCTCACCGGCAGGTGTGACCGGTCGGTCTCGGACCGGATGGTCGCGAACGATCGCCGGTAGATCTCGTCCCCGTCGGTCACGTAGTCGTAGCGGCGGGTCGGTGGGTGCACGCCGGTGGCGGGGGCCGTGGGGGAGGAGAGACGAACGGTCATCGGGTGTGGGCTCCGGTGGGTCGCAGGTGCCGGTGCAGGCCGGCGCGGGTGACGTGCAGTTCGAGGTGCCGGCCGGACGGCGCGCCGCAGCGCCGCTCGCAGGCGATCACGTGGACGGGCAGCCCGGTGGCGGCGGCCTCGCGGACACCGAGGTCGTCGGCCACCGGTCCGGTGGCCGCCTCCGCGCGGTGACAGCCGGGCGCGCCGGTACAGGCGCTGACCGCTCGACGAGGGTCGGTGGCATCGGTGAGAAGTCCGGCTGAGGCGAGCTTGTCGAGGGCATCGGCGTCGACCCGGGGGATGACCACACCGCGGTCGGTGGTGACGACGACCTCCGCGTCCTGCGCCGTGGCCGACTCGGCGATCGCCGCCAACGCCGCGATCTGGGGCTGCTGGAGCCGACCGAGGGGAACGCCGACGAGGGCGGCCCGGCCGCCGTCGTCGCGACGGAGGGTGCCGAGCGGTCGGGAAGGCGCGGCGGGCCGGACCGGGGTCGCCGAGCCGCCGTCCGGCAACAGCTCCCGGCCGGTCGCGGGGAGATCACCGACCCGCCATGCCCTCCCGGCCAGCGAGCGGAAATGCCGAGCTCTGTCGACCAGGGTGTCGACGATGTCGGCGGCGGGCAGTTCCGACCCCCACCACGACCCGACGCGGAGCCGGACGGTCGACTCATCGACGGCGGTGACACCGAGATCCACTGTCCGAGCTGAGATGTCACCTCGCCCGTCGTCGAGGCCGAAGAGGAAACGACCGGAAAGCCCCGCCAGATCCGCGTGCTGGCAGATCATCTCGTCGAGACGGGCTGCCATCGGGTGCAGATCGAGCTGGCCGCCGGCGATGCCACTGAGCGGTGACACCAGGACATTGCGGACCCGCTCGTGGCTGCGGGAGGGCAACAACCCGGCGGCACTGATCGCGGCCACCAGGCCGGGGTCGGCGTCGCCATGCGCGTCGACCGACAGGCCGCGCAGTTGCAGGTTGCCGCGCGAGGTCAGGGTGACGGTGCCGTCGCCGTACTGCTCGGCCGCGGCACCGACCGCGGCCAGGGCAGCCGTCCGGATGCGGCCACCGATGAGCCGGATGCGGACCACCGCGCCGTCGGCCGCCTGGTGCGGTCGCAGCATCCCCGGGCAGCGATCGGTGTCCGCCGGGGACGCCGTGCCGGTGCCGGTGGCGGCGGATGGGCTGGTCACCGGGCCATGGTGGCACGAGCCGCGCGGGGCTCCACACGCATCGACCGTCGGCTGAGTCTGCCCCCCGGTGCCATCGACTTGTCATACCCGCACCCTCCTCCGCCCTCCGAAGGTGCGGGTATGACAAGTCGGCGGCTGGTCACGGAACGCCGCGCCGCTTGACCGGCGGGTGATCGGGCGGGGAGAGTGGCGGTACCCCGCGTCGGGGTGCCCGGAACCCGGTGAGAAGCCGGAACGGCCTGAGCCACTGTGACCGCACCCGCCTCGGCGGGAGCCTGCGGGAGTCAGACCCGGCCCCATGACGCTTCACCGCGCACCGGTCCCAGGCCCGGTCGAAGGAGTGGCTCGTGACGCGCATCGCCCTGCTGTCGACCTCGGACACCGACCTGCTGTCCGGCCGGGCGAGTGGCGCGAACTACCGGCTGGCCAACCCCACCCGCCTCGATCTGCGCGGCGACGGCCCGGGTGATCTGCCCGCGGTGCTGGCCGAGGCCGACCTCGTGGTCCTGCGCATCCTGGGCACGGCCCGGAGCTGGCCGGACGGGATGGCCGTGGTCCGCTCGTGCGGGAAACCGCTGGTCGTGCTGGGTGGGGAGCGCACCCCGGACGCGGAGCTCATGCGCCTGTCGACCGTCCCGATCGGCACCGCGGCGCAGGCCCACCGCTACCTGGCCGAGGGTGGGCCGGGCAACCTCGCCCAGCTGCACGCCTTCCTGGCCGACACCGTGCTGCTGACCGGTGACGAGTTCACCGACCCCGAGGTGCAGCCGGAGTGGGGGGTGCTGCCGCGCCCCGACGCCGGTGCCCCCGGCAGTCACCACACCGGGCCTCGGGTCGGGGTGCTGTTCTACCGGGCCCACCAGGCGTCCGGGAACACCGCGTTCGTGCACGCCCTGGCCGACGCCATCGACGCCGGTGGCGGGATCGGCGTGCCGGTCTTCTGCAGCAGCCTGCGCAACGCTCCCGAGGAACTGCTGGCCGAACTGGGCCGCTGCGACGCGTTGATCGTCACCGTGCTGGCGGCCGGGGGGACGAAGCCGGCGACCGCGTCGGCCGGGCAGGACGACGAGTCCTGGGACGTCAAGGCGCTGGCCGCGCTCGACATCCCGATCCTGCAGGGGCTGTGTCTGACCTGGTCACGGGCCGACTGGGCGGACTCCGACGACGGGCTGACCCCGCTCGACGTCGCCACCCAGGTCGCCGTCCCCGAGTTCGACGGCCGGATCATCACGGTGCCGTTCTCGTTTAAGGAGACCGACGAGGCCGGGCTGCCCTACTACGAGGCCGACCCCGAACGGTGCGCCCGCGTCGCGGGTATCGCGCTCGGTCATGCCCGGTTGCGCCGCACCCCGCCGGCCGAGCGGAAGATCGCGCTGCTGCTCTCGGCGTATCCGACCAAGCACTCGCGGATCGGCAACGCCGTCGGCCTGGACACCCCGGTCTCGGCCGTTCGGCTCCTGCGGGCGATGCGGGACGCCGGTTACGACGTCGGTCCGAGTGAGGGTCCCGACGCGCTGCCCGGGCTGGCCCCACTTCCGCCGGTCGAGGGCGAGGACCCGGACACCACCGCCGGTAACGCGCTCATCCACACCCTCATCGCCGCCGGGGGCCAGGACGAGGAATGGCTCACCGAGGGAGATCTGGCCGGTCAGCCGGTGCGGATCCCGGCCTCCGACTACCGCCGCTGGCTGGCCGAGCTGGATCCGGAGCTGGCCGCCGCCGTCACGGAAGCCTGGGGCGAGGCGCCCGGGTCGCTGTTCGTGGACCGGTCGCACGACCCGGACGGTGAGATCGTGCTGGCCGCCCTACAGGCCGGCAACGTCGTGATCATCGTGCAGCCGCCCCGCGGGTTCGGCGAGAACCCGGTCGCGATCTACCACGACCCCGACCTCGCCCCGTCGCACCACTACCTGGCCGCCTACCGGTGGTTGGAGCGCGGGTTCGGCGCGCACGCCGTCGTCCACCTGGGCAAGCACGGCAATCTCGAGTGGCTGCCCGGCAAGAACGTGGGCATGTCCGCCGGCTGCGGAACCGACGCCGCCCTGGGCAACCTGCCGCTGATCTACCCGTTCCTGGTCAACGACCCGGGCGAGGGCACCCAGGCCAAGCGCCGGGCCCACGCCACGATCGTCGACCACCTGGTGCCGCCGATGGCCCGGGCCGAGACCTACGGCGACATCGCGCGTCTGGAACAACTCCTGGATGAGCACGCGAATGTCGCCGCCATGGACCCGGCCAAGCTGCCGGCCATCCGGGCGCAGATCTGGACGCTGATCCGCGCGGCCAAGATGGACCACGATCTCGGGCTGGCCGGCCAGGACGGCCGACCTGACGACACCGAGTTCGACGACTTCCTGCTGCACGTCGACGGCTGGCTCTGCGAGATCAAGGACGCGCAGATCCGTGACGGCCTGCATGTTCTCGGTCAACCGCCGACCGGCGAGGCGCGGGTCAACCTGGTGCTGGCCATGCTGCGGGCCACGCAGGTCTGGGGCGGTCAGACCGCCGCCCTCCCCGGTCTGCGGGCCGCGCTGGGTCTGAAGGACGGGGCCGATCTGGCTGCCGTCGACGCGACCGAGACCCGGGCCCGCGCGCTGGTCCAGGCCGCCGACGACGCCGGCTGGGTGCCGTCGGCGATGGCCGGTGTGGTGACGGCCGAGTTCGAGCGTGTCTCGCAACAGCGGCGAGACACGCTCTCAGCGTCTGATCGCGCCCTCGCAAGCTCGGGACGACCGAGCCAGGCCGAGCCGGCGGTGGTGCAGATCCTGGAGTTCGCGGCCACCGAGGTGGTGCCGCGGCTGGCGCGCACCACCGACGAGCTGACCAACACGATGCACGCCCTGGACGGCGGGTTCGTCGCGGCCGGGCCGTCCGGGTCGCCGCTGCGGGGCCTGATCAACGTGCTGCCCACCGGGCGCAACTTCTACTCCGTCGACCCCAAGGCCGTGCCGTCCCGGCTGGCCTGGGAGACCGGCCAGGCGATGGCCGAGTCACTGGTCGACCGGTATCGCGCCGACAACGGGGAGTACCCGCGGTCCGTGGGGCTGTCGGTGTGGGGGACGTCGGCCATGCGCACGTCCGGAGACGACATCGCCGAGGTGCTGGCGCTGCTGGGTGTGCGCCCGGTGTGGGACGAGGCGTCCCGCCGGGTGTCCGGGCTGACGGCGGTGGATCTGGACGAATTGGGCCGCCCCCGGATCGACGTCACCGTGCGCATCTCCGGGTTCTTCCGGGACGCCTTCCCGCACGTGATCATGATGCTCGACGACGCGGTCCGACTGGTCGTCGAACTCGACGAGCCGGAGGAGCTCAACTACGTCCGCGCCCACGCGCAGGCGGACCGGGCCGAGCATGGCGACGAACGGCGGGCCACGACCCGCATCTTCGGCTCCATGCCCGGCTCCTACGGGGCCGGTCTGCTGCCGCTGATCGAGTCCGGGAACTGGCGGGACGACAGCGATCTTGCCGAGGTCTACACCGCCTGGGGCGGGTTCGCCTATGGACGTGACCTGGACGGCGTCCCGGCCCGCGCCGACATGGAAGCCAACTACCGGCGGATCGTGGTCGCGGCCAAGAACACCGACACCCGCGAGCACGACATCATCGACAGCGACGACTACTTCCAGTACCACGGCGGCATGGTCGCGACCGTGCGGGCGCTGACCGGCACCGCCCCCGCGGCCTACATCGGCGACTCCACCACCCCGGACGCGGTCCGCACCCGCTCGCTGACCGAGGAGACGGCGCGCGTCTTCCGGGCCCGGGTGGTCAACCCCCGGTGGATCGCCGCGATGCGCCGGCACGGCTACAAGGGCGCCTTCGAGATGGCCGCCACCGTCGACTACCTCTTCGGCTACGACGCCACCGCCGGGGTGGTCACCGACTGGATGTACGAAACCGTCGCCCGGACCTACGCTCTCGACCCGCAGAACCGCGCGTTCCTCGACCACGCCAACCCGTGGGCGCTGCGCGGGATGATCGAACGGCTCACCGAGGCCGCCGACCGTGGACTGTGGGCCGAACCGGACCCGCAGCTGATGGCCGATCTGGCCCAGGTGTATCTGGATGTCGAGGGGGACCTTGAGGACCGCTGACCCGCGGTGGGGTCATGGGTGTACCCCGGGGGGCGCGGATGTCGGGGCCTGGCGGGCCGACGCCCGCTGGTGGTGCTCGGACGCGGTCGGCCGTACGTCACCGGATCGCTGCGGGTCCACCGGTTCCCCGAACCCGACCGCCGTGGTGCCGGCCGACCGCGTCATCCACCTGGAGTTGCCGGTGGAGCGAGCGAACTTCTGAGGGCTACTTCTTCTTCTTGCCCTTCTTCTTGTCCTTCTTCTTCTTCGCCATGTCGTCCACCCCCTTTCCGTCGTCCGGTCGATGTGCGGGAGAGTCAATCATCCGTTGACGGAGGAGTCAACGCATCGTTGACGTGTGTTGGGGTCGGTTAGGCTTTTGACCGTGGCGGACCCGACGTACGGCAAGCGAGTGGCGCGGGTGGTGCAGGCCCTGCAGAACGAGCCCGATCCGTTGCGCCGATTGGATGCCGTTCGCGAATGCCTCGCCGTTCTGCACGATCTGGAGGCCTCCGCGGTGCTCGATGCGCGCGCTGCCGGCCGGACGTGGGGAGAGATCGGCGCGCTGTACGGATTGAGCAAGCAGGGAGCCCAGCAACGCTTTCGGGTGCCCAGGAAGTCGGCACCGGAGGTTTAGGCTCGCGGCGTCGTCCTCGTCCAGGAGGTGGGTCATGACCGGAATCGACCGTCGGCGTCAGCAGGTCAGTCTGGAGGAGCAGACCGAGATCCTCGGTCCCCACCGGCTCGGCCGGCACTACCCGGACGAGTACGAGATCCCGACGGTGATGATCAAGGGACGCGAATTCCTCGTCCCGGCGCTGGGCGACAAGCTCGAACTGATCATGCACGTGTGCGTCCACGCCACCGGCAGCAGCACCGTCGACGAACCGGTGATGGAGCTGGCTCCGGAATTCACCGCGGACGATCTGGTCGACGCCCTCCGGCTGCTGCAGGAGGTCCGCATCGAGGTCGACCGTCTCGAACTGGGCCTGCTGCAATCGCTCTCGGATCTCGGGGTGCCGGACGAGCGGGCCGCCGAGGCCCGGCGGAGCTCACCCGAGGACATCGCTCCGTACCGCGCTCAGTTGCGCGCGGACGAGCAGATTCGCCGACCGGCTGCCCTGACCAAGCGGTGGGGCCAGATCGACCCCGCCGGCGACGGTGACGGCGGTTCGCCGGAGGCCTGACCCGACGGCGGCGCATCGACGCGCGTCGGTCACCGACGGGCCGGTTCGGATCCCCGGGCCGGCGTCGTCAGGTGGTGCCCAGCGTGGACGTCAGCTCGTCCGCGAAGTTGACGAGCTGGGGCAACGGGGTGTCTCCCGCATCCGCGGACAGGTTCAGCACGCCGTCGGCGGTCCGCAGGTAACAGGTCAGGTTGCTGGCCACCGAGGTGGAACCACAGATGCCGGCGGCCGTCGACGTCTGCTGCTCGCTGACATTGGCGGCCACCCCGTTGAACGATGAGCCCGCGAGGAAACTGACGATGACGGTGCTGTTGCCCTGCGTGTAGATCGTGCCGGGACCGGTGCTGCTGCTCGGTCCGGCCCAGGCGCCGACCGTCGCCGGCAGGGCTGTGGCCGCTCCGGCGGTGATCACCGCGGAACCGGGCGAGGCGGCCCCGGCCGCACCCGCCGGAGACGAGGCCGCACTCGAAGAGATGGTCGACGACGCGACGGGGGAGCTCGCTGCGGTCGAACGGGCCGTCGACGGCGAGCTCGCCGCCGAGGAGCTCGGGCCCGAGGTCGCGGCCGGGGTGGACGCCGTCGACGACGACGCCACCGACCCGGTCTCCGAGCCGCCACAGGCGGACAGGAACAGGGCAGCGGGTACAGCGATCACGAGCACATGACGACGCATGGTTCTCCCTCAGCGTGACGACAACGTCCGATCCGGACCCTAGAGGGCGCGGGGCGCTGGAAGCGCCTGTGCGCCGGGGGTGCCGCCCGACCGTGTCGCGCGGCCGCAGTCTGTGAGATCACCTGCGCAGCACAGGGTGTCGGAACGGCAGAATGCCGGCATGTGAACGCGGTGCTGTCGTAGGGCATCGGCGACGATTCCGGTCGGTGGACGATGCGTGGGGGACGACCTGTCGCGCCGGCTGGTCTGGCAGCATCACGGTCGTGGGGGAGATGATCGATGGTCCGGGGGACGACGTGACCGGTGGTGCCGACAGACGCGCAGACGGATCGGCCCGGCCGGCAGATTCCGCCCGATCCGAGTGGCTGCGGTCGACCTGGTCGCGGGTCGGGACGAGCAACGCCACCGCGGCGCTCTACGGCAGCGTCGTCTCCGCGGGGCTGCTGTCGGTCGCCGACGAGGACGTCTCGCCGACCCCTGGACTGCTGGCCGGTACCGCGGGGGCCCTGGTCGTCTTCTGGCTGGCCCACGCCTACACGCAGGTCCTGGGGACCCGGCCCGACAACGCCAGTGGCTCGTTGATGTCGCACATGGTCCACACCGCCGGTCATGACTTCCCGCTGGTGCTGGGCGGTCTGCCGGCGTTGGCCCTGGTGGGGGCCGCGGTGCTCGCCGGGGTCCGTCCCGACACCGCCGTGATGGTGGTCATCCTCATCACCGGCGTGGTGCTCACCGTGGGGGGCTACGTCTTCGGTCGGCGTTGCGGCGCCCGGGGGTGGGATCTCGTGCGCGAGACGTTGACCGGTTCACTGCTGGGCGCCGGGATCCTGGTGCTGGAGATCTTCGCCCACTGACTCGACGACCGGCCGGCGGATCAGGCGGGGCCAGTCGGCACGGCCGCGCCGGCCGGGAACGACGTCACTCGCACGCCGTCGGCGCCGTGCCCGGGGCGCCGGACCAGATGAACCCGGCCCGCGCCGGCGGCGGTGACGTTCCCGTCGGCGTCGATCTGCAGGACCGTGTCCTCGTCGACGGCGAGACCGCTCACGACCAGGCCACCGGCCACCGCGGCGACCAGGCGGGGCAAGGTGCCCCACTGGGCGGCGTGCACGTCCACGGCGAACGGGACAAGACCAAGGCCGTCGACGACGGTGATCTCCTCGAGGTCCTCGCCGGCGTCCGCCGGGCACACGGGCACCCCGTGATCACGCCAGCCGCCGACCACCGCCCGGGTCGCGGCCACCGCGGCCCCGGCCGAGAAACCCGCGTAGGGCACCCCGTCGGCGACCCGTGAGCGCACGAGGTCGGCGACCGGGGCGAGGGACTGCGCGTACGCCGGGGTCAGGCCGCCGCACACGAGCAGCCCGTGCGCCGCGCTCAACGCCGCCACCTGGTCGTCCGTCGCCGTCGCCCCCTCGGGGATGAGCACCGGGACCGGCGTGCACACCGCGGTCTGGCCGAGCACCCCGGCCCACCGTTGCACCTGATCCGGGCCGTCACCCTCGTCGACGACCACACAGGCGACACTGGGCGGTCCGCCGGCCGCCCGTTCCGCCGCCCGCTGCAGGAACGGCCCCCACACCGCGTCCCGGTGCTCGGCCGACCAGCCGCCGCCGATGAGGAAGATCCCAGCATCCATGCCCACAGTCTGGCCGGAGAGCAGACGACCCGCCGACCGGGGGTCGGCGGGTCGTCAGGCTGAGCAGCGGGTCAGCGCCAGCCGAGGCCGGGCGCCACGTGGGTCATGATCGACTCCAGGATGTGGGCGTTGTAGTCCGCACCCAGCTGGTTCGGCACCGTCAGCAGCACGGTGTCGGCAGCCGCGATGCCCTCGTCCTTCGACAGCTGCTCGATCAGCTTGTCCGGCTCGGCGGCGTAGGAGCGGCCGAAGACCGCGCGCATGTTGTCGATGTGGCCGACCGAGTCGCTGCCCTCGTCGTCGTGGCCGAAGTAGGCCTGATCCTGGTCGTTGACCAGCGCGAAGATCGACCGGCTGACCGAGACCCGCGGCTGCCGCTCATGCCCGGCGGCTGCCCAGGCGGCGCGGTACTTCTCGATCTGCTCGGCCTGCTGGACGTGGAACGGCTTGCCGCTCTCGTCCTCCTTGAGGGTCGAGCTCATCAGGTTCATCCCGAGATTCGCGGCCCACTCACCGGTCGCGTTGGACGCCGACCCCCACCAGATGCGGTCACGCAGGCCCGGGGACTGCGGCTCGATCGGCAGCGGACCCGGGTGCGGGTTCGGGAACATCGGCCGCGGATTGGGCTCGGCGAACCGGGCGCCGTCGATCACCTTGAGGTAGACCTCGGTGTTGTGCCGGGCGACGTCGGCCATGGTCTCGCCCTCCGGCGCGCCGTAGCCGAAGTAGCGGTAGCCGTCGATGACCTGCTCGGGCGATCCCCGGCTGATACCGAGCTGCAGTCGGCCGCCGGAGATGAGGTCGGCCGCGCCCGAATCCTCCGCCATGTACAGCGGGTTCTCGTAGCGCATGTCGATGACCCCGGTGCCGATCTCGATGCGGCTGGTCCGCGCGCCGACCGCGGCCAGCAGCGGGAACGGGGAGGCGAGCTGCCGGGCGAAGTGGTGCACCCGGTAGTACGCGCCGTCGACGCCGAGTTCCTCGGCGGCCACGGCCAGGTCGATGGACTGCAGCAGGACGTCCGACGCGCTGCGCGCTTGCGAGTACGGGCCGTTGGACCAGTGCCCGAAGGACAGGAACCCGATCTTCTTCATGTTTCCTTCAACTCTCAACTACTTCTGGTTGTTCCCGGGCGGCCTCGGTTCGGGGCGGGGGCGAGCCGCGACGCCGCCACCGCGCGACTAGTGGAGCCAGTGTGGCCACCAGGATGACGAGGACGACCGTGGTCACCGGCCAGATGGCCAGGAACACGATGGCCGCCGAACCGCCCATCGCGACGATCCGGAAGTACGCCACTCCAAGCTGGGCATACAGGGCTGTTGCCCACTGCCGGATCCGATCGATCACGCGCATGCGACCATCCTCAGCCCGTTCGGAGTGGTTCCGATCCAGTACCTGCCGCGACTGGGCGCGACACGCCGTCTCCGCGGTCTTTTCCCGGCCCTCTTTACCAAGTCGCGGTGGGGGGGTGGGGTGCCGCGGTGGGTCAGGGGCGGCGTCGGAGCAGGTAGAGGTCCAGCACCCAACCCTGCTCGCGCTTGACCTGCTCGCGCAAGGCTTCGATCCGGGGAAGGGTCTCGCTCAAAGGCCCGGCGGCCAGGGCCTGGCCGGGCGTCCCGAGGTTGGCGGCCCAGTGGATCGTCAGGCCGGCCGGGTCCAGTTGCTCCAGGGCGGACAGGTCGGAGTTCAGCAGCACGACGACGTCGTCGAACTCGCCGGGTCGACCGGGCCAGCCGTCATCGGCCAGCCGCCGGCCGGTGGTCAGGGCGACCGGGCGGCCGATGCCGTGCAGCACGATCCGATGGGCGGCGGTCAGGGCGTGCAGGCTGCTGACGCCGGGGATGACCGTCCAGTCGAACGACACCCGACCGCGGGCCAGCACGTCCTGCACGATCCGGATGGTGCTGTCGTAGAGCGACGGGTCCCCCCAGACCAGAAAAGCCCCGGTCGCGTCGGGCGCGACGGCGGCGAACGCGTCCTCGTACGCGCCGGCGCGGGCGGCGTGCCAGTCGCGGACGGCGTGCTCGTACCCGGCCTGGCCGTGCGGGGCCCGGTTGCGGCGAGGGTCGATGATCGTCACCACCTGGCAGTCGCCGTCCGGGCGGTGCCGCCGCAGCAGCTCCTCCCGCCAACGCGCCAGGTGGTCCGCACTCTCGCCGGGGTCGGACTTGTCGACCACGAACACCACGTCGATCGATCGCAGCGCCGAGATCGCCTGCAAGGTCAGCTGTTCCGGATCCCCGGCGCCCACTCCGATCAGCTGCAGCTGCCTCACCCACGTGCTCCGATCAGCTCGATGACGGCGTCGACATCGACGTGTGCCTCCACGGCGTCGGCCAGGGCGTCGATCATCGACTCGCGCAGCGCGCGGTAACCGATCCCGGCGGCCGGGAGGGTTGCCCGGCCCCGTTCCGCAGCCACCTGGGCCAGCCAGCGGCGGCGGAACCCGTCGTTCTCGAAGATGCCGTGCCACATGGTCCCCCACACCGGACCGACCCGGCAGCCGTCCAGGAAGGGTTCGGCCCCGTCGTCGACAGTGGCGACACCATGATGGATCTCGTAGCCGTCGACGGTTTCGTCGTGCCACGACCCGCTCGGGGTGCCCAGGGATTTCTCGGCCGCGAAGCGCACGTCGGTCGGCAGCAGACCCAACCCGTCGACCTCGGCGACCGACGACTCGACGCCGTCGCGGATCGTGCGTCCGAGCATCTGATAACCGCCGCAGATGCCGACCACCGTGGTCCCCGCGGCGACGGCGCGGAGCACCTCGTCGGCCAGTCCGGTACGCCGCAGCCACGCCAGATCACCGACCGTGGACCGGGACCCGGGGAGCACGATGACGTCGGCCGACCGCAGCGCCACCGGGTCGTCGACCACGCTGACCGCCACCCCGGGTTCGGCGGCCAGGGCGTCCACGTCCGTCGCGTTCGACAGCCGGGGCATCCGCACCACGGCCACCCGCAGCACTGGATCCGGAGCATCGACCGCCGATCTGGACGCCCAGCGGCCGACGGCCAGGGTGTCCTCGCCGTCCAGCCACACCCCGTCCAACCAGGGCAGGACCCCGAGGAACGGCACCCCGGTCCGCCGGGTGATCTCATCCAGGCCGGGCCGCAGCAGGTCGACGTCACCGCGGAACTTGTTGATCAGGAACGCCCTCACCAGGGCCCGGTCGGCGTCGTCCAGCAGGGCGACCGTGCCGTACAGCGAGGCGAGGACGCCGCCGCGGTCGATATCACCGACCACCATCACCGGCAGGTCGAAGCGGCGGGCCAGGCCCAGGTTGACGTAGTCGCCGGACCGCAGGTTGATCTCGGCCGGGGAACCGGCGCCCTCGCTGACGACGACGTCGTACTTCTCCGCCAGTTCCTCGTAGGCCGCGAACGCCGCCTGGGCCAGATGGCGCCGTCCGGTCGCGAACTCACCGGACGCCAGCTCGCCGGCCGGCCGACCGCGGACCACGATGTGTGAGCGACGGTCCGAGCCGGGCTTGAGCAGCACCGGGTTCATCGCCGACTCCGGCGTGGCCCGGGCCGCCTGGGCCTGCAGGTACTGGGCCCGGCCGATCTCGGTGCCGTCCGGGCAGACCATCGAGTTGTTCGACATGTTCTGCGCCTTGAACGGCGCGACCCGGATCCCTCGCCGATGCAGCACGCGGCACAGCCCCGTGGTCACCGACGACTTGCCCGCGTCCGACGAGGTCCCGGCGATCAGCAGACCCCGGGCGGTCACCGGGCCAGCACCCGGTCGAACACCGCGGCCAGCAGACCAGAATCGGGCAACGGCAGCCCGGCGATCGCCGACAGGTAGATGCCGTTGCCCACCAGCTTGATCAACTCGGCCTGCACCGGGTCGTCGATCTCGGCCCGCATCGGGGCCTCCCAGGCGGTGAAGATCTCGACCAGCAGCCGGGCCGCCCGGTCCTCGGTCTCCGGATCCGCCCCGGCATCCGGGCCGGTACCGGTGCGGACGGCCGCGATGAGCGAGGTGAAGAACCCCTCGTCCTCCGTCGGGATCGAGTACTGCAGATACGCCTGGGCGCCGCCCACCGCCGCGCTCTGCTGGTCCATGTCGGCGATGACTTTGTCCTTCACCTGCTCGAGCAGACCGAGCAGCAGATGGGACTTCGACGGAAAGTGATACAGCAGGCCGCCTTTGGAGACCCCGGCTTGCGCGGCCACCGCCTCCAGGGTGACGGCCGGCAGACCGCCCGTGCTCAGCAGGTGCCGGAGGGCGGCGAGAATCCGCTCGCGCGCATCGGAGGCCACCGGTAAACTGTACCGGCCGGACGGTAAAGCGAGAGAGACTGGTCGCCGGCCACCAGCACGATCCGGTCGCTGACCGGCAGTTGGGTTCGAAGCTCATGTTCGGTACGTACCTGGAAGTCCTGCGCCTCCCCGGCGCCCTGCGGTTCACCCTCTCCGGCCTGCTCGCGCGCATGCAGCTGTCGATGGCCGGGCTGGGCGCCGTCATGCTGCTGTCGGCCAGCCGCGGCTCCTACGCCGTCGCCGGCACGGTGGCCGCCCTGTACGCGGTCTCGGCCGCCCTGGTCGGTCCGCAGGTCTCCCGGCTCATCGACTCCTTCGGCCAGCGCCGCATCGTCCCCCTCCAGCTCGCCGTCCACCTGCCCGCCGTCGCCGGGTTGGTGTCGTTCGCGGTGTTCACCGATCTCAACTGGCCGGTCTTCGTGCTGGCGCTGTTCGCCGGTTCGTCGACCCCCGCGGTCGGCGCCCTGGTCCGGGCCCGCTGGTCCAACCTGTTGCGCGGCTCGCCCCAGCTGCGGACCGCGTTCGCCTGGGAGGCGCTGATCGACGAATTCGTCTTCATCGTCGGCCCGCCGCTGGCGACCATCCTGGCCCTGCAGATCACGCCCAGCGCGGCGCTGATCATCGCGACCATCGCGCTGGTCACCGGCACCGTCCTACTGATCACCCAGCGGTCGACCGAGCCGCCGGCCGCCGGTCGGTCCAACGCGACGTCCGGTCGCCCGGCCATCCTGCTGCCCGGCGTCGCCGGGATCACGGCGATCTTCGTGCTGCTCGGCGGCATCTTCGGCTCGTACGAGGTGGCCACGGTCGCCTTCGCCAAGGAGCAGGGCGCCCCGGCGGTGGCCGGTCTGATCCTGGCCCTGTACGCGGTCGGGTCGCTCGCCGCCGGCGTCGTCTACGGAGCCCTCACCCTGCGGGCCCCGTTGTCGAAGCAGTTTCTGGCGGCGACCGGCGTGCTCGCCGTCGTGACGTTCCCCCTGCCCCTGCTCGGGCAGCTGTGGCTGGTCGCCGCCGGCCTGTTCGTCGCCGGTATCGCCTGCTCACCGGTGCTGATCGCCGGCACGGCGCTGCTCGAGCACATCGTGCCGTCCAACCGGTTGACCGAGGCCATGACGTGGAACGCCAGCGGCCTGGCCGTCGGCATCGCCGTCGCGTCGCCGCTGGCCGGGGTGGTCATCGACCGGCACGGTGCGGCGGTCGCGTACTGGGTGACCGCCGGCTGCGGGGTGCTCGCCTTCGCCGTCGCCGCGGTGGTCTACCGGTCCCTGCGCCGCGCCGACCTGGGCGCCGAACCCACGGAAAAGGTCCTGACCGGCGGGCAACCACAGTCGCTCACGGTGGAAAAGGCCTGACAGCGGGTACTGGTCAGCTATGACGCAGCCCGACGATCGCACTCAGGACGGCACCGCCAGCCCCGACGGTGGTGACGTCAATCTGCAGCCCGGGCCCCGGGACGAGGGCGGGTCCGGCGGGATGGCCACCCGCGAGCAGGAAGCCCGCGAGGAGCAGGCGGACGGCGGGTGACCCCGGACAGCAACCGTCCGGGCCGTGCCGGCAGTACTCCTGACATGGAGTCTGGTTCCGGAACGTTGTTCGGCCCGTCATCGGTCAGCTGGCGCGTGCACGCCGACCCGGTGTTCCCGGTCGCCGGGGTGCGGGCGCTCATCCTGCAGGCCCTGCACCCCACGGCGGTGGCCGGGGTCGCCCAGCACACCGGGTTCCGGGACGACTTCTGGGGGCGGCTGGAACGCACCGGCTTGTACGTCTCGACGCTGACCTACGGCCCGGCCGGCGAGGCCCGCAAGCTGGCCGCCCGGATCCGCGGGATCCACCGTCGGCTGAGCGCCGTCGACCCCGACACCGGTCGCGAGTTCCCGCTCGACCGGCCCGATCTGCTGCTCTGGGTGCACTGCTGCGAGATCGAGTCGTTCCTGACGACCGTGCGCCGGGCCGGCAACCCGCTGTCGGATGCCGACGCCGATCGGTACGTCGCCGAGCAGGTCGTCAGCGCCGAACTGATCGGTCTACCGGCGTCGCAGGTACCGGCCAGCGTCGCCGAGTTGGACGCCTACTTCCACGACGTCCGACCCCGGCTGCGGCTCACCGACACCGCACGGGACGGCATCCGCACGCTGACCATCCCGCCGATGAAGGCGTGGGTGCAGCTGCTCACCCCGGCCCGGCCGGCCTGGACCGTCCTCGCCGGGGCGGCCCTGGCCACCCTGCCGCGGTGGGCCCGCAAGATGTACCGGCTCCCCGGCCTGCCGACCACCGACCTCGCCGCCACCGCCGGACTGAAGGCGCTGCGGGTCGCCGCCCTCGCCCTGCCCGACCGCATCAGCGGCCCACCCGAGGCCCGGCGGGCCCGCGCGCTCATCGCTGCGGCCGAGGGCGCGGCCTGAGCCATCGACAGGACGCTTGTGCCGCTCTGAAGGCCTTCCAGAGCGGCACAGGCGTCCTGTCGATCAGTCGGCCGTCGGAATCATGCCGACCAGTGACACCCGTCGAGACGGCTTGATGCGAATGAGGTCATCGGCGATGAGTTCCTCGCTCAAGCCGCTGACCCGCCTCACTTCGGACAGATCAGGGATGCGTCCGGTCTCGTCGACGTGGATCTCGAAGGGATCGGACGGTTCCATCACGCCCCACCAGAGCAGATGGACGTCGAGCGCGCAGAACCTCTGAAATGCGGCGCGGAGCACCTTCTGAACAGCGATCTTCTGAATTCGGGTCAGCGGCGTGAACTCGAATCGCACCTCGATGTCCGCAGGTACCAGCGCTTGGTAGCCGCGTTCGAGGTCTGCGTCGAAGAGTTCATTCTGCCGCCGCCGGTGGACGGTGATCAGCCGGTGGTGGTGCGCACGACGGACGGCGAAGTGCTGCGGATCGTGCTGGGCTCCCCACTCGTTCATGGTCGTCGCCAACGGTTGGAGGAGATGGTAGAGCGCCTCCTCCTCCGGGTCGTCGAACATGCGCAGGGTCATGCGCCGCCTCCAGGCCACTCGGCCCGTCGCTCCTGTCCCGCCCGGGCCACTTCGGCGATCCCGTCGGCGATCGGTTCCCAGAGCGGTTGGGGGATCTCGTGACCCATCCCGGCGTAGGTGACGAGCTTGGCGCCGGGGATGGCGGCGGCGGTGGCGCGGCCGCCGGAGGCGTTGATCAACGGGTCGGACAGACCATGGACGACGAGGCTGGGCAGGTCGAGGCGGCGTAGTTCGGCGGTGCGGTCGGGGGAGCCGAGGATGGCCGCGAACTGGCGGGCCGAGCCGTCCGGGTCGTAGGCCCGGTCCCAGGACGCGCCGGCGATCTCCCGCATCGCGTCCAGCCGCAGCGGGTAGGCCGGGGACGCCTGCTGCCGGTACACGGTGAGCTTCAACGCGATCGCCTCCTCCCGGGAGGTGACGGTCGGCCGGGTCAGCAGGCGGTAGGCGGTGGCCAGCTTCGGATGACCCACTCGCCGGGACCCGGTGCTCGACGCGATCGACGTCAGGCTGGCGACCAGATCCGGATGACGGATGGCCAGCGACTGGGCGATGCAGCCGCCCATGCTGATCCCCACCACGTGCACGGGCCCCAGGCCCAACCCGGTGATGAGCCCGGCGGTGTCGTCGGCCATGTCCGCGGTCAGGTAGGGCGGCTGCTGCCGCCCGAGGAACGCCGACACCGGCCGGCCGGCCGGCAGGTCGGACAGATGCGTCGACAACCCGACGTCCCGGTTGTCGAAGCGGACGACGTGATGCCCCCGCGCGACGAGTTCCGCGCAGAACCCGTCCTCCCACGCCAGCATCTGCGTCGCCAGACCCATCACCAGCAGCACAGTGGGGTCGGCCGGGTCGCCGAACGACTCGTAGGCCAGGGACAGGCCGTTGCTGGAGACGGTGGCCGAAGCAGTCACCCGACCAGTCTGGCAGCGTCGTCCGGCCGGTCGTCGGCTCTGGCCACCACCGGAGCACGGACGTCGACCATGGCGGCCCCGCTGATCAGGCCGGACAGTCCCGGGCGACCCCGAACCGCTGTGGTGAAGGGCACCGCGATCAGGCAGAGGACGGTCCAGGCCCAGCAGGTGACCTGCACCCATCCGGCCGCCCCGGACCCGGACACCGCCCCGGCCACCTGGCCGACCGTGAAAACGCCGCCGGTGACCGACGCCCGCAGCAACCGTCGGTCGGACGAGGGCTCGGGCCACCGCGGCGACAGCCAGACGAGGGCCTGACCGATCGACGCTCCCGACCCGCGAAGCGCGGGCAGGTAGAAGACGCCCAGCCCGGCGATCAGGGCTGCGGCCGGGGACGCCCACACCGGGGCGTCGAGGAACCGACCGGCCAGGGCCGACCGGACCGCCACGGTCCCGGCCACCAGGGCGACCGCCACCAGCAGGAACGCCGCGCCGTCGAGCAGCATCCCCACCCAGCGCCGGCCGACCGTCACCGGGCGGGGCTCGGTCCGGGTCATCCGGAGATCCCGGGCCTGCGGCATCCAGAACAGCAGGGCCGGAGCGATCACCGCCCCGACCAAGGCGCCGGTGGTGTTGGCGATCAGGTCGTCGACGTCGCCGACGCGGTAGCTGCAGGGGTAGAGGCCGTAGATCGCCGACCACTGCGTGAGCTCGATGACCGCCGACACCGCCAGCCCGATACCCGTCGCGGCCACGACCCCGCGGCCCAGGTATCGGCGGACCACCACACCGAGGGGGATGAAGAGGGCGACGTTGAAGAGGACCTGCCAGAGCGACCAGCCGGTCAGCGCGGCCCGCCAGCCACGACGCGCGGCCGTCGACCGGATGTCGTCGACGAACGAGAACGGTGACCACTGGAACGCGGCCAGCCCGGGCCCGCCGCGACGGTTGCACACCGTGTCCGGATCAGGCAGCGGGAGGAAGACGTAGGCGACCAGGGCGACGACATAGACGCTGACCGCGAGCAGACCCAGTAGCCGGGCGCCACTGATCCGTCCGTACCGGCGGTACTGCACGACGACCGCCGGGACCAGCACGGCCAGGAAGACCAGCGCCCCGCCCAGCAGGCCGAACCCGGCCTGCCATGTCCATCCGCCCACGCCGGGATCGTGCACTCCGGCGCTGCCGCCCGGAGGCGGTGACGCCGGAGTGCGCCCGAAAGGGTCAGCTGTTGTCCACCTGCTCCTGGGCGGTGCGGTCGGCCCGGTTCACGGCGCAGACCACGGCCTTGAGCGAAGCGGTGGTGATGGACGAATCGATGCCGACGCCCCAGACGACCTGGTTGCCGATCGCGCATTCCAGGTAGGCCGCGGCGCGGGCGTCCCCACCGGCGGACAGGGCGTGCTCGACGTAGTCCAGCACGCGGACGTCGTAGCCCAGCTGCTCGGACAGCGCCGAGCAGAACGCCGCCACCGGGCCGTTGCCCCGCCCACGGATGACGCTCTCCTCGCCCCGCGAGACGACGCGGGCGGCGACCTCGTCGGTGACCGGGCGATCGTCCGGGCTGTGCAGCGAATCCTCCGGGGACTCCACCCGGGATCGGATCAGCTGCAACGGCGTCGTCGCCTCCAGGTACTCCGCGGAGAAGTACCGCCACATGGTCGGGGCGTCGACTTCGCCGCCTTCGGCATCGGTGTGCTGCTGCACGGCCCGGGAGAATTCGATCTGCAGCCGGCGCGGCAGGTCCAGGCCGTGCTCGGTCTTCATGATGTAGGCGACGCCGCCCTTGCCGGACTGCGAGTTGACCCGGATGACGGCCTCGTAGCTGCGGCCGACGTCCTTGGGGTCGATCGGCAGGTACGGAACCTGCCAGGTGAACTGCTCGACCGGTACGCCGGCCGCGGCCGCGTCCCGGTTCAGGTGGTCGAAGCCCTTCTTGATGGCGTCCTGGTGGGAGCCGGAGAAGGCGGTGTAGACCAGGTCGCCGCCGTAGGGGTGCCGCTCGGGGACGGCCAGCTGGTTGCAGTACTCCACGGTGCGACGGATCTCGTCGATGTCGGAGAAGTCGATCTGCGGGTCGACGCCCTGGCTGAACAGGTTCAGGCCCAGGGTGACCAGGCAGACGTTGCCGGTGCGCTCGCCGTTGCCGAACAGGCAGCCTTCGATGCGGTCGGCCCCGGCCAGGTAGCCCAGCTCGGCGGCGGCGACCGCGGTGCCGCGGTCGTTGTGCGGGTGCAAAGAAAGAGCGATCGCACTGCGTCGTTCTAAGTTCCGGTGCATCCACTCGATCGAGTCGGCGTAGACGTTGGGGGTGGCCATCTCGACGGTGGCCGGCAGGTTGACGACCATCGGGTTCTGCTCGGTCGGCTGCCAGATGGCGGAGACCGCGTTGCAGACCTCGACCGCGTACTCCAGCTCGGTGCCGGTGTAGGACTCGGGGGAGTACTCGAAGCGCCAGTCGGTGTCCGGGTACTTCTCGGCCCAGCGGGCCACCTCTTCGGCGCCGTCCGTGGCGATGCGCATGATGCCGGCGCGGTCCTGGCCGAAGACGACCCGGCGCTGCAGGGTCGACGTCGAGTTGTACAGATGGACCAGTCCCTGCGGCGCGCCCTCCAGGGCCTCGAACGTCCGGGCGATCAGCTCGGGCCGGGCCTGGGTCAGCACCTGGATGCGGACGTCCTCGGGAATGGCGTCCTGCTCGATGATCTCGCGGACGAAGTCGAAGTCGGTCTGGCTGGCCGCCGGGAACCCGACCTCGATCTCCTTGAAGCCCATCTGCACCAGCAGGTCGAACATCTTGCGCTTGCGCGCCGGGGTCATCGGGTCGATCAGCGCCTGGTTGCCGTCCCGCAGGTCGACCGCGCACCACTGCGGAGCCGTCGTGATGACCTTGTTCGGCCAGGTGCGGTCGGGCAGGTCGATCGGGGTGAACGGGGTGTACCGGTTGACCGGCATCGCGCTGGGCCGCTGCCGGTTCCAGGCGGGCTGGCCGGCGGGGATGTCACCGGCGGGGCGACGGACGCGGGAGGGGATGGGAGTGCCCATGGTGGTGGAGGTCCTTCGGGAGGTCTTCGGGAGTGTCCCCGAGGCGGTGAGCTGAGGGGAACAGACCGGCAGCACAACGACCCGCGACGGAGAGCCAGCCTGGGATCAGGCTCCGTCGCGGCGACCGAGAAGCAGGGACGCGCGGCACACCACGGCAGGGACCCTACCCCCGATGGCCGCCGCTCGAAAGCCGGACCCGCGGATCACCGTTGGGTCACCCGACCGTCCCGGACCTCCCAGTGCCGGTCGACGTGGACCGCCTGGAGCATCCGTCGATCGTGCGTGACCAGCAGCAACGTGCCCGCGTAGCTCGCCAGGGCCTGTTCGAGCTGGACGATCGCCGGCAGGTCGAGATGGTTGGTCGGCTCGTCGAGCACCAGCAGATTCACTCCCCGGGCCTGCAACAGCGCCAGGGCGGCCCGGGTGCGCTCGCCCGGGGACAGGTCGCGTCCGGCCCGCCGCACGTGGTCGGCGTAGAGCCCGAACTTGGCCAGCAGAGTGCGGATCTCGGCCGGCGGCTGGTCCGGCAGTTCCCGCTCGAAGACGTCCAGCACCGTGCCGGCCCCCGCACCGGCGGCCGTGTCCAGCAGGCTGCGGGCCTGGTCGACCCGGCCGATCGCCACGGACGCGCCCCGGCTGACGGTCCCGTCCTGCGGCGGCAGGTCGCCGAGCAGCAACGACAACAGGGTCGTCTTGCCGCTGCCGTTGGGTCCGGTGACGGCGATCCGGTCGCCGGCGGACACGTGCAGGTCGACCGGCCCCAGGACGAAGTCACCGCGCCGGGCCGTGGCCCCGCGGGCGGTCAGCACCACCGCGGACGAGCCGGGCGCCGTGGCGATGGAGTACTGCAGCACCCATTCCTTGCGCGGCTCGGCCACCTCGGTCATGCGCTCGATGAGCCGGTCGGTCTGCCGGGCCTTGGCGGCCTGCTTCTCGGTGGCCTCGATGCGGAAACCCCGTGAGACCTTGTCATTATCAGACTTGCCGGTCTTCGACCTCGCTGCCCGGATGCCCTTGTCGGCCCAGGCCCGCTGGGTCCGGGCCCGTTCCTGCAACGACGACTTCTTGTCCGCGTATTCGTCGTAGGCGTCGCGGGCGTGCTGCCGTTTGACCTCCCGCTCGGCCAGGTAGGACTCGTAGCCGCCGCCGAAGATGCCGACCTGGTGTTGCGCGAGATCCAGCTCGACGACGCGATTGACGCTGCGGGACAGGAACTCCCGGTCGTGCGAGACGATCACCAGGGCGACGCCGCGGCGGGCGGCGTCGACGACGAACGCCTCCAACCGGTCGAGGCCATCGAGGTCGAGATCGTTGGTCGGCTCGTCCAGCAGCAGGACGTCGAAGCGGGCCAGCAGCAGGGCGGCCAGGTTCACCCGGGCCGCCTGCCCGCCGGACAGCGCCACCATCGCGGTGGACGGGTCGACGTGCAGACCCAGGTTGGCCAGCACCTGGGGGATGCGTTCGTCCAGATCGGCTCCGCCCAGGGCGAGCCACCGTTCCAGCGCGGTGCCGTAGCGGTCCGGGTCGGCGTCGGGGGACTCGAGATCGGCAGCGGCAGCGTCCATCTCGCGCTGGGCATCGGCCACCCCGGTGCGTCGGTGCAGGTGTTCCACGATCGACTCGTCCGGGCGACGCTCGATCTCCTGCGGCAGATGACCGACGGTCGCCTCCGGCGGGCTGACCGACACCCGGCCGGACATCGGGGCGTCCTGCCCGGCCAACAGGCGCAGCAGGGTCGACTTGCCCGCGCCGTTCACCCCGACCAGGCCGATGACGTCCCCGGGGGCGATCACCAGGGAGAGGTCGTCGAACAGGGGGACGTCGCCGAAACCGGCGGACAGGCCGGCGGCCACCAGGGTTGCGCTCACGCCCGTGATCCTGTCAGTCGGAAAGGTCGATCCACCCGAGAGGTCAGTCGACCCGGACGGTCACCCCGTGGAAGGTGACGAGGTCACCCCGGTGCAACTGCCGGCCGCGGCGGGTTTCGGGCTCGCCGTTGACGGTGACGTCGCCGTCGGCGAGCAGTTCCTTGACGTCGGCTCCCGAGTCGACCGCGCCGCCGAGCTTGAGGAACTGGCCCAACCGGATCATGTCGGTACCGATGGTGATGCCGGTGACGTCGGAGGGAGCGGAACGGTCGGAGCGACTCATCCGTCCAGTGTCCCAGTGACCGGTCGACGGGCGGGCGCACAAGGGCGGACATTCTCGAACAATCCGTCCCTTACCCCTGGTAAATACCTCCTGACCTGCGGTATTGTGATGGAACAGACAGACGACCCCCAGCCCGACAGCAGCGCACCACATGCTGACAGCGCCGGACAGGAGGCCCATGGATCCCATCACGCTCGTGTTCCTGGGCGTCGGTCTGCTCGGGGTCGTCCTGCTCCTGATCTCCCTCGTCGTGGGCGATCTGCTGCATCTGGCGTTCCACGACGTGGACGGCCCGTTCTCGTTCCCGGCGCTGGCGGCGCTGGTGGGTGGCGGCGGGTTCATCGGCGCCATTCCGGCGACCCTGCTGGGTGATCTGGCCACCACGTCGCGGGTCCTGATCTCGGCGGCCGTCGGCCTGGCCGGAGCGCTGCCGCTGGCCTGGGGGGCGGTGCGGCTGACCGCCGGGCTGAACCGGATGCCGACCGACCGCACGCTGACCGACCAGGACGTGGTCGGCCGGTTGGGCCGGGTGATCAGCGCCATCCCCGTCGGCGGGCTCGGCGAGGTCAGTGTGTCGGTGGGCGGACAGGCCCTGAAGTACTACGCCCGCAGTGCCGAACCCATACCGGTCGGCACCCCGATCTTCGTCACCGAAGCGCTGAGCGCCACCGCGGTCGAAGTGGTGTCCACCGCCGAGGTGGGTTGACGCTCACCCGGGCGGGTGGCCGTCCGATCGTCCCCTTTGACCTGCTCGACATAGCGACATCCGTTGCTCACCAACGGGTGTCATGACAACGACCGACCCGCGTGAAGTCGACCCGTCCGTGCGGCCCGCTCCTGGCGTGCCGGCGACGGGACGGGGAACCGCGCGCAGTAGAGCCTGCAGTGCCCGTCCGGGGCGGCCCGCCGACCCCACGACACCTCGGAGGTGCCGTCATGGAAGTACTCATCGCCATCGGAGGAGTGGTCGTCCTCGTCCTGCTCCTGGTGATGCTGATCCTGTCCCGGATCAAGGTCGCCGGCCCCAACCAGGCGTTCCTGGTGACCGGTCGCCGTGGCCGGTCGGTGACGTCCACGACCGGGGAGACCTCGACCGACATGTCCGGTCAGAAGGTCGTCATGGGCGCGAGCGTGTTCGTCATCCCCGTGGTGCAGAAGCTCCACACCATCGACCTGTCCAGCCGCCGCATCCCGGTCGGCATCCGGGGTGCGGTCTCCAAGCAGGGCGTCAAGTGCGACCTGGAGGGCGTCGCCATCGTCAAGGTCGGTGGCAACGAGACGTCCATCCGGGCGGCCGCCCAGCGGTTCCTCAACCAGCAGCAGGGCATCGACACCTTCACCTCGGAGGTGCTGGCCGGTGCGTTGCGGTCCATCGTCGGCCGGCTGACCATCGAGGAGATCATCCGCGACCGCGCCGCTTTCGCCTCCGCCGTCGCGGAGGAGGCCGAGACGTCGCTGACCGGGCAGGGTCTCGTCCTGGACACCTTCCAGCTGCAGGACATCCAGGCCGAGGGTTCGTACCTGGCCGACCTCGGTCGGCCGGAGGCGGCGCGGGTGGTCAAGGAGGCGTCCATCGCCGAGGCCCGGGCCCGGCAGGCCGCCGAGCAGGAGCGGCTGCTGGCCGAGGAGGCCATCGCCGTCGCCAACCGGCAGTACAACCTCAAGCAGGCCGAGATCAGCGCTCAGATCGACGCGGCCAAGGCGCAGGCCGCGGCGGCCGGTCCGTTGGCCCAGGCCGCCCAGGACCAGCTCGTCCTGTCCGAGAAGGAGAAGGTCGCGCTGCGCACCGCGGCCCTGAAGGAACGGCAGCTGGACACCGAGATCCGCAAGCCGGCGGACGCCGACCGGTACAAGGTGGAGCAGCAGGCCGAGGCCAACAAGAACGCCGCCATCGCCCGGGCCGAGGCCGACCGGCAGTCGACCATCGCCGCGGCCCAGGCCGGGGCGGAGAAGGCCCGGCTGTCCGGTGAGGGCGAGCGGTCCCGCCGATCCGCGCTGGCCGAGGCCGAGGCCATCGAGGGCGCCAAGCGCGGTGAGGCCGAGCGGCAGCGCCGCGTGGCCATCGCCGAGGCCGTGGAGAAGGAAGGCGCGGCCGACGCGTCCGCCATCCTCGCCCGGGGCCGGGCCGAGGCCGAGGCGATGGACCTGCGGTCGCAGGCGTTCGCCACCTACGGCGAGGCCGCCGTGCTCGATCTGCTGGTCAAGGTGCTGCCCGAGGTCGTCGGCGCCGCGTCCGCCCCGCTGGCCGCGGTCGACAAGATGACCGTCATCTCCTCCGACGGCGGTGCCGGTTCCCTCGGCAAGACAGTCGCCTCCAACGTCGCCCAGGGGCTGCAGCTCTCCAGTGACCTGACCGGTGTGGATCTCGCTGCGCTGCTCCAGCGGCTCACCGGTCAGACCGTCGACACCGGCAGCACGAAGAAGGCGACGCCGGAGAAGCGGCCCGCCGCCCGTCCGGCGGTGGCCACCCCGGCCCGGACCGAGCCGATCACCCTGGACGGCACGGAGAACGGTCGGCTCGACGGCTGACCCCGCGGACGAAGGAAGGGCCGGTCGACCTGCAGGTCGGCCGGCCCCTTCCTGCGGGGGGGCGGTTGGTCGACGCTGACCACGTCGGCTGACGCTGGTGAACCGAGCTGACGCTGGTGAATGTGGTCGACGCCGACGAAGGTGGCTCGCGCTGATCAACTCCGCTTCACAGCGGGCATTTCGGGCGCTCCAGCGCGCAATTGGTCAGCGCCAGCGGGGTTGAGCAGCGTCGGTGTCCGCGCGATCTGCGACGGCGGGTCGGACGATGATCAGCGCCAGCGGGCTTCGTCGGCGTCACGCCCGAGCCCCGACCGCCACCACCCGCAGCAGAAGGGGCAGAGTGGGGCGGGTGATGGATCTGAACCGCATCGCGGCGGCGTTCCGGTCTGGGGAGTCGTCCCCGACCGAGCACGTGGCCGACGTCCTCGAGCGCCTGACCGCCGACCCGTACAACCTGGTCGTCACCCTCGACGCCGACCGCGCGCTGGCCACCGCGCGGGAGTTGACCGACGAGTTGGCCGCCGGGCGGGACCGAGGGCCGCTGCACGGGATCGCCCTGGGGGTCAAGGATCTGATCGACGTCGCCGGGCTGCCGTCCCGGTGCGGATCGAACGTGTTCGCCGACGCCGCCCCCGCCCGCCTCGACGCCCCCGTGGTCGCCCGGCTGCGGGCGGCGGGAGCCGTCGTGGTGGCGAAACTGCACACCCAGGAGTTCGCCCACGGCGCCACCGGGGATGTGTCGGCCAGCGGTCCGGCGCACAACCCGCACGACCCCACCCGGATCACCGGCGGGTCGTCGTCCGGGTCGGCCGGCTCGCTGGCCGCCGGGCATCTGCCCCTGGCGCTGGGCACCGACACCGGCTGTAGCGTCCGGGGTCCCGCCGCGCTCTGCGGGGTGGTCGGCCTCAAGCCCCGGTACGGCCGGCTGCCGTCGGACGGCATCTTCCCGCTGTCGGAGTCACTGGACCACCCCGGCCTGCTGTCCACCGACGTCGCCGCCACCGCCACCGCCTGGTCCGTGCTGTCCGGGGAAGGCCCCCGCGAACGACCGGTCGACGTGCGCGGACTGCGGGTCGGCGTCCTCACCGACGACTACTGGCGGCCGGCCGACCCGGCCATCGCCCCCTGGCCCGGCCGGGCGGTGGACGTGCTGCGCGACAGAGGGGCCGAGGTGATCGAGGTGTCGACGCCGTTCATCGACGAGTTCGCCGCCGCCTACCGGCCCATCGTCAGCAACGAGGCCTACGCGACGCACGCCCGGTGGCTGGCCGAACGGCCCGAGGCATACCAGCCGCTGACCCGCGAGCGGCTGCTGAGCTTCGCCGACCGGCCGGCCCGCGACTACATCGAGGCGCAGCGGACCCGGCGTCGGTTGTCGGCCGAGTTCACCGCGGCGGCCGCCGATGTCGACGTCCTGGTGCTGGCCACCACCCGACTGCGGGCCACTCCGATCGGCGCGGCCGAGGTGACGCCAGAGGGCGGGGACGGGGCGCCGGTGGAGGTGCGGCCGGCACTGCTGGCCCTGAACTCGCCGTTCAACCTGACCGGCTGGCCGGCCGTCAGCATCCCGGCGCCGGTCGACGGGCTGCCGATCGGCGTGCAGATCGTCGGCGTGCGCCAGGACGAGGCCGGAGTGCTCGACGTGGCCGCGGCGGTCGAAGCCGGCTGGCGGTCGGCGGGTTGATCCGCGAGAGGGCCAAGGCCGCCACGGTCGCCTGCCGCGCACGTCGCACACGCCGCTGATGGCCGACAAGTGAGCGCCAGCAATATTTTTCGTGGTCATCGATGCGACGATGCCGCACACTGAGGCTATGTGTGGTCAGTGTCGAGCGCCCGCCCCCCGCAACGACTGGTTCCTCGTCGGCGCGGGACCCGACATCGGGAGCCGTCGCCGGGCCCGCGAGGAGGCCGCACTGGCGGCCAGCCGGGTCCTGCAGCCATGGCGGATCAGTGTGCGTGCCCCGGCCGCGTCCATGACCTTCGTGATGACGACGGCGACCGGGAAGTCCAGAACGGTCGAACATCTCGAGGACCTGGTCGACGCGGCCGAGCGACTGAGCGGCCGCCCTGTCGACCCGATGAGTGCCCCATCCGGCCCCGCGACCGAGAGCTCCTCTCGGCAGAACGGGCACTGAGATGATCGACCTCACGGTGGTCAGTGGACCGCTCGGCGCCGGCAAGACGACCTGGCTGCTCCAGCAGGCGGACCTGCTCGAGTGCGATCTGCTCGTCACCAACGACGTCGCCGACGTGTCCATCGACGACTCGATCCTGGCCCCGGAGTCCGCCGGAGCCGGCCGCCGAACGGTGTGCATCGCGGGTGGATGCGTGTGCTGCACGGCGTGGCCGGATCTTCGGAATACGTTGCTGCAGTGCGTGAATGAGGCCCATGTCGGAACGTCTCGGCGTGATCGTCAGGTGTTGCTGGAGGTGTCCGGGGCGGCCGAGCCGGACCAGCTGCTCCGACGGCTGACCGACGACCCGGTGCTCGGAGCCAACGTGCGCGTGGCTCGCCTGACCGTCGTGCTCGACGGCTCGGACGCGGTGCGGGGTCTGCGGCACGAGGCCGCTGTCCGCACCCAGGTGTCCGTGGCCGACGAGGTGGTCCTCACCCGGGCCGACGTGGTCAGCCCGACGGATCTGCGCCACGCCGCGGGGGTGGTGCGCGGCCTGCGGCCCGATCTGCGTCTCACCGCAACCGCCCGGGGGGCCGATCATCCGCTGGGCCCGGTCGTTCCGGAGGTACTGCTGGTCGGCGATGATGTCGACGGGGCGGTCGGTGGCCTGTCGACCCTCGCGGTCCGCCTCTCCGCCCGCACCCGTTGGGCCGAGTACGCGCTGTGGCTGCACGCGATGACGCGCCGGCACCCGGCCGGACTGGTGCGCTCCAAGGGCTACGTCACCACGCCGGCGGGGCGGGCCCTGGTCCAGTCGGTCGGTGCGGCCATCACGGTCGAGCTGGTGGCGACCGCCGCAGTGGACCCGGACAGCCGGTCCGGACCGACGGACATGACGTACGTCCTCCGCGGGCTGGATCGCGATCAGGTCCGGGCGTCGCTATCGCAGTGGGTGCCGAGCGCTGGGGCGGCCGACGACTGAGGGTCGCGGGACCGGCGGGAGACAAGCCGGTCCAGGGACTCTCAGACGTCCGTCGCGTGCCCGTCGTCCGTCAGGCGCCGCGCACCGAGGGTCGATGCCCGGGCGGACAGGAACGGTTGGAGCAGTTCAGACTCGATCGCCTGGCCCCCGAGCCGGGCGGCAAGGGCCAGCGCCCCGCGCCGGCCCATCTCCACCATGGGGGAAGCGACCGACGTCAGCGTCACCGGGAGATACCGAGACAGGGGGATGTCGTTGTAGCCGATGACGGCGATGTCCTGCCCGACGCGCCGGCCCAGTTCACTGGCCGCGCCCATGGCGCCGATCGCCGCGAAGTCGTTGATCGCGAACAGGGCGGTGATCTGTGGATGGGCGGTGAGCAGCCGCCCGGCCGCCTCGTAGCCACCCTGGGCATCGGCCCCGGACAGGGCGATGTGGCTGCCCGGAACGGCGACCCCGGCCCGTTGGAAGCGGCCGACGAAACCGTGGGTGCGTTCGACGCACGTGCTGGCGTATTCGTGGCCGGCGATGACGGCGACGTCCCGGTGACCCAGTTCGAGCAGGTGCTCGGCGGCCAGCTCGCCCCCACGGACGTCGTCGGTCGTCACCGACGGGTGTCCGCGCAGGCGGCGGTTGACCAGGACGTACGGATGGTTCCGCCTTTTAAGCGAGGCCACCAGTTCATCGCCGTCGAGTCGCGCGTCGCCGATGATGCAGCCCTCGACCCGGCGCGCGAGCAGCTGCTCCATTTGTTCGTGCCGGGACGTGGGCTTGTCACTCGAGGTCTGCACGACCGTGTGCAGGCCGGCTTCGTGGGCCCCGTCGTCGGCGCCCTCGTAGATCCGCGCCAGCACGTAGTCGGTCACACGCGGGACCAGTACGCCCAGCAGACCGCTGCGCCGGGTCCGCAGCGCCGTCGCCGCCGGGTCGGGGACGTATCCCATCTGTTCGGCGATACGCCGGATGCGGGCGACGGTGGCGCTTCCGGCACGTGACGGTGGCTCCCGCAACGAACGGGAGACGGTGGAGACATGCACCCCGGCCCGATCAGCGATCTCCGCCAACGTCACCGAGTGCGGGGCTGACATGACTCACTCCTCGACGGTCGACTTCAGCGACTGTGCCACGTTCGGCACGCGATTGCCCGCATCACCGCTAGATGTCCAGACCCGGCTCGCCGGCGAGCCAACCGCCGTCGACGGGGAGGATCTGCCCGGTGACCATGGCGGCCGCGTCGCTGAGCAGGAAGGCAACCGCCCCGGCGATGTCCCGCGGCTGCCCCACCCGGCCCAGGGGGATGCGGCGTTCCGATGCCCGCAGCACCGCCGGGTCCGCCAGCATCGGCGAGGCCATCGGGGTCCAGACGAACGTCGGCGCGACCGCATTGACGCGGATACCGACTGGAGCCCAGTCGATGGCCAGGCTCCGGGTCATGGCGGCAACCGCGCCCTTGGTCGCGGTGTAGACGACCTGGTGAGGCAGGGCGGTCAGAGCCGCCTGGGAGGCGAGATTCACGATCGCGCCGCCGTTCTCGTGCATCAGGCGGTGAGCGGCCTGGCTGACGAAGAGCAACCCCTTGACGTTGATGGCCCACAGTCGGTCGAGATCGGCCTCGCTGGCCTCCTCGGCCGGCCCGTTCTGGCAGATGACCGCGGCGCAGTTGACCACGCCGTCCAGCCCGCCCATTCCGGCACCGGCCGCGGCGACCGCACGGTCGACCTCGTCCCGGCGGCTGACATCGGCCGACACGGTGACCGCCGAGCCGTCGAGATCCCCGATCATGGAGGAGGTCTCGTCGAGCCTGCTTTCATCGAGATCCAGGATCGCGACCCGGGCCCCCAGCGCGGCCAGGCCGACGGCGACACCCTGTCCGATGCCCTGTGCCGCGCCGGTCACCAGCACCCGGCGGCCCTCGAGGAGGGCGTCCTGCCGGCCCAGGGGTGCCCCCGGCCCCGCCGGGGACGTACCGCCCTGCTCGTTCATCGGGCCTGCTCCATGGCGTGGCGGGAGAAGAAGTCCGCGACGACGGAGGCGTGCTCCTCCGTGCTGTCGAACGGAGTCGAATGACCGCCACCCTTGATGACGTGGACCTCGGCGCCGGGCAGGTTGTCGGCGATCCACTGCTGCCCCGCCCCCTGCGGGCCCTGGTCCCACGGGGTCATGAGGTCCTGGTCCCCACCCAGCACCAGCGCGGGGGAGGAGATGGCGCGAACGAGGTCCCGCAGATCCATCTCCTGCATGGCCCGGCACGCCGCCACGAACGGTGCGAGCGTGTTGCTGTCGCGCAGGATGGTCTGGACCTGGTCGACGGCGTCGCGTCCCGCCTCGCTCTCCATGTAGCCGTTGGACAAGGCCTGCCAGGAGATGAGCTCGGCCAGGATCCTGCTCCCGGGGCCGGCGGGATCGAGTTGCACGATGTCGATCCAGTTCTGGAAGACCAGCCGACCGTTGCGGCCGAGTTTGGACGCCGAGCAGTTGATCACCACGGATTGGGTCCGTTCCGGGTACAGACCTGCGAACGCCTGGGCGACCATGCCGCCCATCGAGGTGCCGTGCACGTGTGCTCGCTCGATGCCCATCGCGTCCAGCAGTGCGGCGGCGTCGGCTGCCCACCGCTCGATCGAATACGGGTAGTCGTCGGGACGACTGGAGTCGCCGTATCCCCGCTGGTCGTAGTCGATCACCTGGAACTTCTCGGCCAGCAGCGGGCTCAGCGGCGCGAAGTTGTAGTGACCGAAACCGGATCCGTGGATCTGCAGGACCGGGTCTCCCTGGCCACTGACCTCTGTCCACAGGTCGGCGTCGCCGATGCTGATGATTCGAGCCATGGTCTTTCAATCCTCCGGTGATCAGTAGTCGTTGTCGAAGAAGGCGGCGATCGCCGCACGGTCGGCCCCGCCCATCAGCAGCACCATCAGGGCCAGGCGGGCCTTGAGCCCGTCCAGCGGCCCGGCGGGGATGAGTCCGCGTTTCCAGAGGTCGCTCTCCGAACCGGGGAACCCGTAGGTGTTCGTGTAGAGATCGCCCGCCCCGGTCCGCGTGGTGACGACGACCGGGACGTCGCGGGCGACCGACTCCAGGAGCGGGACGATCCGGGCCGGGACGTGCCCGCCGCCGAACGCCTCGACCACCAGTCCGGCCGCCCCGTTCGCCGCGAGGCGGACGAGGCTCCCGTCATCGCCGAGCACCATGCGCACGAGCGGCACGGTGGGCAGGTCGTCCGCCCCCGCGGGCGGAAGTGGTGCCGAGACCCGCCGGGCACTGAAGGGCAGGCGAACCCGGCCCTCCACGACGTATCCGACGGGACCCACCGTCGGCGACTGGAACGTCGACGGGGACGAGCTATGGGTCTTGCGGACGAACCGGGCCGAGTGGACCTCGTCCGCGAAGACGACGAGAACGCCCTGACCGGCGGAGTCCGCGGCGGCGGCGACGCGGACGGCGGCCAGCAGGTTGGCCGGTCCGTCGGCGCCGGGGAGCCCGGAGTTGCGCATCGCTCCCGTCATGGCGACCGGCGTGGTCGTCCGCAGCAGCAGATGCAGGAGGAACGACGTCTCCTCCAGTGTGTCGGTTCCCTGGGTGACGACGATCCCGTCGACGTCTGCCGCTCGCCGCTCGATGAGCCGGGCCAGTTCGAGGATGTCGACCACCGTGAGATCGCCCGAGGGAAACTGGCGGAACGCCTCGCACTCCAGGCTGGCCACCTCCTGAAGACCGGGTACCGACGCCACCAACTGCTCGGGGGTCAGGCTCGGGACCGCGTCCCCGCCCCCGGCTGCGGGGACGGAGGCGATGGTGCCGCCCAGGGAGATCACCAGGATCTCCGGCAGCGGGGCCACCGCGGCCGAGGGCCGCGGGGCCGCTTCGGTCACGGGTTCTCCTGATCGAACGGGTACTTGGCGTTGGTCGCGAACGGGAACCGGCGGCGGAAGTCCTCGGCGGTGTTCTCGAACGTCTCGAAGGACACGCCTTCGTGGCCCTGGATGTAGGTCAGCAGGCGCTCGAGCATCAGCAGCACCTGCGGCCGCCCCGACACGTCGGGGTGGATGGTGATCGGGTAGATCGCGTAGTCGTACTCGCGGTAGACCCAGTCGAACTGGTCGCGCCAGAGCTGCTCGATGTCGTGGGGATTGACGAAACCGTGGCTGTTCGGGCTCGCCTTGATGAACATCATCGGCGGCAGATCATCGATGTACCAGCTGAAATTGATCTCGACCAGGTCGATCTCCTGGCCCCGCACCAGCGGCTTCATCCAGTGGTCGGCCGGCTGCGACAGGTCGATCTTGGTCCAGGTGTCGCCGGTGCGGGCGTAGAACGGCTGGAAATCGTGGAACGCCTGGCTGTGGTCGTACCGGAACCCGTTCTTGAGCAACAGGTCCGTGGTGACCGGAGAGAGCTCGCACCACGGGGCGATGTAGCCACGGGGGCGCTGGCCGGAGAACTTCTCGATCAGTTCGATCGATTTGTTGAGGACGTCCTCCTCCTGCTGAGGGCTCATCTGGATGGGGTTCTCGTGCGAGTAGCCGTGTGCGGCCAGTTCGTGCCCTGCGGCGACGATCTGCTCGATCCGGTGCGGGAACGTCTCGATGGAGTGCCCCGGCGCGAACCACGTCGTGGTGATGCCGAAGCGCTCGTAGAGCTTGAGCAGGCGGGGGATGCCGACCTCGCCGGCGAACATGCCGCGCTGGACGTCGGCCGGTGAATCCTCCCCGCCGTACGAGCCCAGCCAGCCCGCCACGGCGTCGATGTCCGCACCGATACAGACCTTGATGTCCTTGCCCATGTTCAGCCTCCTTGATCGTCGATGACCGGGATTGCCTCCGTGGAGCCGCCGACAACGGCTCTTGCCAATCGTTTGGCTACGGGTTGGGGGCAGTCAATAGGTGGCAGCTGCTGATTGTCAACGCCTCAGCAGGCGATGCTCCCTATCGCTGGGATACGGCTGAGGACCTGCTGGATCCCGTCTTTCGCGACATCACGCACGCTGAACTGATGGTCGACGCACAGTAGTCGCACTCGGGGTCTTGACAATGCGAGCGCATTTCCGCTCAGATGTGCCAATCGTTTGGCAAGGTCGTCATCGACCGGCCGAAGATCCCTTCCGAGCCTCGACGGCACCGCCACCAGGAGCATCGATGAGCATTCGAGACCACGACCTGCGCATCTCACCGACCTTGTCGGTGAACCCACCCCGCAGGGCGCGACGAGCGGCGACCGCACTGATCGCCGCCACCGGGCTGGTACTGGCCGGATGCACGTCCACCGGGGAGGCCGGCACCGGTTCCTCGGCGGCGGGCCAGGGCGTCGATGTCTCCGCCGCGGTCGCTGCGGTCAAGGAGGCTTCGGCGGTCCCGGCCTTCCAGCTGCAGGCCCCGCCGGTCGACATGACCAAGATCGCCGGCAAGAAGGTCTACGTCATCCCGTTGTCCTCGCAGATCCCGTATGTGACGGCGGTCGATGCCGAGATCAAGTCGGTGGTGGAGCAGCATGGCGCGACCTACCTGGAGTTCCCCAACAGCGGGCAGCCGACGGAATGGGCCGCCGGCATCACCCAGGCGATCGCCCAGCAGGCCGATGTGATCATCCTCAGCCAGGGCCCCGATCCGAAACTGCTGGTGCCCCAACTGCAACAGGCGAAGGAAGCCGGGATCCCGGTGGTCCTGAGCCACCTGTACCAGGTCGGGGAGGAGCTGCCGTCCGAGGTCGACGGGCTGATCGCCGCCACCACCAACGTCGACTTCGCCGAGGCCGGTCGGCTGATGGCCGACGCGGCCATCGCCCGCAGTGGCGGGGCGGTCAACGCCCTGATCATCACCTCCACCGAGGTCGCGCCCAGCCAGTCGATCTCCGACGCGGTGCAGGCCACCCTCAAGGAACGGTGCCCGGACACCTGCAAGGCCACCGTCGAGAACGTGCCGGTCGCCGACTGGGCCACCCGGTTGAGCAGCACGACCCAGACCGCGCTGCAGCGTGACCCCGACATCAACTGGGTCATCCCGCTCTACGACTCGATGTCCTTGGGTGTCATCTCCGGCATCACCAGCGCCGGCAAGACGACGGGGGTCGATGTCGCTTCCTACAACGGCACTCCGGACATCCTCAAGCTGATCCAGGACGGCGGCCCGATGAAGGTCGACGTGGGGGAGAGCACCGCCTGGCTGGGCCGGGCGGCGGCGGACCAGGCCTTCCGTCTCCTGGCCGGCCAGGAACCGATCGCCGGGGGCGACGTCAAGACCCCGCTGCGCATCTTCACCCCGGACAACGTGGGCGAGGCCGGCACCCCGCCCCAGGCGACCTTGGGCTACGGCGACGCCTACTCCAGCGGATACGACGCGTTGTGGACGAGCGGCCAATGACCCCGGCGGGGCCGCCGGTGGTCGAGCTACGTTCGGTGAGTAAGACCTTCGCCGGCGTTGCCGCACTTCGCGCCGTGGATCTCACCGTGCGAGCCGGCGAAGTCCACGGCCTGCTCGGCCAGAACGGTTGCGGCAAGTCGACTCTCATCAAGGTGTTGGCCGGGTACCACGCACCCGATGAGGGCAGCGAGGTGCTCGTCCGTGGCGAGGCCGTCACGCTCCCGGCGGCTCCCGGTGACGCGGCACGATGGGGATTCACCTTCGTGCACCAGAACCTCGGCCTGGCCGAAGGTCTCACTGTCGCCGAGAACCTGGGCCTGAGTCGGATCGCGACCGGAGCAGCACTGCGTCCGCTGGACGCCCGCAAGCTGCGGCGCTGGGCGGCGGAACTGTTGGCCGAGTTCAAGCTGGCCATCTCGCCCGACGAGTTGCTGGACCATCTCGACGGGACCGACCGGGCGCTGTTGGCGATCGTCCGGGCGGTGGACCAGCTGCGCGGGCGGGGGCCGGACGCCGGTCCCGGCCTGCTGGTCCTGGACGAGCCGACCGTGTTCCTGCCCCGCTCCGGTGTCGACCGCCTCTTCGGGCTGGTCCGCGACGTCGTCGCCACCGGTGCCGCGGTGCTGTTCGTCTCCCACGATCTCGACGAGGTGCGCACCGTCACCGACCGTGTCACCGTGCTGCGGGACGGGCAAGTCGTCGCTCAGGCCGTGACGGGGCAGACCACGACCGCCGAGCTCGTCTCCCTGATCGTCGGCCATGAGGTGGTGCAGGGTCAGCGGGCGGCACCCGACCGGTCGGGTCCCGACCGACTGGTGCTGGAGGGTGCGAGCAGTGGACGTCTCGCGCCGGTGGATCTGCGGGTGCGCGGCGGCGAGGTCGTCGGGCTGACCGGGTTGATGGGGTCGAGCTACGACGAACTCGTCTATCTGCTGTCCGGTGCCCGGGGCTCCTTCGCCGGCCGAGTCGCGATCGACGGTGCGTCGGTCCCGGCCTCGCGGTGGACGACCGGTCTGGCCCGGCGGAGCAACATCGCCCTGGTCCCCGGCGACCGCGCCCGGCTCGGGGCTGCCGGCGAGCTGACCGTGGAAGAGAACGTGACCCTGCCGGTGCTGGACTCCTTCACCCGGCGTGGGCTGCTCGACCAGAAGCGTGTCCGGGCCCGTTCGGACGAGCTGGTCGAGGAGTTCGACGTCCGCCCCCGTCGGTCCGACGCCCTGTTCGCCACGCTCAGCGGCGGTAACCAGCAGAAGGCCGTCCTGGGTAAGTGGCTGCAGACCGAGCCTGCGCTCCTGCTGCTGCACGAGCCGACCCAGGGTGTGGACGTGGGGTCACGGGAAGACATCCATGCCCTCATCGGATCGGCAGCCGAGGCCAGCGGCATGGCCGTGCTGTGCGCGAGCACCGATTACAACGAGCTGGCCCGCCTGTGCGACCGGGTGTTGGTGTTCGCCGATGACCAGGTCATCGATGAGCTGTCAGGCGCCGCCCTCACCGAGGGCGCCATCGCGCGAACCGTGCTGCAGGGCAGCGAGACGACGACCAGAGGAGAGCAGCGACATGTCCGAGACGGTGCAGACCGTGGCTGAGTCGAAGAGCGCGAACCGGCAAGCGGCGCGTCCACGGGGGATCGTGACGCGGTACGGCGAGCGCTATGCGCTGCTGATCGCCTGGCTGCTCGTGGCCGTCCTGGTCGCGGTGGCCATCCCCGGGATCTTCCTGCGGACCGACACCCTGCAGACGATCTTCGGGACGCAGTCGGTGCTGCTCGTGCTGGCCCTCGGTCTGCTCTTCCCGCTGCTGACGGGACTGTTCGACCTGTCGATCGCCTCGGTACTGACCCTGAGCGCGATGACCGTCGCCCTGCTCAACGCCCAGCACGGCGTTCCCCTCCCGCTGGCCGTCCTCGCCGGCCTCGGGGTGGGCCTGGTCGTCGGGGCGATCAACGCCCTGTTGATCGTGGTGTTCGACCTCGATTCCTTCATCGTCACGCTCGGCACCTCCACCCTGCTGCTCGGAGTGGTCCAGCTGGTGAGCCAGGGACAGACCGTCAGCGGGGTCGACCCCACCCTGACCCGGTTCGTCACGAGCATCCGCGTCGCCTTCATCTCCCTGTCGTTCTGGGGCGCGCTGCTGCTCTGCGTCGTCGTCTGGGTGCTGCTGACCCGGACCCCCCTGGGTCGGCGCCTGCTCGTGGTCGGACGCAACCCCGAGGTGGCCAGGCTCAGCGGCCTGAACACCCGGCGGCTGCGGGCCGGGGCGCTGATCGCCTGCTCGCTGCTGGCCTCGCTGGCCGGTGCGGTGAGCGTCGGCACCCAGGGCGGGGCCGATCCCACCTCCGGGGCCGCCTTCCTGCTGCCGGCCTTCGCGGCCGTCTATCTCGGCGCGACTGCGGTGACCCCGGGGCGCTTCAACGTCTGGGGCACGTTCACCGCCGTCTACTTCCTGGTCACCGGGATCACCGGGCTGCAGCTGCTGGGTGTGCCCAATTTCGTCCAGCAGCTGTTCTACGGCGGCGCCCTGGTCATCGCGGTCGGCCTGTCCCGACTCGCCCGGCGTCGCAGCGTCCGCCCGACCTCCTGAACACCCCAGCACCGAGAACCCGCCCGCGCCCGGCGTGGGTGAGAAAGGACGGCATCCCGTGACCGGACGACTCGAGGGGAAGGTTGCGCTCATCACCGGCGCCGCCTCTGGCATCGGCCGACGGACCGCCGAGCGCTTCGCCGACGAGGGTGCGATCGTCGTGGTGGGCGATCTGGACGAAGCCGGCGCCCTGGCCGCCGCCGAGCACCTGGGGCGGGACGCACTCGGTCTACGGCTCGACGTCACCGACGCCGACTCGGTCGCCGCGGCAGTCGCCTCCGTCGTCGCCCAGCGGGGACGGCTCGACGTGCTGGTGAACAACGCCGGGGTCACCATCACCGGCGCCGCCCACGATCTGGCCGAGGACGACTGGGATCGCGAGATGCGGGTCAACGTCAAGAGCGTGTACCTGATGAGCCGCGCGGCCTGGCCCCACCTGGTGGCCAGCAAGGGCAACATCGTCAACACGGCCTCCATCGCCGCGTTGTGGGCCATCCCCGCTGACGCCGCCTACTGCGCGTCCAAGGCCGCCGTCCTCATGCTGACCAAGTGCATGGCCCTGGACGGCGCGCGCGACGGGGTGCGCTCCAACTGCGTGTGTCCCGGGTACACCGACACCCCCATGATCCAGGGCTATTTCGCCGATCAGACGGATCCGGCGTCGGCGCGGACCTTCGCCGAGTCCATCCATCCGCTGGGACGGCTCGGGCAGCCCGATGACATCGCCTCGGCGATGGTGTATCTCGCCTCCGACGACGCGTCCTGGGTGACGGGCAGCGCGCTGACCGTGGACGGCGGTCTGACGTCCGGTATCTGGGGCTGAGCGCGTCGCGGGTCGGCCGCGGTCCACGGATGCGGCTGCGCCGCGCGTCGAGGACCGCGGCCGCCGTGCGTGCCGAGAAAGCTCGAGGGCAGAACCACGGCCACACTTCTCGATTCGTGCCGGTCTCGTCTCGTACCGACGATGCGGGGACCCGTCTCGGCCGGGTCCCCGATGGGCCGACGTCAGTACGATCGAGGCAGCCCCAGCACCTTGGTGGCGACGAACGCCTTGATCATGTTGTTGCTCACCGGGGCGACCTGGAACATGCGGGTCTCCCGGAACTTGCGCTCCACGTCGAACCGGTCGACGAAGCCGTAGCCGCCATGGGTGTCCAGGCAGGTGTTCGCCGCGGCCCAACTCGCTTCCGAGGCCAGGTGTTTGGCCATGTTGGCTTCCGCGCCGCAGGGAAGACCGGACTCGAACAGTCGCGCAGCTTCGTAGCGCATCATGTCGGCGGCGCGCACCTTCATGTAGGCGTCGGCCAGTGGGAACTGGACGCCCTGGTTGGCGCCGATCCGACGGCCGAACACCTCTCGGGCGTTGGCGTAGTCCACCGCCCGCTCGATGAACCAGTACCCGTCACCGATCGCCTCGGACGCCAGCAGGATGCGTTCGGCGTTCCAGCCGTCGATGACGTACCGGAATCCGTCGTCCACCGTTCCGATGACGTGGTCGGCCGGCACCCGCAGGCCGTCGTAGACCAACGAGTTGGTCGCGTAGTTGAACATGGTGCGGACCTTGGTGACCTGCAGGGACTCCGGTTGTCCGGCCCGCACCTCCCGCAGGTCGACCAGGAACAGGGTCAGGCCCCGGGTCTTGTCGGTGCCCTTGTCGCTGGTCCGGGCCAGGACGAGGGCCAGGTCGGACTCGTCGATGCGACTCGTCCAGTTCTTGGCCCCGGTGATGAGGTAGTCGTCCCCGTCCCGGACCGCGGTGGTGGTGATGCTGGTGGTGTCCGACCCGGCCGACTCCTCGGTGACCGAGAAGGCCTGCAGCCGGAGCTCGCCCCGGGCGATGGCCGGCAGGTAACGGTCCTTGAGGAACCGGCTGCCGTGCCGCAGCAGAGCGCCCATCGTGTACATCTGCGCGTGACAGGCGGCCGAGTGACCGCCGGATTTGTTGATCTCTTCCATGATCACGCTGGCCTTGGTCAGACCCAGGCCCAGCCCGCCGTATTCGGTCGGGATGAGCGCCGACAACAGGCCCGCGGCGGTCAGGGTGTCCACGAACTCCTGTGGATAGCGACGGTTCCGGTCGGTCTCTCTCCAGTACTCGTCCGGGAACGCGGCGCACAACCGGCGGACCTTCTCGCGGAGTTCCTCCACGGACCCGTCGGGGTGCGTCGTCTCGATCTCCGGGTGGTGGGGCATCGTCGCTCCTTCATGCCGGGCTGCCGTCGTCGGCCGCGCTGCTCGGGCTCAGACTAACCAAATATATTCTGTACGCCAGGGCGGGTGGTTCAGGTCACTGAGAGTTGCATCAAGGCAGTTCAAAGCCCATTCTGGGCCGACATCGCAGAATATTTTCAGACGACACCGGCGCCAGCGGCGGCGACCGGGGCAGGAGGCGGCAGTGAGCGAAGCGTCGGAGTCCCGGGTCGTGCCCGGGTGGACGGGGCGGTTGTACGAGGACTTCGCGGTGGGCGACGTCTACTACCACCCGTTCGGCAAGACGGTCACCGAGACCGACAACCAGTGGTTCACCCTGCTCACCCAGAACGTGGCCAAGACCCACGTGGACGCCCATTTCGCCGAGCAGACCGAGTTCGGTCGGCCGCTGGTCAACTCGACGTTTCTCCTGGCCCTGGTCACCGGGCAGTCGACGATCGACCTGTCGATGAACGTGTTCGCGAACCTCGGCTGGGACGAGGTCCGGATGCCGCATCCGGTCTTCGTCGGGGACACCATCTATTCGCGGTCGAAGGTCCTCGAACTCCGGGCCTCGGCGTCCCGTCCGGGCGTGGGTCTGGTGACGGTGGCCAGCGAGGGTTTCAACCAGGACGGCGCGATCGTGATCAGTTACCGGCGCACCTTCATGGTGTACCGCCAGGGCCACCTCCCGGCGGTCGACGACGTCCGGCCCGACGAGTCCAGCCTTCCGGACGTGGCTCGATGAGCATGAGCTCCGCCCCGTCGGCCGGCGTCGACCCCGTCGCCCAGGTCGCCGGTGCGGTCACCGCCCTGTTCGTCCCCGGCGACCGCCCGGACCGGTACGCCAAGGCCGCGACCTCGGGTGCGGACGTCGTCGTCATCGACCTGGAGGATGCGGTGGCCCCCCCGGCCAAGTTCGGGGCCCGACTGGCTGCCACGCGGGCGCTCGGCGCGCCGGACGACGACCGGGCCCGGGCGCTGGTCCGGGTGAACGCCGCCGACTCGGGCCTCTTCGCCGCCGAGATCGAAGCGCTGCTCGCGACCGCCCGGCTGTCCCGGTCCGGACTGCTGGGCGTCATGCTGCCCAAGTCCGAGGACCCGTCCGTCGTCGCCGACGTGGTCACCCGGTTTGCCGCAATCGAAAAGCCTGTGGCTGTCGTTCCTCTCGTCGAGTCGGCCCGTGGAGTCCTGCGGGCCGCCGAACTCGCCGCGGTTCCCGGGGTCACCCGGCTCGCCCTCGGGGCCATCGATCTGACCGTCGATGTGGGTGCCGATCTGGAGAGCCCGGTCGTCACCCATGCGATGGCCCATCTGGTGCTGGCGTCCCGGGCGGCTCGGATCGCCGCGCCGCTGGACAGCCCGTCGACCGCCATCACGGATCTCGCGCTCGTCGGCGACGCCGCCCGGGTGGCCCGTTCGGCCGGGTTCGGCGGCAAGCTCTGCATCCACCCTCGGCAGGTGGCCGCCGTGCGGGCGGCGTTCGCGCCCACCGAGGAGCAGCTCGCCTGGGCCCGTTCGGTTCTGGCCGCCGGGGAGGCCGCCGTCCAGATCGACGGCCGGATGATCGACAAGCCGGTGATCGCGGCGGCCCGCCGGATCCTGCGGCTGGCCGGGACGGACGCGTCGTGAGCCGGCGACTCCCCCTCGCGGGACTGACCGTCGTCGCCCTGGAACAGGCGGTCGCGGCCCCGTTCGCCACCCGCCAACTCGCCGACCTGGGCGCTCGCGTCATCAAGATCGAACGCGATTCCGGCGATTTCGCTCGCGGCTACGACACCAAGGTCCGGGGGATGGCCAGCTATTTCGTCTGGCTCAACCGCGGCAAGGAGAGCGTCGTGCTGGACCTCAAGTCCACCGTCGGCCGGGAAGCGTTACGGGCCCTCGTCTCCTCCGCGGACGTCCTGGTGCAGAACCTCGCTCCCGGTGCCGTCGAACGCCTGGGGTTCGGCCCCGACGACGCCCTGGAGCTCAACCCGCGCCTGGTGCACGCGTCCATCTCCGGCTACGGCCGCGGCGGCAGCTACGAGCAGAAGAAGGCCTACGACCTGCTGGTGCAGTGCGAAGCGGGTCTGCTCAGCCTCACCGGCACCCCGGACGGCCCCGCCAAGGTCGGCGTGTCCATCGCGGACATCTGCGCCGGCATGTACACCTACAGCGGGATTCTCACCGCACTGCTCGACCGCGCGGTCACCGGGAAGGGGGACGTCATCGAGGTCTCCATGCTCGAAGCGCTGGGCGAATGGATGAGCCAGCCCTACCTGTACGCCGAGTACGGGGGCAGCGCACCGCCGCGAAGCGGCGCCCAGCACGCGAGCATCGCGCCGTACGGCCCGTTCCGGGTGGCCGACGGAACGGTGTTCCTCGGTATTCAGAACGACCGCGAATGGGCGCAGTTCTGCCGCATCGTGCTGGATCGGCCGGAGCTGGTGGACGACCCGCTCTTCGCGGGCAACGCCCGCCGTGTCGACCAGCGGGCCGCCCTGCACGAAGCCATCGACCAGGTGCTGCAGCATCTGCCGGCCGAGCAGGTACTGGCCCGGTTGGACGCCGCGGGGATCGCGAACGCCCGACTGCGGACGATGGCGGAATTCGCCCGGCACCCTCAGCTCGAGGAGCGCGGGCGCTGGCGAACGGTCGACACCCCCGTGGGACCCGTTCGAAGCCTCATTCCGCCGGTCAGCTCGCGGAGTGTGGACCTGAGCTGGGGGTCGGTACCCGAACTCGGCCAGCACACCGCGTCGGTTCTCGCCGAACTCGGCATCGCGCCGACGGACCCCGATCGGCTCACCCCGACGGCGGATCCGGGTACTCGGAACCGGTGATGGTCGACGAGCCGACAGCTCGCCGTGGGGCGGGCGGGCGCCAGCGGCTCAGCGACAAAGCCGCGTCCTACGTCCGGGGTCTGATCATGTCCGGTCAGCTTCGTCCCGGGGCCGGCGTTCGTCCGGAGATCGTGGGTCAGGCGCTGGGCATCTCCGCCACCCCGGCCCGCGAGGCGCTGCAGGCGTTACGGGTCGAAGGATTCCTGCTCTCGGTGCCGCAACAGGGTTTCCAGGTCGCCCCGCTGACCGGCCAGGACATCCGGGACCTGTTCCAGGCCCAGGCGCTGATCGCCGGTGAACTGGCCGCACGCGCGGCCCGGGCGGCCACCCAGAGCCAGGTCAGGGAACTCGAGGCGCTGCACCATGAGCTGATCGCCGCCGCCGCCCGGAACGACCACCCGCAGTTGGAGGAGAAGAACCACGCCTTCCACCGGGAGATCAATCTGGTCGCCGGGTCACCCAGGATCGCCGGCGTGCTGGGCATGTTGACCCGTTACGTGCCGCACGACTTCTATGCGGAGATCACCGGTTGGCCGAGGGCCACCATCGACGACCACGAACAGATCCTGCGTGGCATCCAGATCCGGGACGCCGATCACAGCCGGCAGGCCATGCAGCGGCACATCACCCACGCGGGGGAGTTGCTGGCCCGCCACTTCGAGGAGCGGTCCCCGGACGGCGCGGGGCTGCGGCCCTAAAAGGCGGCCGGCGGTGACCAGCGGCCCAGGGATGGCACGATCCGCCGCCCGACGCAAATCTCCGACCGGGCCGGACGACTGCACCACCAGGCGTACCCGGTGAGGCAGAGCAGCAGCCACCCGGTGCCGGCGAGAGCGCCCCCGACCACGTCGGTGGCCCAGTGCACGCCCAGGTACAGCCGGCTCAGACCGATCGTCAGGACCGCGACGACGGCGAGTACCCGGACCATCAGCTGCTGCCACCTCCGGTGCAGCAGCGGGGCGAACACCGCGGCCAGCACTCCCAGGACGGCCGCGGAGGCCACCGCATGACCGGAGGGGAACGACTGGTTGCTCTCGACGGCCAGCCGGAACTCCGCGGGCGGCCGTACCCGACCCACGATCGGCTTGGCGATCAGGACGATCAGGCCGGCGCCCGCCGTCACCACCAGGACGAGGACGGCTTCGGCCCGACGGCGCCGCCAGACGAGGAAGACGGCCGCCGCCCCGGCGAGGACCGCCATCACGCCCGTGCTCCCCACGTCCGAGGCGATCGTGGCCACCGCGGTCCGCAGTGGCGTGCGCTGCGCGATCAGGGCGGACCAGACCGGCCGATCGATCACCGTCAGGCCGTCACCCTCGGCCGCCGCGTCGGTCAGCAGGGCGAGGACCAGCGCCATCAGCGCGAGCACGGCGCCGCGCAGGACGAGGAACTCGGTCAGCCGGGTGGTGTGGCGTGGCCGCAGACGGGGCAGGGCGAGGAGCCCGAGGAGGGCCAGCGTGGCCGCCGCGTACGGCCCCCAGGTCGCGACGCTCATGCGGACACCACGCCGTTCCAGGCGGCTTCCGCGCCGCTGTGGCCGATCAGGATCACCTGCACGGTGATGCCGGCCGCCACCACCACGGCGGCCACGCGGAGAATCACCGGCGCCCAGCAGGGGAGCGGCCCGAAGCGACCGGGTTCCGGTCGCTCGCTCTGCCGCCACCACCACAGCCCGAGCGCGACGAGCACCGCCCCCGCGGCCCATGGCAGCAGCCCGTCGGCGTACTCGGCGTGCTGCCGGATGAGATCGCTGTGCCCCAGGCGCTTTTCGAGCTTCTCGCCGGACTCGGTGGACAGCGGTACCAGGCCGAGCGTGCCCACGGCGAGCGCGAGCGGCCCCCAGCCCGCCCACCGCCGGAACCGTGGCCACAGGGCCGTCAGCAGCAGGGCAGCGGCCGTGGCCGGGACGGCGACCACCGTCGCGTGCACCACGAGCGGGTGCAGCGGCAGGCCGAAGAAGGTGTCGAACATGAGCTCTCCCCGAGACGTGTGCTGCCGCCCATGCTCACGGGGGGTTCTCAGGGAGTTCTCAGTGCGACCGGTCCGGCCGGGTCAGGTGCGGGCCGCCGTCACCATCGCGGCCGCGAACCGGTCGGCCGTGCCGTCCGGGGCTTGCGGCAGGAAGACCGACGGCTCGACCAGTTCCAACTCGAGCAGCAGCGGTTCGCCGCCCGGTCCGGGGACGACGTCGACCCGGGCGTAGAGCAGCTCGTCCCCGCCCGGTACGGCGTCCGCGGCACAGGCCAGGGCCCGCGCGGCGACGTCGAGCTGGGCGGCCGTCGCCGTCCGCGGCGACATCTGCTCCAGTGCGAACAGCTTGTCGGTGATGGCCCCACCGGCGGAGAGCAGCGGTCCCTTGCGGGCGGCGTGACTGAAGGTGCCGCCGAGGAACAGCAGGGCGGTCTCGCCGGCGTCGTCGACGGCCGCCTGGTACGGCTGCACCAGCACGGCGCGGCCGTCGTCGAGCAGGCGCCGGGCATGATCGGTGGCCTGGTCGAGCTCGGTCGGCCGGTAGCGGGCCGTGTCGCGGCTGCCGGCCGAGATCGTCGGCTTGACGACCAGTTCCCCGTCCGTCGGCAACTCGATCGGGTCACCCGGCCGCAGGACGGTCGTCGGGACGATCGGCACCCCGGCCGCCGCGAGGTCCGTCAGGTAGGTCTTGTCGCTGTTCCACCGGACGACCGGCGGCCCGTTGCGCAGGCGGGTGACGGCGGCCACCTGCTCGGTCCAGGCCAGGAATTTCTGATGGTGGAACGTGTAGTCCCAGGTGGAGCGCAGCACGGCGAGGTCGTAGGCGGCCCAGTCGACCGTCGCGTCGTCCCAGTCGACGACGTCGGCGGCCGCCCCGGCCCGGGCGAGGGCCGGCAACAGCAGGGGTTCGTCGTCGTCGGTGCCGCGGGCCCGGGCCGAACTGACGATGGCGATGCGCATGCGGGGAAGCTCCTGGGGATCAGCGGTGGTAGATGGTGGTCGAGGTGTGGCTGGGCACGGCGACGCAGCCCCAGACGATGCTGATCACCCACATCAACGGCGCCCACACGATCCAGATCAGCCCGAGGGTGAGGAGGCCGAAGAAGATCCCGCCGAAGAACGAGATCGCGAGCATGATCAGCGCCCCGGGAACCGTGGAGTAGAGCATCCCGAGCGGGCCGAAGAAGAACGTCAACAGGAACGCGATGCCGACCGACTTGGGGGCCCCGACGTTGACGACGGTCGTCGTCGACGAGGGCCAGCCGCCACCCCAGGCAGCGACCGGGGCGCTGGGGGACGCCCAGGTGTGACCGTCCCACCACCGCGGCTGCGGGCCGCCGGCCGGGTCCGGGTACCACCCCGGAGGCACCGTCGGAGCCGATGCCCGAGCGCCGAACGAGGGGGCGGCCGCGAATGCCTGGGTCGCCGGCTTGTCGAGGGAGACCCCGGCCAACCCGAAGGACGTCGGCGGGGCGGCGGCCACCGTCGGGTCGATCACCGGACGGCGGTGCTCGGTCCACTGGGCACCGTTCCACCAGCGCTCGGCGCCCGGTTCCTCGACGTCGGGGTACCAGCCGGCCGGAACAGCGCCGGACGGGGAGCTGGGGTAGGAGGCGCTCATCGACACTTCTCTCGCCGCGGGGTCCGCTCGGCTGCCACAGACGGGGCGCCGACCGGGGTACGAGGCCGACGGTAACGCCCCGGTCCGACAGCGGGGAACTCGTCCGCCCGGCCCGGCGCGGCGGGCCGGGCGGGGCCGGGGACCGCAAGATCTCGGTGGCCGACGGGGCTCGGCGGGAGGCTCTGCGGTGCCGTGGCCCGTCGCTCGAAGGTCCGTCGCCGTCGGATGCGGTGGGGTGGGTACGGGCCGGCCGGCTGGCCCGCGGCCACATCCCGACGGAACCGGGCGTGGGTCACCGACGGGTAGTCTGACGTGCGGATCCAGGTTGCTCGACGGCGCTCTCGCGCGCCCGGAGCGGGCCGGGTCCGAGCGGGACGGGGCGGTCGGTGCGGGTGCCGACGGCCTCGGGAACAAGCGCACGGAACTTGAGGAAGCGGGCATCTCGTGGGTCTGGTCGTCCAGAAGTACGGCGGTTCGTCGGTCGGGACGGCCGAACGGATCAAGCGCGTCGCCGAGCGCATCGTCGCCACCGCCAAGGACGGCAACCAGGTCGTCGTCGTGGTCAGCGCCATGGGCGACACCACCGACGAGCTGATGGACCTCGCCCAGCAGGTGTCCCCGGTGCCGCCGGCGCGCGAACTCGACATGCTGCTGACCTCGGGTGAGCGCATCTCCAACGCCCTGGTTGCCATGGCCATCAGTTCCCTCGGGGCCGAGGCGCGCTCGTTCACCGGCTCGCAGGCCGGGGTCATCACCGATTCCAGCCACGGCAAGGCCCGCATCATCGACGTCACCCCCGGCCGCATCCAGGCCGCCCTGGCGGACGGGGCCATCGCCCTGGTCGCCGGGTTCCAGGGCGTCAGCCAGGACACCAAGGACATCACGACGCTGGGCCGCGGCGGCTCGGACACCACCGCGGTCGCGCTGGCCGCGGCGCTGAAGGCCGACGTCTGCGAGATCTACACCGACGTCGACGGCGTGTTCAGCGCCGACCCGCGCATCGTCCCGGACGCCGCGAAGCTCGACACCATCACCTACGAGGAGATGCTCGAGATGGCCGCCTCGGGGGCCAAGGTGCTCATGCTGCGCTGCGTCGAATACGCCCGGCGTTACGAGGTGCCGGTGCACGTCCGCTCCTCGTACTCCGACCTCAAAGGCACTCTCGTCACCGGCACCATGGAGGAACTCCCGATGGAACAGGCGTTGATCACCGGCGTCGCGCACGACCGCGGCGAGGCCAAGGTCACCGTCACCGCGGTCCCGGACCACCCGGGGGTCGCGGCCCGCATCTTCCGGGCCATCGCGGACGCGGAGATCGACATCGACATGGTCGTGCAGAACGTGTCGATCTCGGCCCAGGGCAAGACGGACATCACCTTCACGCTGCCTAAGGGCGACGGCCCGACGGCGGTCGCCGCGCTCGAGAGCCGCCGCTCGGACATCGAGTTCGACCAGATCGTCTACAACGACCACGTCGGCAAGGTGTCGCTGATCGGCGCGGGCATGCGCTCGCACCCGGGTGTGACGGCGACGTTCTGCGAGGCGCTGGCCGAGGCCGGCGTCAACATCGACATCATCTCGACCTCGGAGATCCGCATCTCGGTGCTGGTCCGCGACGTCGAACTGGACAGTGCGGTCAAGGCCCTGCACAAGGCCTTCGACCTCGGCGGCGAGGACGAAGCCGTCGTCTACGCGGGAACGGGACGGTAGAGCAGCATGAGTGAGAACCAGAGCGCCGGGCTGAATATCGGCATCGTCGGGGCGACCGGGCAGGTCGGCGGCGTGATGCGCCGCATCCTCGAGGAGCGGGACTTCCCGGTCGCCTCCATCCGCTTCTTCGCCTCGGCCCGGTCGGCCGGCAAGACGCTGCCCTGGAAGGGCACCGAGGTCGTCGTCGAGGACGTCGCCGAGGCCGACCCCACCGGTCTGGACATCGCGCTGTTCTCCGCCGGCGCCACCACCTCCAAGGCCCAGGCCCCGCGGTTCGCCGCCGCCGGCGTCACCGTGGTCGACAACTCCTCCGGCTGGCGGATGGACCCGCAGGTACCGCTGGTCGTCTCCGAGGTGAACCCGGACGCCGCGCTGTCCGCGATCGCCGAGCGCGGCACCGGCGTGATCATCGCCAACCCGAACTGCACGACCATGGCCGCGATGCCGGTGCTCAAGCCGCTGCACGACGCCGCCGGCCTGCGCCGGGTCATCGTCACCACCTTCCAGGCCGTCTCCGGCAGTGGCCTCGACGGGGTCACCGAGCTGGATGGTCAGGTCAAGGCCGTCCTGCCGGACGCCGCCGCGCTGACCCACGACGGCACCGCCGCGCAGTTCCCGGAGCCGAAGAAGTACGTCGCGCCGATCGCGTTCAACGTGCTCCCGCAGGCCGGCAACTTCCTGGACGACGGCACCGGCGAGACCGACGAGGAGCGCAAGCTCCGCAACGAGTCCCGCAAGATCCTGTCCATCCCGGACCTGCTGGTCGCCGGGACCTGCGTGCGGGTACCGGTTTTCAGCGGCCACTCGCTGTCGATCAACGCCGAGTTCGAGCGTCCCCTGTCGCCCGAGCAGGCCACCGAGATCCTCTCCACCGCGCCGGGTGTCGAGCTCTCGGAGGTGCCGACGCCGCTGCAGGCCGCTGGTCGCGACCCGTCCTACGTCGGCCGGATCCGCAGCGACCTGAGCGCGCCGGAGGGCAAGGGACTCGCGCTGTTCCTGTCCAACGACAACCTGCGCAAGGGTGCGGCGCTCAACGCCGTGCAGATCGCTGAGGTGCTCGCCGCCGCGCGGTGACCGATCGGGCTTGACTGCTGCCGTGCTGATCGACGGGGACTCCGTCGCCGCCGCGCGGTGACCGACCGCTGAGGCAGACAAGGGCGGTCCCGGCGTTTCCCGCCGGGGCCGCCCTTCGTCGTCCGGGCGTCAGAGGACGCAGGTGGGCCGGAACCCGGGATCGGCCGGGCCCTTGCGGCTCAGGGCGTTCAGCACCCACTGCGCGACCACTGGGTCGTTCGGCGTCTGGTCGTGCTCGAACGGGTCGAGCGGACACTTGTCCTGCAGCGTCACGTTGGTGACCCGGCTCGCCGGACCGGCCAGGAACTGGCTCTGGTACGGCGTGACGATCTCGTCCCACCGGGTGGAGAGCACGGTGTAGACCGGGCCCGGGACGAGGTCGCCGCCACGGTTGAGATCGGTCAGGAAGGCGGACCCGGCCTGTTGGTCCAGGCAAGCCGGGCAGACTGTGTATCCGGTGGGGATCGTCAGCGGGTTGGTCGTTCCGTGGTTGGACGGCGCGATGCCGATCAGCTCACCGACCTTGGCCGCCCCGCCGAGATACTTGAGGTAGTAGCGCGGCATCATCCCGCCCTGGCTGTGGCCCACGATGTCCACTTTCCTAGCCTTCGTCGCGGCCAGCACCGCGTCGACGAAGGGGGCCAACTCCCGAGCCGACTGGGCGATCGGCGCGGTCGCGTCGTTGCCGTAGTCGAGGGCGAAGACGCAGTACCCGGCCGCCTTGAGCTGGGGGGAGAGAACCTGCCAGTTCTTGAGCATGTTCTCGAACGTCCCGTGCACCAGGACGACGGGGTTGGGGTGCTGGCCGGAAGGCCGGCACGACCAGTCGTTGGCGCCGGTCGGGGAAACGCCCACCACGCCGGCCTGGGCGGTGACCGGGAGGGCCACCGTGGTCAGTGCCGTGGCCGCCGCGAGGACTGCCGACGCGATCAGGTGCGCGATCTTCATTGATGGCCTGCCTTCGTCTCGTCAGGTGCGGCGCCCGGGTCCGTGGAGGCGGTCGCCGTAGGTGTGGGCAGACGTTAACGGCGGATTGCATCGGCACTCCACCGCGGCCGTTCGGCAATGTCGAACCCCCGTGACGGTGGGGACGGCGGGTCGACAGTGATCGACTTCGCAGCGGGGACCCGGGCGATTGAGGCCGATACATGAGGGTTAATGGAGTGATGGACCCGGACGGGCGAACAGTGCCCGTCCACTGGGAAAGGACCACCATGAGCGACCTTCGTATCGGCTACCTCGTCGGCAGCATCTCCACCGACTCGATCAACCGGCGCCTGGCCGCCGCTCTCCAGCAGCTGGCCCCGGCCGGCGTCCGCCTGGTCGAGATCGGGATCAAGGACCTGCCGTTCTACTCGCTGGACGCCGAGCAGGACTTCCCCGCCGCGGCGCGCCAGTTCAAGCAGGCCATCACCGACGCCGATGGCATCCTCATCGTGACCCCGGAGTACAGCCGCTCCATCCCCGGCGTGCTGAAGAACGCCCTCGACTGGGCGGCCCGCCCGTACGGCGAGAACGCTTTCGCCGGACAGCCCGTGGCGCTGGCCGGCACGTCGCCGAGCCCGATCGGGACGGCCACCGCCCAGCAGCACCTGCGGGCGATCCTCGTGCACTTCGACGCGCTGGTGCTCGGCCAGCCGGAGCTGTTCCTGCAGGACACCGGGGCCATCGCCAACGACGGCTCGGTCACCGATGAGCAGACGCGGGGACTCCTCGAGGACTTCCTCGAGACCTTCGCGGCGTTCGTCCGGACCCAGCGGGCCGCCGCCGACGCCCCCCAGGCGCTCGCCAGCTGACCGCCCTTCGGGGACACTCCGAGCCGGTGGGGGACCGGGGTACGGTGCGGCGATGATCTCCGCGGAGCACTTCGTCGCCTTCATCGTCACGGCGGTCGTCATCATCGTCATCCCCGGTCCCAGCGTGCTGTTCACCATCGGCCGGTCCCTGGCGCTCGGCCGTCGGGCGGGGGTGCTCAGCGTCCTCGGCAACGCGTTGGGCATCCTCCCGGCCATCGTCGCGGTGGCGTTCGGGCTCGGCGCCGTCGTCGCCGCCTCGGTGGTCGCCTTCACGATCATCAAGCTGGTCGGGGCGGCCTATCTGGTCTACCTGGGGGTGCAGGCGATCCGGCACCGCCGCGACCACGTCGCCGGGACGGTCACCGGTCCGACCTCGTCCGGGCGGCTGCTCTGGCAGGGCTTCGTCGTCGGGATCACCAACCCCAAGACGCTCGCCTTCTTCGTGGCGGTGCTTCCGCAGTTCGTCGACCCGGCCGCCGGCCCGGTCTGGGCCCAGCTCCTATTGCTCGGTCTCACCTTCGCGGCCCTCGCCTTGGCCTGCGACAGCGTCTGGGCCATGGCCGCCGGCACCGCGCGCGGCTGGTTCGCCCGCTCGCCCCGTCGGATCTCGACCCTCTCCGGGACCGGGGGCGTGATGATGATCGGCCTCGGCGGCACGCTCGCGCTGACCGGAACCAAGGCCGCCTGAGGTCAGGGACAGCTGCTGATCGACAACCGGCCGACCGGGGAGTCCCACCCGCTCGGCCCGGCCTCCGAGACCACCGCGTACCCGCACCCGTCGGGGGTCGGGGCGATGCCCTCGGCCTGGGCGCTCGGGGGCAGCGGCAGGTTCCGGTGCGGCCACGACGGGAAGTCGGCCAGGTGGGACCGGGCGTCCCCCGCGGGATCGGTGTACTCGATCACCTGGTCGTAGGTCAGCAGCAGCACCCGTCGATCGTCGGCGGCGGCGTCGGTGACGACGTTGCCGGTGACCAGGGTGCGAAGCGGGGCGGTGGGGGCCGGCAGCGTGAACTCGGTGAGCACCTGCAGGTCGCCACCGCCGGCCGGGCCCCGGTACAGGCGGGTGGGTTCGGCCTGCCGCTTGCGGGACGGTTTGTCGACGAGCAGCACGCTGCCGTCCGGCTCGATCAGCATGCCCTCGGCGTCCTGGGCGTCGTCCGGCCACCGGAACCGCCACGACTCCACCGGAATCGTGGCCCGGGCCGGCTCCGCGGCGGTGCCGTCGGCCGTGACCTTGTCCAGGGGCAGACGGTGGACGACGATCGTGCGCCGCTGGGTGAACCCGATGTCCCCGATGTAGACACAGGTGCCGGCTGGGCAGGGCCCCAGGGCGAGCGCCTCCGGGTTGACCGCGTCGACATCGGCGACCCGGGTGCGCCCGACCACGGCGCCGGCCTCGTCGACCGCGACCAGTTCCAGGGGCCCGTCGTCGTCGTCGACGGTCAGGTAGCGGCCGGGCACCCCGGTGGCGGCCGTGCCGGGCAGCACCAGCAGGCCGCTGGCCTCGTCCGGGGCGTCGGCGGCCAGGTCGACGGCGTGGACGGCGAAGGACCCGTCGGTCTCCGCACTGGTCGGGGCGGCCGGCGCGGATGCCGAGGCCGACAGGCCCGTTGGCGGGGATGGGTCGCCGGTGTTGGTCGACGCCGTGCACGCCGACAGACCCATCCCGCACACCGCCAGGAACGTCGCCCACCTCGGGTGCGCCGACCGGCGCGCGGTGCGGGACGACGATCCGCGGCCGGTGGGTGCCCTCACCCCGGCCAGGGTGGTGACGACTCCGTCACCGACCGCCGACGAACCCGAACGGACGGGACCCGCCGCCCGGTCCGTGGGGACGATCACCCGGCCCCGCCGCCCGACTCGTGGTTGCCGCCGCTGCCGCTGGGGCAGGATCCAGGAGTGGCTCACAGCAATGGTCGGCAAGTGTCCGTGGTCGGTATCGGCGGATCCGCCGACCCCGGTTCACAGTCGGACCGCGCGCTGCGTGCGGTGCTGACCGCCGCCGAAGGGCGTGGCGCGCAGGTCCGGGTGTTCCCCGCGGCGACCCTCGACTTCCCGTCCTACCGATCCGGTGCCCCACTACCCGCGGCCGCCGGGGACTACCTGGAGGCGGTCCGGACCGCCGACGCCGTCGTCATCGCCTCCCCCGGCTACCACGGCACGCTGTCCGGCCTGGTCAAGAACGCCCTGGACTATCTGGAGGAGCTGCGGACCGACACCCGGCCCTACCTGGACGGGCGGGCCGTCGGGCTCATCGCGGTGGCTCTCGGGCATCAGGCCGCCATCGGGACGTTGTCGACGCTGCGCCAGGTCACCCACGCCCTGCGGGGCTGGCCCACGCCGTTCGGACTGGCCGTCAACAGCAGCCAGGTGCACATCGACGGTGACGGACGGGCGCGGACCGCGCCGGACGGCCTGGACGATCCGGCCACCGCCGGCGGCGTGGAGCTGCTCGCCGGGCAGCTGGTCGACTTCGCGACCCGATGGACGCGCGACCCGTCCGGAGGCGGCTCCGCTCCTGGCCGGGGCGCGGAACCCGACGCCGACGAACTGGGCTGACGCTGGTCGCAGCGTCGTTTCCGCCCGTCGCATCGAGCTGTGCCGCGAAGATGATCAGCCTGAGCCTCCGTGGGCGGCATCAGCCCCGGTAGGCGGGTCGAGCGGGCCGGTGCGATGCTCGCCCCATGACGGAACATCCCGGTCCGGAACCGTCGCCCACCGGGGCGCCCACCGCCGAACTGCGCGCCGCCCGCGACTTCCTGCTCGCCACGCGCAGCGACCGCACCCGCGCGGTCGCCGAGTTCAGCTGGCCCCGCCCGGTCGACTTCAACTGGGCCCTCGACTGGTTCGACGTGGTCGCCGCCGAACACCCGCACCGCCCGGCGCTCGTCATCACCGACGGCCGCACCCGTCTGGTCCGCAGCTACGGCGACCTGTCCCGCCGCAGCGACCAGGTCGCCGCGTGGCTGCGGGCGAACGGCCTGCGCCGGGGCGACCGGGTGCTGGTGATGCTCGGCAACCAGGTCGAGTTGTGGGAGGTGCTGCTGGCGGCCATGAAGGTCGGGGCGGTGGTCGTGCCGGCGAGCACCCTGCTGCGGCCCGCCGACCTCCAGGACCGCATCGACCGGGGTCGGGTCGCGTTCGTCGTGGCCCGGTCGGTCGACACCGCCGACTTCCGGGCTGTGACCGGCACTTTCGTCCGGATCGCCGTGGGTGACCCGGAACCAGGGTGGATCGAGTACGCCGACTCCACGTCGATGCCGACCCGCTTCGTCCCGGACGGACCCACCCCTGCCGCGGCGCCGCTGCTCGAGTACTTCACCTCGGGGACCACCGCCCGGCCCAAACTCGTGCAGCACAGCCACGTCTCGTATCCCATCGGGCATCTGACGACGATGTACTGGATCGGTCTGCAACCCGGCGACGTGCACCTGAACATCTCGTCACCCGGCTGGGCCAAGCATGCCTGGTCCAACGTCTTCGCCCCCTGGCTGGCCGGCGCGACCGTACTGGTGCACAGCTACGAGCGTTTCGACGCCGCCGCCCTGCTGCGCACCATGGACACCGAGGGCGTCACGACGTTCTGCGCTCCGCCGACGGTCTGGCGGATGCTCCTGCAGTCCGACCTGTCCGTCCTGCGCACCCCGCCCCGCGAACTCGTCGCCGCCGGTGAGCCGCTCAACCCGGAGGTCGTCGCCCGTACCCAGCAGGCGTGGGGCCGCACGGTGCGCGACGGGTTCGGTCAGACCGAGATGACCCTGGCCGTCGGCAATTCACCGGGCCAGCCGGTCCGGGCCGGGTCGATGGGCCGACCGATGCCCGGGTACCGCATCGGGCTGCTCGACGTGAAGACCGGCGAACCGGCCGCCGAGGGCGAGCTCGCCGTCGATCTGCGCGGTGCCGACGGTCCGCCGGTGCCGTTGATGACCGGCTACGCCGGGGACGCGGATCGGACGGCGGAGGCGACCGCGGCCGGCTGGTACCGCACCGGCGACGTCGCCACCGTCGACGACGACGGGTACCTCACGTACGTCGGTCGGGCCGACGACGTGTTCAAGGCCTCCGACTACCGCATCTCGCCGTTCGAACTGGAATCGGTCCTGCTGCGCAGCCCCGCGGTGGCCGAGGCCGCCGTCGTCCCGTCACCGCACCCGACGCGGCTGGCCGTGCCCAAGGCGTTCGTCGTGCTGGCCGACGGCTACCGCCCGGATGCCGCTGTGGCGCAGGCGATCTTCGCGCACTCGCAGCGGGAGCTGGCCCCCTATCAGCGGATCCGCCGGTTGGAGTTCGCCGACCTGCCCAAGACCATCTCCGGCAAGATCCGCCGCGTCGAGCTGCGCGAGCGGGAAAGCGCGCGCAGCACCGACGATCTCGCCACCGGCGGGCCGGGGGAGTACCGCGCCGAGGACTTCTCGGGCGACTGAACCGAGTCAGCCGGTGGGGGCGAGAACGTCCCGGACGAAGGCGATCTCGGCACACACCTGACGCAACCGTTCGGCGATGACCATCGATCCGTGTCCGGCGTCGAAACGGTAGACCGCGTAGTCGCGGCCGCGGTCGGCGAGCGCGGCCAGGTAGTTGTCGATCTGCCGGATCGGGCAGCGCGGGTCGTTCTCGCCGGCCATCACCAGCACCGGGGCGGTCACCCCGTCCACGAACGTCAACGGGGACGAATCGGCGTACTTGTCCGGGACGTCCTGCGGTGAGCCGCCGAACAGCGCCCGGTCGTAGGCCCGGAGCTGTTCCATCTCGTCGGCGTAGGCGGTCGGGTAGTCGGCGACCGGGACTCCGGCCACGCCCACGGCGAACTGCTCCGGCCGCGTCCCCAGGGCCAGCAGGCACAGGAACCCGCCCCAGGAATGCCCGACGATGCCGACCCGACCGGCGGTGATCGTCCCCGCGGCCACGAGATGGGCGAACACGGCGTCGATGTCGGACAGTTCGACGTGGCCGATGCGCTCGGTCAGCGCGTCCCGCCACGCCGATCCATAACCGGTCGACCCGCGGTAGTTGACCTGCACCACCGTGAACCCCGCGTCGAGCCAGGCCGCGCGGCCGGCGTCGAACGAGTCGTCGTCCTCGGCGGCCGGCCCGCCGTGCACCAGGAACACCGCCGCTCCCGACGGCCGCTCCGGCTCGGCCACGAAGGCGTGGATACGGCCGCCCGGCCCGTCGACCCAGACGTCCCGCAGGGCCAGCGACGGCGGGGCGGGTTCGCTGATGGCCGGCAACAACGGGTCGTCGGTGCCGTCCGCCCGCAGCACCCGCACCTCGGCCGGGGCGACCGCCGACGACCACCGGTACCAGATGCTGCCGTCCCGCCGGGCCAGGGCGCCGGACACCACCCCCCGGGCCGCGGGCAGCCGGGTCAGGGCGCCGCTCTCCAGCTCGTACCGGTACAGCTCGGCCCGGCCCGCGGCGCTGTGCTCGACCAGCAGGGCGGTGCCGTCCGGGTAGAAGTCGGCGTCCAGATCGCCGGGCAGGTCCAGCGCCAGCTCGCGGGTCGCCCCGGATGCCAGGTCCCAGATGAGCAGGCCGTCGCGTCCCGACCGTTCGTGACCGACCAGCAGACGCTGGTCACCGGCCAGCGGGGAGAAGGCGATCGCCTGCAGACCCTTGTCGGACCCGTCGGACAGCTCACCGACAACGGTGCCGTCGGCGACCCGGAAGGCCCGCAGCGACGGGTAACGGCTGTCACCCAGTTCCGCGTGCGACAGCACCCAGATGCTCTCGTCCTCGGACAGGGCGCCCACCCCGGCGTCCTGCTCGTTGCGGTACACCTCGCGCACCGGCCCGTCCCCGACCCGCAGGTGCACCCGGCTGCCGTCGTCGTCCGAGAACCCGGCCAGCACCACCGACCGGCCCACCTCCAGACCGGCCCCGTAACCGGGCGGAACGTCGGGGAGAGCGACCCCCTGGGCGCCCGGGGCCGAACCGAACGGTTGCCGCTGCCAGGCCCCGAACTCGTCGCCCTCGGTGTCGTCGAACCACCACAGGCTCGTGCCGTCCGCGGACAGCGTGGCCGCGATGGTCCCGTCCGGCCGGTCGGTCGCCACCGTCACCGTGCCCGAGGCGACGTCCCAGCAGGACACCTCGTAGCGGCCGGTGGCGTTGCTGACGAAGCACGCACGGTCGTCGTCGTCCCGGGCGGGGGACGGCAGGCTGGTGCGCACCGCCGAGAACCGGGACCGCCACCGCTGCTCGGCGGCCTCGTCGGCGAACAACCGGTCGGGGACCGCCATCGCGGGATGTTCCCGTCGGTCCGCGACGGGGGAGGAGGGGGCGGACGGGGACGAAACAGAGGCGGGCACCCGCCCATCCTGCCTCGCTCAGCGCAGACCGCGGGCCAGCACGGCGGCCGCGCGCCGTAGTCGACGGACCGCCGGCGGCACCAGATCGTCCGTCAGCGTCGCGGTCAGACCGACCAGACCCAGCGCGAGTGGCTCCCCGCCCACCGGGACGGCCACCCCCCGGACGTCCGGGTAGCGCTCGTTGGTGGTCAGGGCGTAGCCCTCGCCGCGAATGTGGTGCAACTCGCGGAGGAACTGGGGCACCGTCTGCACGGAACGTCCCGTGGCCGGCCGCATCCCGCTGGCCGTCAGCAGCGCGGCGACGGACTCGTCGGCCAGTTGGGCCGCGACCGCCTTCCCGGTCGCCGTGGTGTGCAACGCGTCCCGGTCACCGGTCCGCGGGACCCGGGGGTCGGCCGGGAACTTCGACGTCACCCACTGGTAGCGGACGTGCGACCCGTCCAGCCCGGTGAGCAGGCACGCCTCGACCGGACCGTCGACCAGGCGTTCCATCAGCGGTTTGGCCGTCAGCAGCAGGCGGTCGGGTCGCACCGCACCGACGGGACGCCCGAAGTTCCGTGGCCCCAGGCGGTAGCCGACGCCGTCCAGGGTGCGTTCGACGTAGTCGCGCATCTCCAGCGCGGCCAGATAACGGAAGGTCGAGCTCTTGGGCAGATCGACCTCGACCGACAGTGCGGAGAGCGTGGCGCCGTCCGGATGCTGGGTGAGGGCGTCGATGATGTCGCACACGCGACTGACGGCCCGCAGGGGACTGGACCGGCTGTCGCTCTCGTCGCCGTCCGCCCAGCCGTCATCGCCCAGCAGGCCGGCCTCATCGAGATGACCGTCCAGTGCTTCACTCGCCCGCGGCCGCCGACCTGGTCGCCCATCACCGTTGCGGAATTCGCTCGCAGGGCCCCACTCCTGAGCTCCCGACATCCGCCCCCCGATGCGTCGGTCGACGTCCTCACAGGTTATCGCTCACAGCCGCCGTATTGGTACGGACCTGATCGGACGAGTTCAGCGGGACGACCGCCGACACCGCACGGTGGGTGCGGGCGGACGATGAACCCTCGAGTCGTGGCGGCCGCACCGGCCGTCACAGTGGCCCCGGAACGAGAACGGTCCCGGTCCACCGCTGAGCGGTGGACCGGGACCACATGGTCGGGGTGACAGGATTTGAACCTGCGACCTCTTCGTCCCGAACGAAGCGCGCTACCAAGCTGCGCCACACCCCGAAGGCCTGTACGAGCTTAGCGGAGATTTCCGGGTCGGATGACCGCACCCGCCTGTGACTGTTCACTCGCCGGCATGTGGCCGGTGCCGTGCGGCCGGGACAGCGGCGCGGCCTGCGGTTCCCGGGGGCGCAGGGTCAGCAGGGTGGCCTCCGGACGGCAGCAGAACCGGATCGGCATGTACGGGCTGGAACCCAACCCGGCGGACACGTGCAACCAGCTCGAGGCCCCCCAGCGGGACAGCCCCCGGGCGCGGCTCCGGTCGATGCCGCAGTTGGTGACGATCGCCCCGAACCCGGGGACGCGAATCTGGCCCCCGTGGGTGTGACCGGCCAGCAGCACGTCGTACCCGTCCTGCGCGAAGCGGTCCAGCACCCGCGGCTCGGGGACGTGGGCCACCCCGATCCGGACGGTGGCCGCGGTATCGGCCGGGCCGGCGATCTTCTCGTAGCGGTCCCGGCGGGTGTACGGGTCGTCGACGCCGGCCAGGTCGATGCGCTGACCCCGGATGGTCACCGAGTTCCGCGCGTTGGTCAGATCCAGCCAGCCGCGCTCGGCCTGCGCGGCCCGCAGGTCCTGCCAGGGCAGCGCGGGCCCCCGCCGGGAGCGGCCGCGCTTGCGGAAGTACAGGTGCGGCGACTTGGGCAGCGGTGCGTGGAAGTCGTTGTTGCCGAAGACGAAGGCCCCGGGGACGTCGAGCAGGTCGCCGAACGCGGCGACCGCCGCCGGCACGGCCTTGGGGTGCGACAGCGTGTCGCCCGTGTTGACCACCAGGTCAGGACGCAGGTTGGCCAGGCTGGACACCCAGGCGGACTTGCGGTCCTGGCCGGGGACGATGTGCAGGTCCGACAGGTGCAGGATCCGGATCGGCCAGGCGTTCTCCGGCAGGACCGGCAGGTCGACCCGCCGCAGCGTGAACATCCGGGGTTCGGCCAGCGTCCCCCAGGCCAGGGCGCCCGCCCCGGCCACCGCGGCCGCCCCCGCCCCGACCAGGCTGGAGACCACCAGGGAACGTGCCGTCACTGCTGCCATGCCGGTCAGGGTAGCCGTCGGGACTGGGCAAGGGGCCCGGTCCGTGCGCCCGGTGGCCGGCCGATCACCCGACCCGGGCGGCGGACGTCAGCCGGCGGAGACGGTGATGATGATCGTGGCGCCCGGGGCGGCGGTCGGGAACGCGCTCTGGTCGAGCACGATGTTCTGCGCGGCTCCACCGTTCTGCCGGGTGGCCACCTCCACCTTGAAGCCGGCCGCGGTCAACTGGGCCTTGGCGTCGTCGATGTTCTTGCGTCGGACGTCGGGGACCTGGGTGTTGGCCGAACCGGTGATGTACTGCGGCGACGCCGGGGCGAAGAACGTGTTGGGCTGCCCGTCCTTGAGCGGCTTCATGGTGTTCATCCACGTCACCGCGGGCACCCCGCCACCACCCACGCCGTTGCCGTTCAGGGCCTCGTCGGTGGAGCACGTGCGGATCGGGTCCTTGCAGATGCCCTGCGGACGAGGTTCGGAATCCCACAGCACGACGCTGGCGCTCATCTCCGGCGTGAAGCCCAGGAACGCCGACGACCGGTACTCCTGGGTCGTCCCCGTCTTGCCCGCGGCCGTCCAGTTCCAGCCGGCCCCCTTCGCCGCGGTGGCCGCGGTGCCGTTACCGGTGAAGTCGCCCTCCATCGCCACCGCCAGGGTGCGCGCCAGCTCGGCCGGGACGGCCTGCTCGCAGGCCGCCGCCGTCCAGGTGACGAGCTTGTCGTCGCGGTCGGTGATGGTGTCGACCGGCGTCGGCGGACACCACTTGCCGTCTGAGGCCAGGGTGGCGCCCACGTTGCTCAGCTCCAGCGGACTCACGGGGGAGACGCCCAGGGTGAACGAGACGATCTTCTGGGCCACCACCTGGGCGGCGTAGTCGGTCCCGGCCCCGGCGAACGACGGATCCACGTCCCCGGCGTCCAGGCTGTAGCCCTTCAGGCCGAGGGCCACCGACATGTCCGCGACCTTCTGCAACCCGACGTCGCCCTCCAGGTTGATGAACCCGGTGTTCGGCGAGGTCGCCAGCGCCTGGGCCAGCGTCATCGAATCGGGGTACTGGGTGGCGTTCTTGAAGACCCGGCCCGGGGCCAGGGGGGACGACACCTGGGCGGGGGTCTGCATCACGTAGTTGGTGCCGTAGCCGTCGGCCATCGCCGCCGCGGCGGTGAAGATCTTGAACGTCGACCCCGAGCCCAGCGGGGCGAAGGTGGTGGGCAGCCGCTGCACCGTCTGTCCCTGGCTGGTGTCCAGGCCGTAGGGCCGGTTCGCGACCAGCGCCAGCACCTTGCGGGGTTCGCCCTTGCCGACCACGGCCACCGTGTTCGCGATGCGGGTGGTCTCCGCCTTGGTCGGGTCCACCTGCTGGGTGGCGGCCGCCTTGGCCGACTCCGTGACCTTCGGATCCATCGTCGCCTTGACCGTCCAGCCCGAGCTGGCGACCGTGTCGTTGTCGAAACCGGCGTTGCGCAGGTAGTCCAGGACGTACTGGCAGAAGTACCCGTTGACCGCGGAGTTGTCGGCGTTGACGCAGCCGTTGGGGATGCGCTGGGGGTTCAGCCCGAGGTCCTGCTGCTTGGCCTCGTCGGCCGCCTCCTTCGACACCGCCCCCGTGCTGGCCATGACATCGAGCACCAGGTTGCGGCGGGTGCGTGAGTCCTCGACGTGGCTCTCGTCCAGCGGGTTGTACTTCGGCGGGTTGTTGACCATCCCGGCCAGCAGCGCCGCCTGGGCCAGGCTCAGCTTGTCCGCCGACGTTCCGAAGAACCATTCCGAGGCGGCCTCGGCGCCGTACTGCGACGGGCCGAACGCCACCAGGTTCAGGTAACCCTCCAGGACCTCGGCCTTGGTGTGGGTCTGCTCCAGCTGCAGGGCCAGCTTGGCCTCGCGCAGCTTGCGGATCGGCGTGGTCGCGATGGCGTCGGCCTTCTCGGCCTCGGTCTTGGCGTTGACGAGATACAGGTAGTTCTTGACGTACTGCTGGGTGAGGGTCGAACCGCCCTGGGTGCCGCTGGTCTGCGAGTTCCGCAGCAGCGCCCGGACCGTCCCCTTCCAGTCCACCCCGGTGTGCGCGTAGAACCGCCGGTCCTCCATGGCGACGACGGCCTTCTGGAGGTAGTCCGAGATCGACGCCAGGGGCACCCAGACCCGGTTCTGCTTCCACAACGTGGCCACCGTCGCGCCGGTGGAATCGGTGATCGTCGTCCGCAGGGGCACCTGACCGTCCAACGGGTCCGCCTGCGCGTTGTCCACGGCGTCGGCGACGGCGTTGGTCGCCGAGCCGATCCCGACGGCCGCCGGCAGCAGCAGAGCAGCGACCAGCACCCCGGCCAGCAGGGTTCCCAGGACCAACCGGCCGAAGCCGTTCAACGCGCGCACGGACCCGAATGTACCGGCGCCCCCTGAGGGCAGCCGGAATTGCCACGGCTCGCCAGGGGTGGGGCCCATCTCGTCGGCCGTCCGGCGTGGTCCGGACGCCGGCGATTCTGTCAGGCGCCCGCAGCCGCGGTGAGCCGGGCCCCGATCTCCCGCAGGGCCGGAAGATCGTGCGCATCCGACGGCAGTGCCGGCACCTCGACCACCGGGACGGTGGTGTGCACCCGGTGGAAACGGGACTGCAGGTGCAGCTCGTTGCCCCGGACGGCCACCCGCTCGGCGTGGATCCGCAGCACCGCCGCCGCCACCTGATCGGCCGGCCCGTCGTTCGCCGCCAGCCGGGCGGCGGCGACCTCGGCGGCCGCCGCCGGCAGCTCGGCCAACGGCGGGTGGGTGCGGTTGAGCACCAGCCCGGCCAGCGGCATCCGTTCGGCGCTCAACCGGTCGGCGAAGTACGACGCCTCCCGCAGCGCGTCCGGCTCGCAGATCGACACCACCACGAAGCGGGTGCCCGGCGAGCGCAGCAGCTCGTAGGTGGCCTGCGCCCGCTCCCGGAAGCCGCCGAACATGTCCTCGAAGAGCTGGACGAACTGTGCGGCGTCGGACAGGAACTGGCCCCCGAGGATGGTGCTGACCGCCTTCGAGAACAGGCTGAACCCGGCCCCGACGACTTTCATCACCCCCCGTCCGGGGGTGGCCAGCAGCCGGATCATCCGGCCGTCCAGGAACGAGGAGAGCCGCTGCGGCGCGTCCAGGAAGTCCAGGGCCGACCGGCTCGGCGGGGTGTCGACGACGATCAGGTCGAACTCGTCGGTCGCGGCCAGGGTGGCCAGCTTCTCCATCGCCATGTATTCCTGCGTCCCCGAGAACGAGGTGGAGATGACCTGGTAGAAGGGGTTCTCGATGATCGCCTGGGCGCGGTCGGGCGTGGAATGCGCGGCCACCATCTCGTCGAACGTGCGCCGGGTGTCCAGCATCATCGCCCACAGTTCACCGCCCGGCCGGGCCTCCGGGGCGGCCGAGGCGCCCGGGCCCAGCGGCACGTCCACCCGGCGCGGGTCGTTGTCCAACTCGTCCAGGCCCAGAGACTGGGCCAGTCGCTTCGCCGGGTCGATCGTCAGGACCGCGACCTTGCGGCCGGCGTCCGCCGCGAACAGGGCCATGGCCGCCGCCGTCGTGGTCTTGCCCACTCCGCCCGACCCGCAGGTCACCACCACCCGGGTCGCCGGGTCGGTCAACAGCGGGGCCACCCGCAGCAGCGCCGTACCGTCGGCCGGCCGGGGACCGCGCGTCCGGGCCGTCATCGCACGCCCTGGTCGGTGAGCCGGTCGGTCAGCTCGTAGACCCCGGCCAGGTCGGTCCCGTCGACCAGCCGCGGCAGGGTCAGCAGTGGCATCCCGGTCGCCTCCAACTCCCGGCGGCAGCGGGTCTCGTCCAGGACCCGCTCGGCCTGCTCCGACGTCTGGGTCAGCAGACCCCGCACCAGGTCGTCGACCTCGTCCGCGGATCGCCCGGCGGTCAGGCCGCCGGCCGCCAACGCCTGGGTCAGAGCGGCGGCGTCCAGGTCGCCCGCGGCGGCCGTCGGCAGCAGATCGGCGGGCAGGGGCGACTCGGTGACGGCGTTGACGATGATGCTGCCCACCGGCAGGCCCTCCCGGCGCATCTGCTCGATGCCCTCGATCGTCTCGGTGACCGGCATGTCCTCGAGCAGCGTCACCAGGTGCACGACGGTGTCCTGCGAGTGCAGCAACTGGACTACCCCCTCGGCCTGGGAGTGGATCGGCCCGCGCTTGGCCAGGCCGGACATCGCCTGCGTGACGTTGAGGAACGTCACCACCCGGCCGGTGGGCGGGGCGTCCATCACCACCGCGTCGTACACGGGACGGTGGTCCTTGCCGACCCGGGTCACCGTCTCCTTCACCTTGCCGGTGAGCAGTACGTCCCGCAGACCGGGCGCCAGGGTGGTGGCGAACTCGATGGCGCCGAGCTTGCGCAGGCTCCGACCGGCGATGCCCAGGTTGTAGAACATCTGGAAGTACTCGAGCAGCGCCGCCTCGACGTCGATGCACAGGGCGCGCACCTCACCTCCCCCGGACGCGACGGCGACCTTGCGCTCCTCGTACGGCAGCGGCGGCACGTCGAACAACCGGGCGATGCCCTGCCGTTCCTCCACCTCGACCAGCAGCACCCGCCGTCCGTCGGTGGCCAGGGCCAGCGCCAGCGCCGCCGCCACGGTGGTCTTCCCGGTCCCGCCCTTGCCCGTCACCACGTGCAGGCGGGCCCGCCGGCAGGCGGCGGTCCACGACCCGGTCACCGGGCATTTCCGAGCGCGCAGGTCCGCGCCGTCGGCGTGCAGCTCATTGCGTCGATCCTGCCAGGCCGGCCGATGCGCGCGACCGCAGACCGGCCGCTCAGGACGCCAGGGCCATGACCAGGATGATCAGCGCCGGGACGGCCAGCAGGACGGCGCCCAGCCACAGCGGCACCAGCAGCACGACCACGACCCCGAGCGGGATCACCGGAGCCAACAGCAGCGCCCGCCGGGTCGCGTACCCGAGGGACCATCCGGGCCGGTTGCGGTAGGTGTCGTACCGCAGCAGCACGAGGACCAGCAGCAGCCCGGCCATCGCCACGGCCACCACCGCGGTCCACCCGCTGAACGTCGTTCCCACGGGTCACAGACTAGGGAGGCCCGCTCTACAGTCGTGGCCATGACGTCACCCGCCCCGCGCCGGGCCTTCGAGTACTCCACCGTCCCGCTGATCACCCACGCCACCAAGGCGATCCTCGACACCTGGGGAGAGGACGGCTGGGAGCTCGTGCAGGTCGTCCCCGGGCCGAACCCCGAGCAGCTTGTCGCCTACCTCAAGCGGGAGAAGGCGTGACCGACGGTTCGCCCGCGGCGCGGCTGGCCGAACTCGGCATCACGCTGCCCGCCGTACCGGCCCCCGCCGGTTCCTACCTGCCGTGGTCGCAGAGCGGGAACCTGGTCTTCACCGCCGGTCAGCTGCCGTTCGTCGACGGCGCCCTCCCGGCCACCGGCCGGGTCGGTGACGAGGTCGCCCCCGAGGAGGCCAAGGAGTACGCGCGGCTGTCCGCGGTCAACATCCTGGCCGTCATCGACGCCGCCGTCGGTCTCGACCGGGTCGAGAAGATCGTCAAGCTCGTCGGTTTCGTCGCGTCCGCCCCCGGGTTCACCGGGCAGCCGGGCGTCATCAACGGTGCGTCCGACCTGATGGCCGAGGTCTTCGGCGAGGCCGGCCGGCACGCCCGGTCGGCCGTCGGGGTGGCCGAGCTGCCGCTGGGCTCGCCCGTCGAGGTCGAGGCCATCGTGCAGGTGCGGGGCTGACGAACCAGGCAGGAGCGCCGAGCGCCCCGACGACCGGGTGGTCGTCGGGGCGCTGTGGTTCCTGGTGACCGGTGGGGTGTCGATTCGTCGACCCGGCCACCTGTCATCTCATCTCCGCGCCCCCCGCACCATCGCCCGAGCCGCGTTCATGGTCGACGTCGTGAACGGCATCAGAGGCATCAGGTCGCGCCCGTTCACGTTGACCCGCAGGGCGAGAGCGCCGCGACCGAGAAATCCGACCCCGCCGCCGATCGCCGCACCCATCCAGGCGGAACGACCGAATGACGCCGGGTCGAAGGGAGTGCCGTCGATGACCCAGTCGGTGAGCTGTTCGCTCCCGTTGTAGACGGCGCCCGTCGCCGCACCGGTGACGGCCCCCCCGAGCCCACCGCTTCCGGCCGCCCCCAACGGGTAGCTGCCGATTCGACCCAGGTTGTCGAAAGCCTTGCCGACGAACCTCTTTGCCAGCTTCCACGCGCTGGGTGTGACGACTTCGTCCGCCACCTCTTCCGCAGCCTGGCCGCCGGCTCGGGCCGCAGCGGCCGCAGCCGCCCCTTCTGCGTTCGTCGCCGCGAGTCCCGCGCTCTCGGCGGACATCGCGGATGAGCCGATCTCGGGGGCGCCCAACCACCAGAAGAACACCGACAGCACGATGGTCGCGATCGCGGTGCCGACGATCTCGGCGGTGACGCTGTGCCCGGTCGGGTCACCGGCGTTGATGGGGTCCTGGTTGGCGTAGTCGTAGCGGTTGGCCGACCCGCCCACCTGCGGGTCGGGGGTGGTGAAGCGGCCCAGGGCGGGCACGTAGGTCCGATCGCCGGCCTGCAGCAGCGCCAGGTGAGCGGTGGGGATGACCTGCAGCCCCGCGCCGTCCTGCCAACCGGGCATGTCCGGATCACCGGCCGACGGCACGTCGGTCGTCAGCGCCTGCCCGAAGGGGTCGGTCAGGGTCGGCGTCCCGGTCGGGTGGCCGGCGGCATCGGTGGTGAACCAGGCGTTGCCCTGCTTGTCGTCGTGGGACCAGGTGGTCACGCCGCCCGTGGTCGTTGCGGTCACCCCGCCCGGCAGAGTGGTGCTGTCGGTGGTGGGGTGGTTCGTGGCGTCCAGTTCCAGTCCGTCGTCGCTCATCCGGACGGTCGCCGGCTGGCCCCCGGTCGGGGTGGTGGTCCGGGCGATGACGGCTCCGGTGGCGTCCCGGGTGTAGGCCACGGCGACGGTCGGGTCGGCGGCGGAAACGAGGTCGCCGACGGGGTCGTAGCCCAGGCTGGTGTCGCCGATGCCGGTGATCTGGCTCCCGGTGGCCGCGTCGTAGGTGATGGCGCCGACGCTCGGATCGTCCGTGGCGGTCAACCGGCTCCCGGCCGGGTCGTAGGAGTAGGTGTAGGTCTTGCCGTCGACGTCCTGGCTGGTGCGGTTGCCGTCGGCGTCGTAGGTGTAGGCCCAGGAGTGGTGGGTGACGTTCTGGTCGGTGGACAGCTCGGCGCCGGTCAGCCGGGCGTCGATGTCGTAGTGGTAGTCGGTGGTGGCGGTGTGGCCGGGAGTGTCCAGCACCTGCGTGAGGACCTTGTTCGCCGGACTGAAGGTGCGGCTGTCGGTGAAGGTCTGGCCGTCGCTGGTGGTGGTGACGGCCTTGGCGGTGCGTCCTTCTGCGTCGGTGGTATAGGCGGTGTGGGTCCCGTTGCTGTACTCGATCGACGTCAGATCGCCGTTGGCCGCGTAGCTCAGCGTGGCTGCCGCGGTGACGGCCTGGGCCGGGCTGGTCTGGGAGCTGGTGCGGACGGTCTTCGGGGTGCCGTCCGCGTTGTAGGTGCTCGTGGTGGTCTTGACCGTCGGGGCAGCACCGCCGTCAGGGCTCGTGGTGGTGACGGCCTGGGCGACCTGGCCGGTGGCCGGGTCGTAGGTGGTGGCGGTGGTCGTCCCCCAGGAGTCGACCTGCAGGGTGGGGCGCCCGGCCAGGTCGACCTGGGTGACCGTGGTGTGGGTGCCTTCGGCGGTGGTGCTGGTGACGGCGGTCTGCAGCGGGTTGCCCTGGTAGGCGTACTGGGTGGTGACGGTGCTGTCCGGGGTCTGCTTCCCGGCCGCGGTCGTGCTCGACGTGGCCGGCCGTCCGATCTGGTCGTAGCCGGTCGTGGTGGAGGCGGTGGCGGTCACCACGGCAGCCGGCCGGCCGGCCGCGTCGTACGTGGTGGTCGAGGTGACGGTGTCGCCGCCGCCGGGGGTGGGGTCGCTGACCGTCTTCGGCAGCCCCGCCTGGTTCACGGGGTGGTCGATACCGGGCACGGTGGCCTGCTCGTTCCCGCCCCAGGACCCGAGGACGACGCTGTCACCGCCAGGTGAAGTGGTGGACGTCTGCCGACCGAACTGGCCGTGGGCCGGGTCGACGGGCTCGAAGGCGGTCCCGTACTTCAGGCCCGACGGGCTGCTGTTGCTGGTGACCCGGTCGATCTGTGCGGGGTCGTAGTCGGTGTGGCTGGTCACGGTGGCGGCGGTTCCGGGGCCCGTGGCGTCGGCGGAGCTGGTGGACGACACGCGACCGAGGTTCGGGTGCAGGTGATCGGTCGGAACCGGGCTGGGCTGGCTGCCGGCCGGGGCGGCGGACAGGGTCAGGGCGCCGGCGGCTCCGGCGGTGGGGTGCGGCACCCGCAGGTCGATGCGGATGGTGTGCGGCCCGGCGGCCAGGGCCACGTTGCTGCAGGTGCCACCGGGGCATGACTGGCCGTCCAGCCACAGGGATGCAGCACCGGACGGGCCGGCGGTGACGGTGTACGTGCCGGCCGTGTCGACCTGCCAGGTGCCGGTCAGGCGGGCGGACCACCCGTTGTCGCCGTTCACCGGCGGCTGGGTCCAGGACATCGCCATGGTGTTGGGGACGTCGCTGCCGTTCACCGGGCCGATCTCGGTGCGGGCGGGGGCGCCTTCGGTGTTTGCGTTCGCCCAGTAGTGCACGTCCAGACCGCGCAGGTCCTTGGTCACCCCCGGGCTGGTGGCGCTCTCACCAGTGGTGACCTGGTCGTACGCCCGGGTCAGGGTGGGTGCATCCGGGCCGGCCGGGCCGCGGACCGGTCCGACGACCTTGACCGGCCACCCGGTGCTGGGGTCGTAGGAGGTCGTTGTGGTGGCCCCGTCGCCGGTAGTGGTGCTGAGCACGTGACCCGTCGCGGGGTCGTAGGTGGTGGTGGACTTGCGGCCGTCGGCGTCCCAGGTCGCGGTGGGCAGCAGGGTCGCCGGATCCACCTGCACCTTGGTGAGAAAGCCCGCGGGGGGCGCTGTGCCGTCCTGCGTGGTGGTGGTGCTGGTGCTGTCGGCGGCGTACGCGTAATGCCGGGTGACGGGCGTCTGCCCAGCACCAGCCACCGGGGCCGTCACCGCGACGGCGCGTCCCTGGCCGTCGTAGGTCAGGTGGGTCTCGACCTGATCGGCGCTGAAACCGGGGATCTGGGCAGCCAGCACCGCGGCGGACAGCGGTGCGCGAACGGCTGAGAGCCGGCCGGCCGCGTCGTACGCGTAGTCACTGACCCGGGCGGCGTCACCGGCCTGGGCGTCGGCGACGAGCCGGCCGATCTGGGGGCCCGTGGGGGTGTCGACGTACAGCACCTGCACGGTGGAGCCGTCCCAGAAGGTGGCCCCGGACACCAGGCCGGACGGGGCGGGAACGAACCCGTGGGGGAGTTGCTGCCCGGCGACGGGGCCGTAGTGCACGGTGATCTGCTGCCCGGACACCGGGTCGGTGATCGCGCTGACCAGTCCGTCGGTGATCGTCCGCCCGAAGCTGGGGGTACCACCCTTGGTCACCGACGTCGCCTGGGCCGTCAGCGGCTGCGCCCCGCTGGGCTGGTCGGTGGTGGCGGTGAAAACGGTGGTCGTGCCGTCGGGGTCGGACACCGTCCAGGTGGAGTCGTCGTTGTGCACGAGGGTGGACAGCGCCGCGCCGGGAGCCGACTGCCCGGTCCCCCAGACCGGGGTGTAGGCCCGGTCGGGCCCGCCCTGGTAGTTCACGGTGACCCCTGAATCGGACACCGTCTGGACCGAGCCGCCCGGCTGGACCGTGAGCCGCTGATACCCGCTCGCTGATCCGGCGGTGAGACTCCATCCCGCCGGTACACCCGCCTGCGCGCTCGACCCGGCGCGAAAGGCCAGACCGATCCCTGCCACTCCCGCGGCTGAGGACACGGACTGCGAGGTCCAGTCGGTGCTGACGGCGCCGGTGGCCTCGTTGACGGCGACCCCGCCGGCCGAGTCGACCGGCGCGAGTCCGCTGCGGGTGCTGTCGACGGTGAAGACGTGCCAGTCGCCAGCCGCCGCCCCCGGGGCCGTTGCCCGCCACTGGTAGACGTCGCCCTCCTGCAGGGTCCCCGTCGGCACCTGCACGGACGGCCCCGACGCCGAGAGCGTCACCGGGTTCGCCGGAGCGCCGGTGGACAGCGGCGCGACGGTGAACTGGTACTGACCGGCCGTGGTAGCCGTCGCCTGCAGCACCGGGGTGGTCGAGGTCGCGATGCCCGTCGACTCGGTCACCACCGATCCGGTGTGGACCGGCACGGCCGGTCCGGATGCCGGATCGCCGGTCAGTGCGGCGAGGTCGGCAGGGTTGCCCGCGGACCCGGTGACCAGGGTGGAGGTCTGCGTGGCAGGAGCGGACGTGGCGGTCTCACCGGCGGAGGAGATGCCGCAGGTCACCATGGAGGTGACGACCACGGCGGTCAGGAGTTGCAGAGTTCGGCTGGACGTTCGGCTGGCTGTGGACATCGTGGCTGGTCCCCCGGTGAAAGCGATGGCGTTCGGTTCGATGTGATGAACCGTAGAAAAGGCGGGCAGCAGGACACATCTGTCTCCTGGCCTATCGAGGCGATGACGGCATCTGCTGTTCGGACGACGCCTCACGGCCCGTCGTGCGGGACGGGCGGGAAAAGTGGTGTCCATTCACTGTCCGGGAATCACTGTCTGGGAATAGCACCCGAGACGGTGAACGGATATCGGCGCCGGCCGTCAGGGCTTGGTGATGCTGACGGTCACCTGGCTCTGCCCGTCGTTGCTGCCGCCCTGGACCACCGAACAATTCAAGGCGGCCAGGCTGGTGGCCGAGGTGACCGAACAGGTCGAATTCTGAGCGCCGGGGTCCGTCGAATTCACGACGGCATCGAGGTGTACCTGGAACCCGGCATAGATCGACTGTGGGGCAGTGGGGTCGGTCCCGGCCGGCGGCGGAAGGACGACGTAGGTGATCTGCAGGGTGGCGTCGTCCGAGCCGGACCGGTACCCGGCGAAATAGTTCGTCGTACCGGAAGTCAGGGTCGCGCCGGGAGTGCGTCCGGCCGGATCCATCAGCATCCCGCCCGTGGTCTCGGTCCCCACCTGCGTCAGTGTGAGACCAGTGACGCTGTTGGCGATCCCGATGGACAGGGGTCGGTCCGACAATCGGTTGGTGACGATCGCGTGGTCCCCGTCGCGGTCCTCGTACGGCACCGTCTGGGTGTCGAACAGGTACGTCGACCCCTTCGGCTCGTAGGTGTTGTCGCCCTGCTGGGGGATGTCGACGTGCCAGCCGACCTGATCGATGCCGCTGAAAGGGCCACCGGCCGGGGAGTAGGAGACGTGGGTCTCCAGCCCGGTCCACACGCCGTCCGACACGATGGACTGGAATCCCTGCCCGCCGTGAGCTGCCGGGTCCTCGGGGGCAGCCGTGTGACCGCCGTCGGAATCGGTCCCGTGGTTGACGTCGTGCTGATCCAGGGTCAGGTCGAAAAAGCCGGTCGCCGCGGGCCCTGGGGTGGTGAACTGCGAGATCTCGTTGTCGTAATAGATGCAGGCGCCCCGGTGTGCGGAGGTGTCCAGATCACAATTCTGGGTGGGCGTCGTTCCGGCGAATGCCGGAGCGCCCCCGGTGGCCGTGACGATTGCTGCCATTCCGATGGCGGCACCGATGATTGTTCGTCGTACGCAGGTCATGTCCATCCCCCTTGACGATGTCGCCCGTCTGCAACACCCGGAAATGACCGTAGGGACGGGGGGCAGGACTCGGTATCGGCCGATCGTCAGCAACCGGCCGACGCAGGTACACCTTTTGCCATACGCGTCGGCGTCGCGTCAGGCCGCCGGTCGGGGCGTCGACCGGCAGCTGATGTCCAGCGACCAGCCACCGCCCGGTCGCGGACCGGCGTCGACCCGGCCGGACCACGGTGCGAGCCGCCGGACGATACCGACGACCCCGGCGTGCGAGGACACGGCCAGGGCGGTCGGGGTACCGGCTCCGTCGTCGGTCACCGTCAGCCGGACACCGCTGCCGTCCCGCTCCAGGACGACGACAGCGGCGCTGCCCGGCCCCGCGTGTTTGAGCACGTTGGTCAGCGCCTCCCTGGTCACCTGGATGAGGTCGTCGGCCAACTCGGGTGGCAGGTCGTCCCAGCGCGCTGAACCCGTGAGCGTGACCGCCACCCCGGCGACGGCCACCGATTCGGCCAGCGCCCGCACCCGCTCGTCCGTCGACACGGTCGGCGGCCCGGGATCGGTGCGCAACAGGCCGAGCAGCCGGCGGGTCTCGACCAGCGCATCCCGGCCGGTGTCCGCGATCAGCCGGACCGGTTCGGTCGCCGGGTCGCCGGCGGGCAGCACCCGCAGGGTGCCCTCGGCCAGGGTGACCATGACGGTCAGGTGGTGGCCGACGACGTCGTGCATCCCCGCGGCGATCCGCATCCGTTCGTCGTCGACCGCCAACCGGCGTTGCTGCTCCTGGTCCCGTTCCTGCAGTTCGGCGCGCTGCTGCAGCAACGTGTTGCGCTCACGCAACTGGTCGACACCGGCCAACCTCGCGGCGCGGTACAGAGCGAAACCGACCACCGCCACGACGACGGCGGCGGCCAGCAGGAACTCGTCCAGCTGATCGCCGCCCGCCCACGCTTGCGTGCGTACCGCCGCCAGGACCAGGAGGAGACCGGTGATGGCGGCCGCGCCGCTGCGGGTGCCTTGATCGACCACGACGGTGTAGGACGCCACCATCACCAGCAGGCCCAGTGAGACGTCGAGACCGGCCAGGTGCGAGACGAGGGCGAGCACCAGCAGGACGAGCAGCACCGGCACCGGCCACCGACAGCGCAGGGCCAGGACACACCCGGCGCACACCCCCAGGACGAGGGCGGGCCCGAGGCGATCCCGATCGGATCCGTCGAACAGCGGGGCGAGCGTCAACGCCGTCCACACCAGCGCCACGACCACGTCGAAGGTCCAGGATCCGACCGATCGCGGGCCCGGACGACCCGCGGCGGCCGAACGCAGCCACCGACCGATCGCGGTCACGGTCAGGTCACCCCGGGCCGGACGAGACCCGCTTCGTAGGCCAGGATGACCGCCTGCACCCGGTCGCGGAGTTCGAGCTTGGCCAGGATGCGGCTGATGTGGATCTTGACGGTGCCCTCGGCGATGAAGAGCGCCTGCCCGATCTCCCGGTTGGAGCGGCCCCGGGCCAGCTCGGCCAGGACGCTGGCCTCGCGGTCGGTGAGCCGGGCCAGGGCCGTTGCCTGGGGGGACGGCGGAACGTCGACCTCGGACCCGTCCGCGGGGCCGGCCAGGGTCGGAAGGCACGCGTCGAGCAGTCGCCGGGTCGCCGTGGGAGCCAGGAACGCCTGCCCGGCGTGCACCGTGCGGATCGCGGCGATCAGGTCGGCCGGCGGCGTGTCCTTGAGCAGGAACCCGCTCGCCCCGGCTCGCAGCCCGTCGACGACGTATTCGTCGAGGTCGAAGGTGGTCAGGATGATCACCTTCCGGGCCGGGTCGTCGGCCAACACCGCCGCGGTGGCGGTGATGCCGTCCATGCCGGGCATGCGGACGTCCATCAGCACCACGTCCGGTCGGCAACGCTGGGCCTCGGCGACCGCGGTGTTCCCGTCGGCCGCTTCGCCGACGACCTCGAGGTCCGGTTCGGATCCGATGATCATGCGAAAACCGACCCGCAGCAGCGCCTGGTCGTCGACCAGCTGCACACGGATGCGGCGGCCGTCGCGTCCGTCGTCCATTCGTCCCCCTGCCCCCGAAGGCAGGCTACTGAAAGTCAACCGTGGTGACGTTCGGTGATACCCGAGGGTGTGGCGGGATCAGTTCGTCAGGTCGGCGACGGCGGCGGCGTCGGCGGTCCACCGTCGCCGCGCCTCGGCCCCGTCGCCGACGTGCCCATGCCCGGGAACGACCACCGAGGTCCGCTCGACGAACGGCGCCAACACGTCCAGCCCCGCCCGGTACTCGGCCGGTCCGGTCTCCTCCGGCAGGGGCGGTTCCACGTCGCTCAGCATGTCCCCGGCGATCAGCACCCCCGGGTCGGGCAGCCAGACGGCCAGGTGGCCGGGGGTGTGCGCATCGTGTTCGACCAGTTCCACCGGGGGGCCGGACCACGGCAGCGGGCCGGGCGCCCGGCCCCGAACCCGGCCCACCAGCGCCGCCAGGTCCGCCGGGAAGTCCGGGCCCAGGGCGGCGACCAGGGTGTCCCGGTCGCGACCGGCGGTGGCGGCCGTGGTCGCCGACGACCAGCGGGGTCCGCGACCCAGCCCCGGGTGCCAGAGCAGATGGTCGTAGTGGGCGTGCGTCGCGATACCGCTGACGTCGGTCACGCCCCACCCGGCCAGGTCGCCGGCGAGGCCGTCGAGCTCGTCCGGATCCCATGCGGGGTCGACGACCAGGGCCTGGGCGGCCGCGCCGACCGGGCCGGCCAGCAGCAGCGTCGACGTGGTCAGCTCGCGGCGGCTCGTCGTGACCAGCACTGACAGGTCCTCCCGGGCGATCACGACGTCCCAGCGGCGGCCGATCATGACGTGACCGTACCGAGCACGCCCCGCTGGAGGGTGGGGCTACCGTCGGCGGCGTGTGCGACGAACCCGCCCCCCGCCCCGCCGCCACGGTGGTCGTCCTGCGACCGGCCGCCGCCGACCCGACGGTGCCCGGGTTCGAGGTGTTCGTGCTGCGCCGGGTCGCGTCCATGCAGTTCGCGCCGTCCATGACCGTCTTCCCCGGGGGTGGGGTCGATCCGTCCGACGCCGGTCCCGTGCCCTGGCAGGGTCCACCGCCGGCGTGGTTCGCCCGGCGTCTGGGACTGTCCGGGCCGGGTGCGGTCGACCTGGCCCATCGGCTGGTCGTGGCGGCCGTGCGGGAGCTGTACGAGGAGACCGGGCTGCTGCTGGCCGCACCGGCCGGCGCTCGGCGGCCCGCCCCCGAACCGGACGGGGCGCTGGCCCGGTTGCTCACCGAGCAGGGCCGGGTGCTGTGCGCGGACGCGCTCCGGCCGTGGGCGAACTGGGTCACCCCCCGGGGCCGCTCCCGGCGGTACGACACGGCGTTCTTCGTCACCGCCCTCCCGGACGGTGACGACCTGCGCTTGACGACGACCGAGGCCGACGAGGGTTTCTGGGCCACCCCCGCCGCGCTCCTGGCCGCCGACGGGGCCGGTAGCGTCCGCCTCATGCCGCCGACCCGCGCCGTGCTGACCGACCTGGCCGCCCACTCGACCGTTGCCGGGGTGCTCGCGGCCGAGCCGGTGATCGTCCCGTGGACCCGCGACGAGAGCGGGGCGGTCGTGCCGTACGTGCCCGCCGGCGCGGGGTCGTGATGGCCACCGACCTGCCCGCCGGGGTCGACCTGTTCCTGGCCCCGAACCCCGGACCGATGACCCTCGACGGCACGAACACCTGGCGCATCACGAGCCACGACGCCCCCGGGGCCCCCGCCGTGGTGATCGACCCCGGCCCCGACGACGAGCCGCACCTGCGGCAGGTCGCGGCGGCCGGTCCGGTCGGGCTGATCGTCGTCACCCACCGGCACCGGGACCACACGGCCGGGGCCGCCCGTCTCGCCGAGTTGACCGGCGCCCCGGTCCGTGGTGCCGACCCGGTCGAGTGCGTCGACGGCCCGCCGCTGGCCGACGGAGAACGCCTGGTCGATCGTCTTCAGGTCGTGCTCACTCCCGGCCACACCACCGACTCGGTGTGCCTGCGGCTGCTCGACTCCGCCGGCGCCACCGTCGCCGTGTTCACCGGGGACACCATCCTGGGGCGGGGGACCACCGTCATCGCCCACCCGGACGGCGCCCTCGGCCCCTACCTGGATTCGTTGCGGCGCCTGGCGGACATCGGTGCGGTGCCGGTGCTGCCGGGTCACGGGCCGGTCCGGCCGAACCTGGCCGCGGTCTGCGCCGAATACCTCACCCATCGCACCCAGCGCCTGGACCAGGTGCGGGCCGTGTTGCAGGAGATCGGCCCGACGGCGACGGTCGCCCAGGTGACCGACGTGGTCTACGACTTCCTCGACCCTGACGACGCCACCCTGCGCGGGGCGGCGGAACGGTCGGTGGCGGCCCAGCTCGACCACCTGCGCGGCGCCCCGTCGTGAGCGGTTCCCTCAGAGGGGCCGGGTTGGCCGCCGCCGTCGACCTCCTGACCTGCCCGCACTGCCGCGCCCCGCTGGCCGTGGTGCAGGCCGGCCGGGTGCTCGGGTGTTCGGCCGGCCACCGCTTCGACATCGCCCGGCAGGGCTACGTCAGCCTGCTCGGGCCGCGGGCGCGCACCGACACTGGGGACACCGCGGCGATGGTCACGGCCCGGGAACGGTTCCTCGGCCGCGGGCACTACGCCCCGGTGACGACGGTGCTGGCCGAGCAGGCCGCCCCGGTCGGTCCGGTGGTGGAGATCGGGGCCGGGCCGGGGCATCACCTGCGCGGCGTCCTGGACGCCCGCCGCGGTCCGGACGGGGAGTCGCCGATCGGGGTGGCCCTGGATTCCTCCGCGGCGGCTGCGCGGCGGTCCGCGTCCGACCCGCGGGTCGCGTCCGTCGTCGCCGACGCGTGGTCGCCGCTACCGGTGGTGGACGCCGGCGTCGCCGTGGCGCTCAGCGTGTTCGCGCCGCGGGACGTCGAGGAGATCACCCGCATCCTGCGGCCGGGCGGCCGGCTGGTGGCGGTGACCCCCGAGCCCGGTCACCTGGCCGAACTGCGGGACGTCGTGCCGCTGCTCGCGGTGGACGCCGGCAAGTCGGAGCGGCTGGCCGACGCGTTCGCCGGGCGGTTGGAGCTGATCGAGCGCATCGAGGTGACCGCCGACCTGGCGCTGACCCCGGCGGACGTCGCCGACGTCGTCGGCATGGGGCCGAACGCCCACCACCTGGACGCGGCCGCCCTGGCCGCCGTCGCCGACGGGCTGCCGGAGCGGACCCCGACCCGGCTCGCGGTGACGGTCACCGTGCTGCGGAAACCGACCTGATCCGCGTCAGCGGGCGCGGCGGGCCAGCCGTTCGGCGTCGAGCAGCACGACGCTCTTGCCCTCCAGGCGCAGCCACCCGCGCTGACCGAAGTCGGCCAGGGCCTTGTTGACGGTCTCCCGGGAGGCGCCGACCAGCTGGGCCAGCTCCTCCTGGGTGAGGTCGTGGGTGACGCGGAGGTAGCCGCCCTCCTGCTGACCGAACTGGCGGGCCAGCTGCAGCAGGGCCTTGGCGACGCGGCCGGGGACGTCGGTGAAGATCAGGTCGGCCAGCGCGTTGTTGGTGCGGCGCAGCCGGCGGGCGAGCACCCGCAGCAACTGCTCGGCGATCTCCGGGCGCTTGGTGATCCATTCGCGCAACGCGGTGCGGTCCATGGTCGCCAGGCGGACGTCGGTGACCGCGGTGGCGGTCGACGTGCGGGGACCCGGGTCGAAGACGGTCAGCTCGCCGAACATGTCGGACGGACCCATGACGGCGAGCAGGTTCTCGCGGCCGTCGGGGGAGTGCCGGCCGAGCTTCACCTTGCCGGACAGGATGATGTACAGCCGATCGCCGAGCTCACCCTCGGCGAAGATGGCGCTGCCGCGCGGGTAATCGACGGTCTCCAGGGTGGATCCGAGCGCCGCAGCGGCCTCGGGGTCAACACCTTGGAAGATGCCGGCTCTGCCCAGCGTTTCCTCCACCGACATCCTCCTGATCGCCGCGCCACCGGGTGATCCCGGTGCGCCTGCCCTTCTCCGGCCGACTCTCGCCCGGACCACTGCGTGCTCCCAGAACGCCGAACGTCTGGGGAGACGACCGTACGCGTGAGACGCAGGGCACAGTCTAGGGGGGAGGTAGCAGTGTGTGCTCGGAAGCCCTCGGCCTGCAGGCGGCGAGCCGGGGGTGCCGGGGAGTTGCGGCCCGGGTCAGGCCTGCGGGTCGGGGGTGTCCGACGTCGGAGCGGCAGACTGGGTCACGGTCGGCGCGCCCTTGGCGCGGCCCGCACCGCGACGGCGGAAGCGCGGCCGGCGACGCAGCCGGAACTTGTCGAAGGCGCGGGTCCAGCCCTCGCGCATGAGGGTGTTGACCTCTTCCGGTCGGGCCTCGTCCAGGAACTGCTGGACATCGGCCTCGCTGACGGTGCGCGTCTTCAGCCTGTTCTCCACCCGTTCCATGAACAGGGCGAACAGCATCAGCAGGATGGGGATCAGCACCACCAGGAAGACCGCCATGATGCGTTCCATCATGCCTCACACGTCCCTGTGGCAACCTGGCTTTCGTGCAGATCGGCGTGGCGGCGAGAACAGCTCCGGGGGCGGCCCCGGCCCGGGTGCGCCGGGCGAGCGTCCCGGCCACCCCATTGGCCCGTACCCGGCGGGCCCGCCGGCTGGCCGCGGAACTGGCCGTCGGCTACCCCGACGCCGTCATCGAACTCGACTTCACCACCCCGCTCGAACTGGCCGTCGCGACCATCCTGTCGGCCCAGTGCACCGACGTCCGGGTCAACCAGACGACGCCCCCGCTCTTCGCCCGGTACCGCACCGCCGCCGACTACGCGGCCGCCGACCGGGCCGAGCTCGAGGAGCTGATCCGGCCGACTGGTTTCTTCCGGAACAAGGCGACCTCGCTCATCGGCCTCGGCCAGGCGCTGGTCGAGCGGTACGACGGCGAGGTGCCCGCGACCATGGCCGACCTGGTGAGCCTGCCCGGGTTCGGCCGTAAGACCGCCAACGTCGTCCTGGGGAACGCCTTTGGTCTCCCCGGCCTGCCGGTGGACACCCACGTGCAGCGCCTGGTCAAGCGGTGGGGTCTGAGCACGCAGACCGACCCGGTCAAGATCGAGACCGAGCTGACCGGCATGCTCCCGGCCCGCGACTGGACGATGTTCTCGCACCGGACGATCTACCACGGTCGCCGCGTGTGCAACGCCAAGCGCCCCGCCTGCGGGGCCTGCTTCCTGGCCGCCCTGTGCCCGTCGTACGGGGCCGGCCCCACCGATCCCGAGATCGCCGCCGGCCTGATCACCGGGGCCGAGAAGCCGCACCTGCTGGCCCTGGTCGGGCTCGGGCCCGACGATCCGGTCGACGACGACGGCGGCGACTCCGGCCCGGGGTCGGGAACACCCACCGGATGAGACCGACCGCTGTGGGCCGCCCGACCGCCCCGGATCGGCTGGGCCGCCGACTCCTCCCCGACGCCGATCTCCCCGACTGGCTGCACCCCCTCGTCCACCGCATCGACGGTGCCGAGCTGGACAGCCCGCTCGCGGCACTGCTGGACCTGGCCACCGCGGACGCCCGGGCCAGCGCCGTGCTGATGCTGTTCGCGGAGGGCCCGCACGGCCCGGACCTGTTGCTCACCGGCCGGTCGGCGACGCTGCGCTCGCACGCCGGGCAGCCCGCCTTCCCCGGCGGGCGCGGTGAGCCCGGCGAGGACGACGTGACCACCGCCCTGCGCGAGGCCCAGGAGGAGACCGGGTTGGACCCGACCTCCGTCCGGCCGGCGGCCCTGCTGCCGCACGTGTACCTCCCCCCGTCCCGGCACCTGGTCCGCCCCGTGCTGGCCTGGTGGGCGGAGCCGGGGCCGGTGAGCGCGGTCGACCCCGCGGAGACCGCGCTCGTCGCCCGGGTGCCGATCAGTGAGCTCGTCGACCCGGCCCACCGGGGTGTCGTCACCCTGCGGTCGGGGCACCGTGGACCCGCCTTCGACGTCGCCGACCTGCTGGTCTGGGGCTTCACGGGTGCGCTGGTCGACGTGCTGCTCACCCTGGGCGGCTGGGCCGTGCCCTGGGACACCGCACGAGTGCTGCCCCTGGCGGTGGAAGGCTGATGGACCTGTCCTCGATGCTGCAGTCGATCAACGCGATCGACGTCCTGGTCGTCCTGCTGGTGATCGCCGCCGCGATCTCCGGCTTCCGGCAGGGACTCATCACCGCCCTGTTCACCCTGGTTGGCGCGGTCGCCGGCGCGGTCGGCGCGGTCAAGCTGGCCCCGCTGGCGATGGACCTGGTCACCGATTCGACGGCCAAGATCGCGCTCGGGATCGCCTGCGTGATCGTCGGGGTCGGCATCGGAGAGGTCGTCGGCTCGCTGCTCGGCCGGGCGATCTCCTCGCGGATCAGCTGGCGGCCCGCGCAGGCCGTCGACCGGACGCTCGGCATCTTCGGCTACAGCCTCGCCGTGCTGCTGGTCATCTGGATGGTCGCGGTCCCGCTGGCCTCCGTGCCGTGGCCCTGGCTGTCGTCGACCATCCGGTCGTCCACCGTGCTCGGCGAGGTCGACAAGGTGATGCCGGACCAGGCCCGCGACCTGTCCTCCGGGCTCCGGCAGGTCTTCAACGACTCCGGGTTCCCGGCGATCCTCGACCCGCTCGCGCCCACCCCGGGAACCACCGAGGTCGCGGCGCCCGACGCCGCCGCCACCGACAACCCGGCCATCGCCGCGGCCGCGCCGTCGATCCTGAAGGTGCGGGCCGTCTCCGAGTCCTGCTCGCGGCGGATGGAGGGCACCGGGTTCGTCATCGGCCCGAACAAGATCATGACCAACGCGCACGTGGTCGCCGGGTCGGCGCGCGCCGGGGTGGAGGTCGACGGGACCGTCCTGACCGGCTCCGTCGTCGTGTACGACCCGAACCTGGACATCGCCGTGCTAGACGTGCCCGACCTGAGCCCGGACATCCCGGCTTTGACGTTCGCCTCGTCCGCCGCGCCCGCCGGGGCCGACGCCGTGGTGGCCGGCTACCCGCTGGACGGCCCGTACACGCTGAGCCCCGCCCGCGTCCGCACCGTCATCGACCTGCGCGGACCGAACATCTACTCCTCCAGCACGGTGACGCGCGAGGTCTACACCATCCGGGCGCAGGTCCGGCCGGGCAACTCCGGCGGACCGCTGCTCGCCTCCGACGGCACCGTGCTCGGCGTCATCTTCGGCGGGGCCATCGACTCGGAGGACGTGGGCTTCGCGCTGACCGCCGATCAGGTCGCCGACATCCTGCAGGAGGGCCTGCAGGACGACACCCCGACCTCCACGCAGGTCTGCACCGCGGCCTGAGCGCCGTCAGCGGTGGGCGCGGGCGGCCAGTCCGGCGATCAGCTCCGTGGTGAGCTCGGGGGCCTCCTCGGCCGGGTAGTGCCCGACCCCGCGCACGGTCGACAACGTGTACCAGCCCCGGCACATCTCGCGGGTCGGGGCCAGCGAGTCCGGCGGGGTGAACCGGTCGGCGTCGCCGACGAGGTGCAGGACGGGCAGCGTCAGGGGCTGGGCGATGGCGTCCCGGTGCCGGTGGCCGTCGGCCCGCCAGGGGGAGCGGGCCATCCACCGCAGGTGCTCGACGGCCCCGTGCGCGGCCCCGGGGATGCGGATCGCCGCGCGCATCTGCTCGACCGTCACCCGGAAGTCCCGCGACCCCCGCCACGCCGGCCCGGAGAACGACCGGACGATGCGCTCCAGCAGGGCCGCCCGGCCACTCAGCAGGTGCCGTTCGGGCCAGACGGGAGTGCCGGCCCACGTGACGAGCCGGCGGGCCCGGTCGGCGGGCCAGGGCCGCCCGATCTTCGCCATACGCAGTGGATGCGGGGCGCCCAGCACGACGAGGCCGGCCACCTGGTCCGGGTGCATGGCGGCGGTGTTGAAGGCGGTGATCCCGCCGAAGCCCTGACCGACCAGGATCGCCTGCCGCTCACCGAGCGCCCGGATCAGCCCCGACAGGTCGGCGGCCAGGCAGAACGCGTCGTACCCGCGGGGCGCCTTGTCGGTGTCGCCGTACCCGCGCAGGTCCGGGGCGACGACCCGGTAGCCCGCCGCGGCCAGGCCGGGGAGCTGGTAGCGCCACGACCGCCAGTACTGACCGAAGTCGTGGACGAGGACGATGAGCGGACCGCTACCCTGCTCGGCCAGGTGGAAGCGGATGCCGTTGGCGCTGACGTCCCGGTGCTGCCAGGGACCCTGGTTGACGGCGCCTACACGGACGACCGCACCCGATCCGGTGGGGGAACGGTCAGCGCCCGCCGACCCGCCCCCCGCCGGGCCGGGCGCCGACTGGAACAGGGCGCGCCCCGGTCAGACGGCGGCCGGGCCGCTGTGCGTGGCCGCCGACTTGAGCGTCTGGGCGGTCTGCTCCAGCGACGCGATGGTCTTCTCCGGCTTGCGGACCTTCTTGACCTTGCGCAGGCCCAGGAAGGCGAAGGCGGCGGCCAGCACCACCATCAGTGCGAACACGATGGTGAAGGAGGCCCAGCGGGGCAGCCAGATCGCCAGGATCTCGCCGAGCATGAAGAAGAAGAAGAACAGCGAGAAGGCGCCGATGACCCCGGCGGCGGCGAAGAACACCGCACCGGTCGCGCCCTGCTTGACGCTGCTGGTGACCTCCAGCTTGGCCAGCTCGATCTCCGAGCGGACCAGCGTGGACATGTGGGTGGTGACGTCCTTGACGAGCTCACCCATCGAGCCGTTGCGGTTGACGTCCGGCTCGAGCACGAGCGGGATCGATGCCTGCGGCGTCCCCGGGACGACGTACTGCTGGGGTTTGCCGTTGGTGATCGTCACGACCGGTCCTCCGTGGTGTTGCGGGGCTGAGCGGGGCGCCCGGCGCCGACGCAGGTTTCGTCGGCGCCGCTGGGGATGCGCGCACGTCGGCAGCGTTCCCGACCGCCGGACGGCCCAATCCTCCCATGCCCGACGAAGCGGTCCGGCGGCACCGTCCCGCCGCATCGGCCGGGTGCCCGGGTTCTACTGGCCGAGCAGCCAGCGGCCCGGCTCGGCCAGGGCCGCCGCCTCGGCCGGACCCCAGCTGCCCTGCTCGTACGGCTTGACCGGGGGGCGGTCGTCGAGCACCGGCTCGATAACCTCCCACGTGTGGGCCAGGCCGTCGGGGCGGGTGAACAGCGACCGGTCGCCTTCCAGGACGTCATGGATGAGGCGGACGTACGGCGGCAGCGGATCGCCGTCGGGGATGTCGGCCAGCACGATCGACGCGTCGGTGGGCACCAGTTCGGTCCCGGCGCCCGGCTTCTTGACGATGAGCTCGATGTCCACCGAGCCGTTGCCCTTGAGCGTGAAGTTCAGGACGTCGCCCATGGTCGGGGTGGCGTCGGCCAGCGGCCCGTCGCTGGGGTCCTTGAGGATGAGGCTGACCCGCTGGGTCGACTCGGCCATCCGCTTGCCGGTACGCAGCAGGAATGGCACGCCGCGCCAGCGATCGTTGTCGACCCAGAGCCGGGCGGCGACGAACGTGTCGGTGGTCGAGTCCTTCTCGATGCCCTCGACATCGGTGTAACCGTCGTACTGGCCGAGGACGACCTCGGCCGGGTCGAGCGGCCGGAAACAGCCGATGACCTCCTCGCGGGCGGCCTGCAGATCGGCCGCCGCCATGCTGGCCGGCGGGTCCATCGCGACCTCGGCGGCGACCTGGAACAGGTGGGTGACCACCATGTCCAGCAGGGCGCCGGTGGCGTCGTAGAACTTCGCGCGGTCGTCGATGTCCAGGGTCTCCGGGGCGTCGATCTGCACCGACGCGACGTGCTCGGCCGACCAGACCGAGTGGATGAGGCGGTTGGCGAACCGGACGACGTGCAGGTTCTGGGTCGCTTCCTTCCCCAGGAAGTGGTCGATCCGGTAGACCTGCTCCTCGTCCAGCACCTGGTGGACGGCCTTGTCGAGGTCCTTGAACCCCTGGGGCGAGGTGCCGAACGGCTTCTCGTAGACCACCCGGGTGCCCTTGGCCAGGTCGTGCGCGCCCAGGGCCTGGGTGGTCTCGATGAACGCCGACGGCGGCAGGGCCAGGTAGTGGATGAGCTGCACGTTTGCGGCGCCGTCGGACCCGCCCAGTTCTTCCCGGGCCTTGTTCACCACGTCGACCAGCTGGCCGGGATCGTCCGGCGTGAACCCGCCGCCGGCGAAGCGCAGCCGCGAGCTGAAGTCGTCCCACGGGCCCTCGTCCGGGTGCGGGCCGAACTCGGTGAGCACGTCCTTGACGTGGTCGCGGAAGTCGTCGTCGGTGCGGTCGCTGCGGCTGTCGCCGATGAGCAGATAGTTCTCCGGCAGAAGCTTCTGCTGGGCCAGCGTGAAGAACGCCGGCAGCACCATGCGCTTGGCCAGGTCGCCGGTGGCGCCGAAGAGGACGAAGACGACCGGGTCACCCGAAGAGGTCATGCGCGCACGGTAGCCGAGCGGGTCGGGGTGTAAACGGGAGCGGCGGGGTTCTTCGCCTGGGCGGATGACGACTCATTCGAGGGTGCGGCCGGCGGGGGGACCGGCGGGCGCGGAGCGGGCCGTCATCAGCACCGCGATCGCCACCGCCCACACCAGGGCGGACCATGGCGCGGCCGTCGGGATCTCGAGATGTGCCGCGCGGGCGGCCGCCCAGATCACCAGGCCGGCGGTCGGGACGGCGAGCACGACGCCCACCGCGGTCGGCAGCAGGACGGCGGCGGCCAGTTCGGATCGACGCCGGGGTCCGAGCCGGTCGGCGGCCAGCACCGTGCCGGCGACCAGGAACAGCCCGACCGCCGGGACGGCGACCCACAGCCCGGTCCGGGCGGTGGCCACCAGACCGGCCCCCGCGTCGTCGGAGTGGACCACCGCCAGCAGCACGAACACGGCCGTGAGCAGACCGGCGGCGGCCCCGAACGGGCGGCTCAGTACGCGCCGTTCCCGGGGGTCACCGACGACGCCCGGTCGGTCGACCAGCACGTCGACCGACCACGGCACCAGCACGGCCACCGCGCCGAGGACGGCGAGCAGCGCAAGCGTCATCGTGCCCAGGACCAGCCGTCCCGCGCCGCGGCTGTCGGCTCCGGCCGACCAGGCCAGGGCGAGGGTGATCGAGGCGGCCAGCAGGAAGGCGAGCTGCGCACCGAAGGGCCGCGGGGGCGCGTGCTCTTCCGCCGCCAGGTCGACCCGGTCGGGCAGGCGGGTCCCGACGCGGATCATCACGGCCCCGACCAGCATGACGACCAGCGCGGCCGCAGCCGACGGGACGGTGAGGTCGGACGGGAAGAAGGAGCTCGGCCCGAGCCGCAACTGACCGGCCCCGGCTCGGAGGGCCGCGAATCCGGCCGCGCCGAGGACCACCGTGACCAGGGCGAGGATCGCTCCGCGCACGGCGCCGACCCGTCGCCGCCGCGCAGTCGACACCCCGAGCAGCCGCAGGGCGACGGACTGCCGAACAGCCGTCACGCCGTCGAGCCGGGCCAGCAGGACCAGCAGGCCCACGGCCGTCAGCCCGGTGACCACGGACCCGGCGACCAGCAGCACGGTCGTCGGCCGGTCGGCCGGGTCGGCGCCTCTTCTTTCCCAGTTCGCCAGGCCGTGGCCCCACCCGGTGGCCGCGGTGCCCAGCAGCGGCCCGTCGGCCGTGGGTGCGGTGGGTGCGGCGGTGCCCCGGTAGAACCGCAGGTCGTCCGGCCCGAGCAGGCCGTCCGGGGCGATCTCCCCGATCACGGTGCCTTCCACCGCCGGCGGCCGGGCGGTGCCGTCGGCAAGGAGGTGGGCCAGCGCGGGGGAGACGACCAGCTCGCCGGGTCCGGGGAACCGGGTGACCCCCGGTGGGAGCGGTGTGCTCGATGGATCGGGGGCGAAGAGGTCCTCGCCGTGGACCGGGTGCCCGCCCATCGTCACCTCCCACCGCGCCGCGAAGAACTCGCCGCCGGCGACCGGGCGCCCCGTGGTCCACGACCACCCGTCCTGCACCGGGGCCGGGGTCACGGCCACCTCGCGGACCTGACGTGCCTGCACGGCCCCGGGGAACGCCGTGAGGAACAGCAGCACGGCCACGCAGCCGGCGATCCCGACCACGACCAGGGCGCACCGGAGCGTCCCGGCCCGGCCGCGGGGCACCGCCAGGCGCACGGCGAGGCGCACATCCTGCGGCATCCGGTCGAGCATCCGGCTGGAGCCGGGCGGCAGGTCGGTGACGTCGCTCATCGCCGGTGGCCGGTCAGCCGGTGCGCAGGTCGGTGACGTCCACGGTGCGGACGGCGAGCGCGGCGGCCAGCCAGGCGGCGAGCACGGTCACTGTCGTGGCGCCGAGAGCCAACGCGGCCGTGACCCCGATGCTCGGCAGATCGGTCGCCGGTCGACCCAGCCTGGTCAGGACCGCAGCCAACCCGTAGGCGACCGCGGTGGCGATCGGCACGACCGCTGCCGCACTGACCGCGGCCTCCACGACGAAGGACCGACGCAGCACTGTTCGTGGAACACCGGCGGCGAGGGCCAGGGCGACCGCGCGACGATTGCGGCTGACCTGGGCGAACGTCAACACCAGGAGACCGCCGAGGGCGGCCAGAACCGTCAGTCCGGCGGTGCCAGCCAGGCCGGTGCGGCCGACGACCAGCAGGTTGCCCCGCTCGCCGGTGGCTTCGGCGGTGCTGTCCACCTGGACGCGCCAACCCTGCGCCCCCAGTTCTGCGCGGAGCTGATCGGCCGTCGCGGGGGTGGCCGGTCCGAAGACGCGCAGGTCGATCGCCGCGGCCGCCGCGGGCAACGCCGCGAGGTCGCCGAGCGCCCCCGGCGTGACGAGGTAGTTGTAGAGACTGTTGCCCCGCAGCAGGCGGTCCGGTTCGACGGTGGCGGTCACCGGGGGCAGCGTCCACGACGCGCGGCCTTCGTCATCCGCGAAGCGGATGACCGTCCCGGCGGGCGGGTCGGCTGACGAGGCGCCGTCCTGGAGCTGCGTGTCCACCCGGTACACGTCGCCGTCACGGCAGTCCGGCCGTTCGGGGATGGCCCGGCAGGGCGCCACCATGATCTCGACGGTCTCCGACCGGTCGATGGAGCCGTCGGCCGAGGTGACGCTGCCGTTGCCGAACTCGCCCGGGAGGTAGAACCCGCCGGTGATCTGCTCCGATCCCGGCGCGGCGGCCAGCACGTCGACCACCCGGGCGCTGTCGCCCACCGTCAGGCCCGGCTGCGTGGGCTTGAGGTAGACCCGGTAGGCCGGAGCGGTGGACACCGACGTGGCGGTGCGGTCGGCAGCGACCAGGGCCAGTACCGCCTGCAGGGCGATGGCTCCGGCCAGGACCACGCCGATGCCCGCCACCGTGCCCGCCCGCGCCCGGGGGTCGGCAGTGATGCGGGCGGCGGCCAGGGTGCTCACCGGCCCCCTGCCCCGGACCACGCGACCCATGGCGGCCACGGCCGGACCAGCCAGCAGGGCCACCGACACCAGGGTCAGGGCCAGGCCCGCGCAGAGCGTCAGCAGCATCCGGTAGTTGGCGTACAGCCCGCCGTTCGTCAGACCCTGACCCAGGAGCAGCAGTCCGGCGACCAGGACCAGCAGTCCCGGCCACCAGCGCGGGGCCCGGTCGCCGGTTCGCCGGACGCGCGCCAGCTGGCGGGCCGTGGAGCCGCCGGAGCCGACTGCGCCGGCGACGGATGTGAGCAGACCGACGGCCAGGGCCGCACCGATGAGCATGGCCGGGGGAAGAGTCAGCGTGCGGGAGGACAGCGGTACCCCGTCCAGGGGAATCCCACGAACGGCCAGGCTGACCAGCGGAAAGGTGACTGCAGCCAGCGCGGCACCGGTCAGTCCGAGCAGGGTCGCCTCGCCCGCCGCGACCGCCCGGGTCGTGCTGGCGGGGACGCCGAGCAACCGCAGCGCGGCCAGTCGGCGCTCCCGTGCGGTTCCTCCGAGCCGGCCCAGCAGACCGATCAGCACCAGCAGCGGGGTGATGACCACGACCATTCCGGCCAGCAGCAGGATGCGCAGGGTCGCGCCCCGGTAGAGCTCCGGGGGGACCGAGTAGTCGCCCCAGCCCGTCGCCAGTTCGAAGGCCGAGCCGCCATCGGGTCCGAAGCCATTGGTGGTCGTACCGACGTAGGCCCGCAGTTCGTCGTCGTCCAGCAGGCCGTCGGTGCCGATGGATCCGACGATCGTCTGCGGGAAACGGGCGCGCAGATCGGCGCCGGCGGGTGTGGCCATCAGTGCGGCGAGCGCGGGCGACACCACGGCCTGGCCGGGCTCGGGTGCGCCGATCGTTCCGGGCGGCGGGGGGAGGGCGGCCGAGGAGCCGGCCGGTGGGGCGATGCGGACGACCGTCACCGGCTGCCCACGATAAGGCTGCGACTGGACGTCGACGAAGAAGCGCCCGGGGGTCTGCAGCAGCTCCGGGAGGGACGGGGAGGGCTGCGACGTGCTCGGGGGATCCGAGCGGGAGATCGCATACGCCGGGGTCAGCGCGGCTGATCGCGCGTCCCGCTGCCCGAGGGCGGAGAAGGCGGCGGCGGACAGTAGGACGACCGACACGGCCAGTGCGATGGCGACGACAGTGAGCAGCGCCCGCACCCGGTCGGCCAGGTCGCCTCCGGCGACGAACCGGGCGGCCAGACGCAGCGGCAACCAGGCGGAGGCCCGGCCGGTGGCGGGACGCGGGTGGCCGCCGGTGTCCGCACGGCGGTCCTGCGTCTGCTCGCTCACGCCGCCGACCGGGTCTCGGAGGTGCGGCCGTCCCGTACGACGATCTCGCGGTCGGAGTAGGCGGCGATGCGGGTGTCGTGGGTGATGAGGACGAGGGCGGCGTCGGTCTCCCGGACCGCTTCGACGAGCAGTCGCATCACCTGTTCGCCCTGCAGGCTGTCCAGGGCGCCGGTCGGTTCGTCGGCGAAGATCACCGCCGGGCGGTGGGCCAGGGCCCGGGCGACGGCGATCCGTTGGGCCTGCCCGCCGGACACCTGGCCAGGCCGCTGACCGGCGACGTCCGGCACGCCGAGCCGGTCCAGCCACGTCCGGGCGGTCTCGTCCGCGCTGCGACGGCCCTGTCCGAGCAGCCGCAACGGCAGGCTGACGTTCTCGAGGCAGGTCAGCTCGTCGATGAGCTGCCCGAACTGGAAGACGAAACCGAATTCCCGCAGCCGCAGGTCGGAGCGGCGGCGGTCGTCCAGGCCGGCCAGGTCGACGCCCCGGTAGTGCACGGACCCCGTCTTGGGCGGCAGGATCCCGGCCGCGCAGTGCAGCAGGGTCGACTTGCCGGATCCGGACGGTCCGAGCACGGCGAGCACCTCGCCGGCGTCGACGGTCAGGTCGGCGCCGCGCAGGGCGGGGGTGTTGCCGAAGAAGTAGGTCACGTCCCGGGCGGTCAGCAGGGCGCTCATCGGGCGACCTGCTCGCGCAGCTCGGCCAACCGGGCGGCGGTGAGGTCGAGCCACCGCAGGTCCGCCTCCAGGTGGAACAGGGCGTGGTCGCAGATGAGCTGGTCGGCCAGGTCGCCGGACTCCTTGCGGCGGGTGTACTGGCGCATGGCCGTCAGGTGTTCGCGCCGCTGCGCGTCCAGCACCTGGTCGGCGTTCCGGTCGGACAGCAGGGCCAACACCACCTTCGTGTACAGGGTGTTCTGCAGGTACTCGCTCGGCTTCTCCGGCGAGGTCAGCCACGCGTCGATGTCGCTGACCCCGGCGTCGGTGATGGCGTAGAGCTTGCGGTCCGGCCCCTCGCCCGCCGCCGTGCCCTCCGCCGTCACCAGACCGTTCTTCAGCAGCCGGGCCAGCGTCGCGTAGACCTGGCCATAGGCCAGCGGGCGGTCCGCCCGGAACAGATCGTCGTGCGCGCGCTTGAGGTCGTAACCGTGCCGCGGAGTGCTCTCCAGCAGGGCCAGGAGTGTTCGGGAGACCGACATGGCGCGACTATACACACGGTATCTACTCGCTGTGTAGACACGCGTGGTGCAGGTGTTCGCCCCGCTGCCGTCGGCGAGCCGGGCAACCTCCCGGCGCCGCATCTCGTATGTAGAGATGAAGGGGAGGTGGAGATGGCCGATCGCGCGACGTTCTCGACGCTGGTCCGCGACCGTGCGCCGGCCTGGCGACGCACGGCGTACCTGATTTGCGGGAACTGGGCCCAGGCCGAGGACCTCACGCAAAGCGTGCTGCTGCGGATGTACCTGAAGTGGCCGTCCATCGACCCGAACGGCATCGACGCCTACGCCCGGGTGGCCATCGCCCGGTTGGCCGTCGACGAGTCCCGGCGACCCCACCGACGCCGCGAGGTCAGCAGTGGACAACTGCCGGATCGCGGCGCCGACTACGCCTCTCCCGACGAGGCGATGGATGTGCGCCGGGCGCTGACGGGCCTGCCCCGGGGCCAGCGGGCCACGCTGGTCCTCCGCTACTACGCCGGCTTCTCGGTCGCCGAGACGGCCGCCGCCCTCGGCATCACCGAGGGCACCGTCAAATCACAGACCGCCAAGGGCATCGCCGCGCTGCGCGAACGACTGAGCGCCGCACCGGCGGGGGAGACCGAAGGGAGGGGACCACGATGACCGACGATCAGGAGGCCCGGGAGGCCGCGCGCTGGTTCGCGTCCGCGCTGTCGGACGAACCAGCCGGGGCGGTCGATGTGGACGCCGCAATACGGCAGGGGGACCGCCGGCTCCGGCAGCGCCGGATGTGGGCGGTCGGCGGGGTTGCTGCTGCGGTGACCGTGGGGGTCGTCGGGGTGGGGTTGGGCACGCGGTGGATCGGTGGGTCGACCGTCACGCCCGCGGCCGTGCCGGGGTGTTCGACGGTGGTGTCGACCGCGGCGCCGATCGGCGTGGACGGACCGCTGCTGCTCACGTCCCTCGCCCCGGGAGCGTCCAGCCCGTCCGAGCAGGGACCGGCCGGGGCGTCGGACGAATACCTGGTGCGCGCGCCGGCCGCGGTCATCGCCGCCCTGCCGACCGGGGTCGTCGAATACTCGCCGTCGCCGGGTCCGGATGACCACGGGGCCGACGGCGCGCCAGGCGGGCAGTTCTGGATGTCGAACGGAGAGGTGTCCACCACGATGCTGACGGTCCAGGACGCCGGTGGTACCCGGCAGGCCCGGCTCACGCTCGATTTGCAGGGCTACGGAGACGGCGCACCCCCGTCGTGCGCCGACTCGGTCATCCGCCGGGTTGTCTCTGATGACGGAACGGTCGTCGACGTCAGTCGGGAGGGAGCCGCGGGGCTTGTCGCGCACGCCTGGTTCCCCGACGGCAGCGCTGTCCGGCTCACTCTCGAGCCGTCGGACGCATCAGTGGGGCTGGACACCTCGAGCCTCCCGATGACCGACGAGCAGCTCGCCACCCTGGCGGCCACCCGCGCACTGTCGATGACCGGCTGAGTCGTCCCGCCGAGGCGCTCGGCGGGACGACCCGCAGTCCGGCTCAGTCGTCGTTCTTGTTGCCGCCCAGGCCTTGGGAGATGAGGTTCAGGACGGTGGGGTCCTGCAGGGTGGTGGCATCGCCCGTGGCGCGGTTCTCGGCGATGTCACGCAGCAGGCGGCGCATGATCTTCCCGGACCGGGTCTTGGGCAGTTCCGGGACGACCAGGATGCGCTTGGGTTTGGCGATCGGCCCGATCTCCTTGGCCACGTGGTTGCGCAGCTGCTGCACCAGCGCGTCCCCATCGTCGACCGCTCCGCCGCGCAGGATGACGAACGCGACGATCCCCTGCCCGGTCATGTCATCAGCCGCGCCGACCACCGCGGCCTCGGCCACCGCCTCGTGGGACACCAGGGCCGATTCGACCTCGGTGGTCGAGATCCGGTGCCCGGAGACGTTCATGACGTCATCGACCCGCCCCAGCAGCCAGATCGCCCCGTCGTCGTCGTACTTCGCCCCGTCCCCGGCGAAGTAATACCCCTGGTCGGCGAACCGCGACCAGTACGTGTCAACGAATCGCTGGTCGTCGCCGTAGATGGTGCGCAGCATCGACGGCCACGGCTTGTCGATGACCAGATACCCACCCTGCCCGTGACCGACCGGGACGCCTTCGTCGTTGACGATCTTCGCGCTGATCCCCGGGATCGGGGTCATCGCCGACCCCGGCTTGGTGTGCGTCACCCCCGGCAGCGGGGAGATCATGATCGCCCCGGTCTCGGTTTGCCACCACGTGTCCACGATCGGGCACCGCTCCCGCCCGATGTTGACCCGGTACCACATCCACGCCTCCGGGTTGATCGGCTCACCCACCGACCCCAACACCCGCAAACTGGACAGATCAAACCTGGCGGGGATGTCGGCGCCCCACTTCATGAACGTCCGGATCAACGTCGGCGCCGTGTAATAGATGCTCACCTTGTACTTGTCGATGATCTGCCAATGCCGCGACTCATCCGGCGTGTTCGGCGTCCCCTCATAGATCACCTGCGACGCCCCGTTGGCCAGCGGCCCGTACACGATGTAGGAATGCCCGGTCACCCACCCGATATCAGCGGTGCACCAATACACATCCGACTCGGGTTTCAGATCGAACACCACCCGATGCGTGTACGCCGCCTGCGTCAAATACCCACCCGAGGTGTGCAGGATCCCCTTGGGCTTCCCCGTCGTGCCGGACGTGTACAAGATGAACAACGGCTGCTCCGAGTCGAACACCTGCGCCTCATGCTGCTCGGGCTGGGCGTCGACCACCTCATGCCACCACACATCCCGGCCCTCGTCCCAGGTGACCTCCCCACCGGTGCGCCGCACCACCAGCACCTTCTGAACCGGCGAGTCAGCACCGGCGACCGCCTCATCGACCGCGTCCTTCAGGTTCACCGCCTGCCCGCGCCGGTACTGACCGTCCGCGGTGATCACCACCGAGGCCTGCGCATCGGAGATCCGCGACCGCAACGCCTCCGCCGAGAACCCCGCGAACACCACCGAATGCGCCGCCCCCAGACGGGCACACGCCAACATCGCCACCACCGCCTGCGGAATCATCGGCAAATAGATCGCCACCCGATCCCCCGCCGACACCCCCAGCTCCGTCAAAGCGTTCGCGGCCTGCGCCACCCGCACCCGCAAATCGCTGTACGTGATCTGTTCAGAATCCCCCGGCTCACCCTCCCAGAAGATCGCCACCCGATCCCCATGACCAGCCTCCACATGACGATCCACACAATTGACCGCCACATTCAACCCACCACCCACAAACCACCGCGCATGCGGCCGATCCGACCAATCCACCACCGCACCAAAATCCCGACCCCACGACAAGGCCCGCGCCTGCTCAGCCCAGAACCCCTCGGGGTCATCGGCGGCCTGCTGATAGGACTCGGCGGTCGCATTGGCCTTCGCGGCCAGGGATTCCGGCGGCGCAAAGGTGCGGTTCTCGGCCAGCAGATTGTCGAGGGTGTTGGCGTCGTCGGTGGGCGCCGTGCTGGCCTCACCGGTCGCGGCTGACGACCCCGCGCCGGCCGTGGCTGCGGCCGCCGGGTCCGGGGTGACGTCGGCAGTGGGGGATGACGGTCCGCTCATGAGAACTCCTCGGTGGTGACGACGTTGTCGACCGGACCGACGCAGCGCGTGGGGTACCGGCGTCTCGGGGCGACGGTAACCAAGCGCGGTGACACCCGCCACGGCCGGGTCCGCCCGGGCGGCCAGCGGTCGGCGGGGATCGGTCAACGGTCGCGCGAGCCGGCGAGCCGGGGTGGTGAGGCGGTGAGCGGGCCGGCGAACCAGCTGGCGTCGGTAGCGTGCGGGACGTGTCCAGTTCTGCCGGCGATCGCGTCGCCCCATCCGGTCCCGCTGAGCCGCGCGGTGCATCGGGCCCCGCCCGGCGGGCACCGGCACCCGAGCAGGACGGAGACGTCGAACGCGCGAGACGGGCCATCGACGAGGTCCGCGGTCATCCCGCTCAACGTCGTCACCGGGAGCGGAACGCAGCCGAGGCCGGCCTGCGGGCGGCCCGGCTGTCGGCCGCGATCGACGGGGTCCCGCTGTCCGTCCCGACGACGACCGTGTCGCCGGTGCTGGTCGGAGCCGTTCGGGCCGGCGCGGCCCTGCCCGATCTCGTCGGAGCCTGGCAGCGCTCTCCCCGGCAGGTGCTGGCCCGCCTCCATCTGCTCGCCGCCGCCGGGGTGGCGGCTGACGGCGAGGTCGGGCGGCCGCGTCCCGGCCCCGGGGCGGCGTCCGCGCTGGGACAGGTCAGCGATCTGGTGCTGGCGGGTGGTCGACCGGCTCCGCAACTGGTCGCCCTCGTCCATCGGGAGCTCGTCGTGACGTCGCCGTTCGCGACGGCCAACGGTGTGGTGGCCCGGGCGGCCGCGCGACTGACGATGATGGCGACCGGGCTGGACCCCGACGGCCTCACCGTGCCCGAGATCGCCTATCTGCGATGGTTTCGTCCCGATTCTCGTCCGGAGCCGATCGGCTGGGACGAGGTCGAGTGGACGCGACGGACGGTCGACGCTCTGGTCGAGGGCGCACGGGAAGCGATCACCGTCGCTGACAGTGTCATTTGATGCTCACCAGCATTTTGGCTGCTACTAGTAATCAGGCAATCACTTTGCGATTTTATTGGCCGCGCAAAAGCACGGCGCGGCTTGCTCCGTCCGGGTGAATTCCTCCGCATGTTCCGGCCCACCGATCTGGGGGCGCCCCTTCGCATCGAAGGGGCGCGAAAAGGGCGCCCGTGGCGGGCCGGCGTCGTGAACCGGTCCCGAGCCAACGGTGGTCCCGCTCGGCGCATTCGCCCGGAGCGGAACGTGGGGCGAGGCCCGGAGTGACCTGCCGGGCCGCGGTCGGCCGGGCGAGGGGAGCGTCGAACGACAGCGCACCGGCTGCTCGCTGTTCTCCGCGACGATCCGGGCGGCCGGCCGGCGCATGCCTGGTCCGGAAATGAAAGACGGCGCCCCGCAATACTTCTCGGGGCGCCGTCGGCGTAGGCTGACCGGCTACCAGGCTCACCACGACTCGTCGTTACGGGCGTTCCCGTCTCTCGGGAGTGGCCCTGACGACGTACCTCCCGCGGCATACAGCGGTGAGTGGGTACCGGGGTCCACGCGGGGAGCTCCTCCACGGGGTGGGCATCACTTCTCTTCCGCGATGTCCCTGGCCGGGCGGGGGTCCCTGTCAACAGTGATACCCGCGTCCGACGTCGTCGGCAACCGCCACGACGGCGTTCCCCCGGCCGGACCGATTCAGACGCCCCCGATCGAGTCAACAGACGAGGTGGGCAACCGGGAGAACACGGCAATGCCCTGCGTGCCATAGGTGACGAATGGCTGGGCTCGGGTCTACAGTGAAGTCGTCGGTTTCCACCCCCCCGGAACCGACCATCGGGTTCAGCTCAACCCCCCGGAGCTGAACCCCCGCGGCCCCCGCCCTCCCCCCTGGCGGGGGCCGCCCCTTTTCTCGGGTCGGCCCGGCGATGTGCTCCGCTCGGCGATCATCCACACAGCCGGCGACGGTAGTTGTCCACATCCCCGATATCCGTCCCCACCTGCGGTCGGCCCGTGGTGGGTGAGTGTTGCTGTGACGTTCCCTGGGTTCCTCGCTGACGGCGCACCCCGGGGAGACGAACACATGCCACGCCCGCTGTTGATCACGGCCGACGACCACCTGCTCGACGACGTACTCCGGATGGCCGCGGCCGCCGGCGTCGAGCTCACCCACAGTCGCGACGCCGGGTGCCGGACGGCCTGGCGCGACGCCCCGACGGTGCTGGTCGACGAGGAGCTCGTCGGTGAGCTGGTGGCCGCCCGGCTCGGCCGGCGGCCCGGTGTCGTGGTCCTCGCCCGGTCCGCCCCCACCCCGGCCACCTGGTCGGCCTCCGTCGCCCTGGGCGTCGATCGGGTCCTGGAGATCGGACAGGGCGATGTCGACATCGTCGCCGCCCTCGCCGACACCGTCGCCGGCGGTCCAGACGATGGTCGGTGCATCGCGGTGGTCGGCGGATGCGGCGGGGCGGGCGCCACGGTGTTCGCGCTCGCACTGGCCGCCGCGGCCGTGCGGGACCAGCCGGAGGTCCTGCTCATGGATGCCGACCCGACCGGCTCCGGCCTCGACGCGCTGGTGGGCATCGAGGATCGACCGGGCGTCCGCTGGACCGACCTGACCGCACCCACCGGACGGCTGGACGCGCACACCCTGCTGCGGGCGGTGCCGGCGGCGTCCTCCGGTGGTGGGCGGATCCCGGTCCTGGCCTACCCGCCGGGGCGGGTCGAGCCGGTGGACGCCGCCGTGGCTGAGGTGGTCCTCGACGGCTGTCGCCGGGCCGGGGTGCTGACCATCGTCGACCTGCCGCGGCATCCGCAACCGGTCACCGACCGGGTGCTGGAACGAGCGGACCTGACGGTGCTGGTGGTGCCGGCCGACGTGCGGGCGTGCCTGGCCGCCCGCCGGCTGATCCCGGTCCTGTCCGAATCCGCCGGCCGGTGCGGTGTCGTGGTTCGCGGCCCCTCGCCCGGCGGACTGAGCGCGCAGGAGGTCGCCGACGTGCTGGACCTGCCGCTCTGGGCCAGGATGCGGGCGCTCCCGGCCGTGGCCCGGGACGGCGAGCGCGGGATCGTCCCGTCCGGCGGCCCCCGGGATGCCCTCGGTCGGGCTGCCGGCGCGGTCCTGGACCTGCTCGATCCGGTCGCGGTGTGAGCGCCGACCTGATCGAGCGCGTGCAGCGCCGGCTGGTGCGTGACGGCGCCGCCCCCACGTCCACCGCACTCGCCACGGCCATCCGGGCCGAGTCCGCCGGACTGCTCAGCGACGCCGAGCTCCTGCGGCTCATCCGGTTGCTGCAACGCGAACTCGTCGGCAGCGGCCCGCTCAGTGAACTGCTGGCCGACCCGGCCACCACCGACGTCGTCGTCAACGGACCGGACGATGTGCGGGTCGACCGGGGTCACGGCTGGGAAGCGACCGACATCCGGTTCCCGGACGACGCCGCGGTGGCCCGCCTGGCCCGCCGGCTGGCCACCGCGGCCGGTCGCCGACTCGACGACGCCTGTCCCTGGGTGGACGCACGGCTGGCCGACGGCAGTCGGCTGCACGCCGTCCTGGCCCCGGTGGCCGCGACCGGGACGAGCGTGTCGCTGCGGGTCCTGCGGCCCGTTCGCCACGACCTGACCACCCTCGCAGCCACTGGCACCCTCCCGGGCGTCACCCGGGAGGTGCTGGCCGGCATCGTCGCCGCCCGGTTGGCGTTTCTGGTCAGTGGCGGGACCGGTTCGGGCAAGACGACCCTGCTGGCCGCGCTCCTCGCCGCGCTCCCACCGGACGAGCGGGTGGTCACGGTCGAGGACGCCGAGGAACTCCGCCCGCCCCATCCGCATCTGGTGCGTCTGGTCGCCCGGCCCGCGAACGTCGAGGGGGCCGGAGCCGTGGTCCTGCGTGATCTCGTCCGCCAGGCCCTCCGGATGCGGCCCGACCGCATCGTGGTCGGCGAGGTCCGGGGTTTGGAGGTCGTCGATCTGCTGGCCGCCCTCAACACCGGCCACGACGGCGGCGCCGGGACGGTCCACGCCAACACCGCCGCCGACGTACCGGCCCGCATCGAGGCGCTGGCCGCCCTCGGCGGCGTCGGCCGGTCGGCCGTGCACGCCCAGCTCGCCGGCGCCGTGCAGATCGTCCTGCACATGACCCGGGGCGCGGCCGGTCGCGAACTGGTCGAGATCGCTGTGCTGCAGCGCGGTTCCGACGGCCTGGTGTCGGCCGTCCCCGCCGTGCGTCGCGGTGTGCCGGTCGCCCGGGGCGCGGCGGTGCTGGCCACGGTGCTGGCCGACCGCGGGGTCGGTGTCCCGTGGTGACGAAGGCGGTCATCGCGTCCCCGGACGGGGCGGTCGCCGATGGCTGGCCGGCGTGGGGGACGCCCGGATCGGGCGGACTCTGGTCGGCCCTGGGGTTGTCGTGCCTGGCGGCGGCGCTGTTGCTCTGGCCCTCGCCGCCCTGCCCGCCCGCCCGCTCCGACCGGGCGTCGGGACGGTCCCGACGCGCGGGACACGGCCCGCGGGTGCGGCTCCGTGCGGACACGATGACCGCGTGCCTGATGGTCCTGCTGGCGGCGGGGGCCGTCCTGCTGCTGGGGTCGGCCGCCGGGTCGGCGGCGGTCGCGGTGCTCGGCGGGACCGTGACCCTCCTGCTGCGGTGGGGAGCGGCCGATCGTCGGGGGCGCCGTGAGCTGGTCGAGCTGACCGCGGCGCTGCGCATGGTCGCTCGCGAGCTCCGCGCGGGTGCCTCACCGGACGCGGCGGTCAGGGCCGCCCTCGCCGGTCGGTCCGGCTCGTCCCGGAGGTCGCGCTCCGGGATCGGAGTACCGGTGACCGATCGCGGACGGGTGGAGCAGGTGTTGCGGGACCTCGTGGTGCCCGAGGCGGCCGGCCGCGGGCCGTCGACGGGGCCGCCGGACGCCTCACGCCGCCGACGTGGGCCGGTCGACGAGCTGACCGTCCGGCTCGTGTGCGGCTGGCGCCTGGCGACCCGCACGGGGCTGCCGCTGACCCGGCTCGTCGATGCCGTGGTCGCCGTGGCCGAGGAGCGCACCACCGCACTCGACGCGCGACGCGCCGAGGTCGCCGGTCCCCGCCTGTCCGGCTGGGTGCTGGCGGCTCTGCCGATCATGGGACTGCTGCTGGGCAGCGGCATGGGGGTCGACCCGTTCGCCGTCCTGCTCGCCCCCAGCGGATGGGGGCCGATCCTGCTGCTCACCGGCACCGTCCTGACCGCCGCCGGCCTGCTCTGGTCCGCGCGCATCGTCCGGCGATGACCCCCGCCGCTCCGTACGCCCTGGTCGTGCTCGGACTGTCCTTACTGCTCTGGCCCCCGCCGCCGAACGGGGGGCGTCTGCGGACGCCGTCGACGGGCCGTGGCGGCTGGCGGGCGCGGATCGGACTGGACGACGACGATCCGTCCGCGCGACGGCGCGCCGACCTGATCGCCGGGATCGGGCCGGCCCTGGTCATCGTGCTCATCGCCCCCGAGGCCTGGTGGCTGGTGGTGCTCGCGGCGGCGGTGGTGGTGATCCGTCGACGAGCGGCCCGCCGCTCCCGCGGGTCGTCCTCACGTCGGCAGGCCGACCTGGCCGTGCACCACGAACTGGTCGCCGCCTGTCTCGACGCGGGCATGCCCATCGGGGCTGCGCTGCGGGCCGTGGCCGATGCGCTGCCGTCGCCCCCGCCTCGGGCCGACGGGACGGCGGCTCCGGCCGGTGGTGACACCACCGCCGAGGCGCAGGCCGACCGGGTGCTCGAGGCCGTCGCGGCGATGCTCGAGCTGGGGGCCGGCCCCGACGCGGCCTGGAAACCGGCGGACGACGACCCGGACCTGCGTCCGCTGGCGTCCGCCGCCCGCCGTTCGGCACTGGGGGGTGCGGGCCTGGCCGACGCCGTCCGCGAGCAGGCCCGGGCGCTCCGGGCCCAGGTCGAGACCGCGGAGCGCCAGGCCACCGGCCGCGCCGGTGTGCTCATGGTCGCCCCGCTCGGCGTGTGCTTCCTGCCGGCCTTCCTGTGCCTCGGTCTCGCCCCGGTCGTGCTGGGCCTCATCGGCCAACTCGACCTGTTCTGACGCCGGCCGGCTGTCCACATCCCGGACGGCTGTCCACAAGCACACGATCGTTCTGCCGCGATCACACCCGTTGCCGCACAGTCGATGTCACCACTCCGGGAGCCGTTCCCGGAACGCTGGAAGGAGTCCGCCATGACCGTCAGCCCACCGACCGCCGTCGGAACCACCGACACCCACGAATCCGGCTGTTCCGGCCAGGTGTCGATGCTGCGGCGGTGGTCACGCCGGCCGGCCGCCGCCGGTAACCCGTCGGCCCTGGCGGACGCCACCGGTGCGACAGCCGGCCCCGCGGCCGGCCCGGCCGGCCCGGCCGGCGACGCCGGGATGAGCACGGTCGAGTACGCGGTGGGGACGGTGGTGGCCGCGGCGTTCGCGGCGGTGCTGTACAAGATCGTCACCGGCGACTCCGTGGTGGCCGGCCTGACGAACCTCGTCGAGTCCGCGCTGTCCTCGACGTTCTGACCACCGTGCCCACTCGCCCGTCCCGGCGTCCGGTCGGCCGGTCGACCCGCGTTGTCGCCACCGGCCCACCGACATCCGGGGACGACCGGGGTGCGGTGACCGTCGAGGCGGCCCTGGCGCTGTCCGTGCTGGCGGTCGTCCTGGCGGGGGCACTGGCGGCGATCGTCTGCCTGATGGGCCATCTGCGCTGTGTGGACGCGGCCCGGGAGGCAGCGCGGCTGGCCGCCCGCGACGACACCGGGGCGGCGGCGGCTGTCGTGCGGGCTGCGGCCCCGGACGGGGCCGAGCTGCGATTGGACCGCGCCGACGGTCTGGTCACCGCGACGGTCACCAGCCGGGCGGCCGGGGGCCTGCTGCCCGGCATCCAGCTGTCGGCGTCCGCGGTGGCGGCGGTCGAACCGCGACCCGGGGCGACCCGGTGATCGCGTGGCCGGGGATTCGGCCGGGGTCAGCGGTCCGTGGGGCTGGCCGATGGCCGTCGGAAGAGCGCGCCGGAGAGGCGGACGCGGGTGTGGCGACGGTGCTGGTCGCGGCGGGTCTGGCGGCGCTGCTGGTGGTGCTGGTGGCGGCCACCTGGCTGGCGGCGGCGGTGACGGCGCGGCACCGGGCCGGGGCGGCGGCCGATCTGGCGGCGCTGGCCGGGGCGGCCGTGGTGGTGCGCGGGGCCGACGCCGTCTGCGCCGCCGCGGTCCGGGTGGCGGAGGCGAACGGGGCCGGCCTCGACTCCTGCCGCGTCACCGGGGTCACCGTCCGCGTCACCACCACGGTCGACGTCCGGGTCGGGCCGGTCGACGGTTCCGCCGACGGACGGGCCCAGGCCGGCCCGGTGTCGGACGTCGGGGTCCGCGCCGCGGGCGGGTCCGGCGACGACGCGGTCCCGGATGCACCGTGACCTGGCCGCCGGAACGGTCAGGCCCGCACCGTCGCCCCGGTCGAGCGCAGATCGGTCTCCAGGGCGAGGGACTGCAGCACCAGATCGAGGACCACCGGCGCGCCGGTCTTGGACAGCGGGTTGTTGCCGTTGCCGCATTTCGGCGACTGCACGCAGGACGGACAGCCGCGCTCGCACGGGCAGTCACGCACGAGGTCGCGGACGGCCGCCAGCCAGTCGGCCAGAACGGCCATGCCCCGTTCGGCGAAGCCCGCCCCGCCCGGATACCCGTCGTAGACGATGACGGTCGGATCGCCGGTATCGGGATGCCGCGCGGTGGACAGACCGCCGATGTCCCATCGATCGCACCCGGCGAACAGGGGGAGCAGGCCGATGGCCGCATGCTCGGCCGCATGCAACGCACCGGGGATCTCGCCCTCGTCCAGACCCGCCGCCAACAGCACGTCCTCGGGGATCGAATACCAGACCGCCCGGGTGTCCAGGGCGTGCGCCGGCATGTCCAACGGCACCGCGTCGATGAGCTCGCCATCGGACCGTTTGCGCAGGTAGCCGACAACCTGACCGGTGGCCCGGGCCGGGCCGTAGCCGACCCGGATGCCGCCGGTCAACGTCCGGGCGGCCGACGGGTCGGTCAGGTCGACGCTGGAGATCGAACGGGCCACCGTGGTCCACGGCGGGCTCGCCCGGTGCACGAACGCCACCCCGTCGACCAGGTCCATGTCGTCGACCACGTACGACTCGCCCTGGTGCAGGTGCACCGCACCCGGGTGGACCTGGGAGGGCGCCCGGCCCACGTCGACGTGGCCGAGCAGACGGCCGGACTCGCCCTCGACGATCGCCACCTGGCCGCCCCCACCGCCGCGCAGGTCGACCCGTTCGGCGGGGCTGCCCGGTTCGGCCCAGAACCAGCCGGCCGGTCGGCGGCGCAGGATCCGGCGGGCCACCAGGTCGGTGACCACCGCCCGCACCGCCTGCACGGCGGCCGCCTGCTCGGCCCCGGACAGCCCGGGGGTGGCGAACAGTTCGAGGTCGTCCTCGGTGAGATGCCGTTCGGCGGCCGCGCAGGCCAGATGGGGGCCGAGCACGTAAGGGTTGGCCGGGTCGAAGACCGCGGCCTCCACCGGCCGGCCGAAGATGCGCTCCGGGTGGTGGACGAGATAGGTGTCCAGCGGATCATCCCGGGCGACGAAGACGGCCATCGGGTCCGGCCGTCCCGGCTCCGGTGCGGCGCGCCGCCCGGCCCGTCCGGCCTGCTGCCAGAGGGACGCGAGCGTCCCCGGCCAGCCCGTCAGGACGACCGCGTCCAGGCCGGCGATGTCGATGCCCAGTTCCAGGGCGTTGGTGGAGGCCAGGCCGAGCAGTTCGCCGCTGGCCAGAGCCCGTTCCAGCGCCCGTCGGTCCTCCGCGAGGTAACCGCCCCGGTAGGCGGCGACCCGGCCCGCGGCGGATCCGACGGCCTCGTCGAGCAGTCGGCCGGCGGTGACCGCCGTGGTCTCGGCGCCGTGCCGCGACCGGACGAAGGTCAGCGTGCGGGTGCCGGCCGCGACCAGATCGGCCATCACGTGCGCGGCGTGCGTCCCGGCCGATCGGCGGATCGGCGCCCCGTTCTCCCCGGCGACACCGTCCAGGGCCGGCGGCTCGCACAGGACGAATGTCGACGCCGGGCGGGGGGCGCCGTCGGCGGTCACCGCCACACAGGGTCGCCCCGTCAACCGCCGCCCCGCTCCGGCCGGGTCGGCCGCGGTCGCCGACGCCAGCACGAAGACCGGATCCGACCCGTACCGGCGGGCCAGCCGCACCAGCCGCCGCAGGGTCAGGGCCACGTGCGCACCGAACACCCCGCGGTAGGCGTGGCACTCGTCCAGCACCACGTACCGCAGGCGCCGCAGCACCCGCGACCAGCGTCCGTGCTGCGGCAGGATCCCGCGGTGCAGCATGTCCGGGTTGGTCAGCAGCACGTTCCCGTGCGCCCGCGCCCAGTCGCGTTCATCGGTGGTGGTGTCGCCGTCGTAGCGCGCCGGACGCACCCCCGGCAGCTCGAACCCGACCAACGACGCCAGCTGATCGGCCGCCAGGGCCTTGGTCGGCGACAGGTACAGCGAACAGGTCCGCGGGTCGGCCATGGCCGCCGCCAGCACCGGCAGCTGGTAGCCCAGCGACTTCCCCGAGGCCGTACCGGTGCTGACCACCACGTCCCGGCCCGACGCGGCGAGGTCAGCGGTGGCCGCCTGGTGCGACCAGGGGGCGATGACCCCGCGGCGCGCGCAGGCGGCCCGCAGCTCGGCCGGCACCCACTCGGGCCACGACACCGGCTCGCCGGCCCGCGCGGCCAGGAACTCGGTATGCAGCACGCCGGATGTGACGGAGGTCACCTATCAGCCTCTTTGATCGATTCAGCCATTCGTGGCGGGCGCCGTCAGCAGCCGGCACGCCCCGCTCGGTTGTCCGAAGACTACCGCTTGACCAGCGGCATTACGGCGCCATCCGACGCGCGCAGCGCGTGTCGGACCAGCTGCTGAGAACTTCGTGAGAGGTGACATACAGTGCGATGCGTCACGCCGTGAGCAACCGCGGCGACACGTGTCGACCAACGCCGGTCCCGCATGTTGTGACCGGACTTTCACGACTGTGCATGCAGGGATCGGGAGTTCGATGACTACAACTCTTGCCGCGACGACGACACACACCGCTGCCGCCGCCGACCTGACCCTCAGTGGGAGCGATCAGGGCATCGTGATCGCCGTGGGGGTGATCGCCCTCGTCGCCCTGGTCATCGCCTTCGTCCTGCGCGCCGGGGTACTGGCCGCCGGTCAGGGCACACCGAAGATGCGGGAGATCTCCGAAGCCGTCCAGGAGGGCGCGGCCGCCTACCTCGGACGACAGTTCCGCACCCTCGGCATCTTCGTCGTCATCGTCTTCGCCCTGCTGTTCGTGCTGCCCGCGAACACCACCGGCGAGCGGATCGGCCGGTCGATCTTCTTCCTGGTCGGCGCCGGTTTCTCGGCCGCGATCGGCTACCTCGGCATGTGGCTGTCCACCCGGGCCAACGTCCGGGTCGCCGCCGCCGCCAACGAGCCCGGGGGACGGGACGCGGCCATGCGGATCGCGTTCCGCACCGGCGGCACCGTGGGCCTGGCCACCACCGGCCTCGGCCTTCTCGGCACCGCCATCGTCGTGCTCGTCTACACCGGCGAAGCGCCGAAGGTGCTCGAGGGCTTCGGGTTCGGCGCCGCCCTGCTCGCCATGTTCATGCGGGTCGGCGGCGGCATCTTCACCAAGGCCGCCGACGTCGGCGCCGACCTGGTCGGCAAGGTCGAACAGGGCATCCCCGAGGACGACCCCCGCAACGCCGCCACCATCGCCGACAACGTGGGCGACAACGTCGGTGACTGCGCGGGCATGGCCGCCGATCTCTTCGAGTCGTACGCGGTGACCCTGGTCGCCTCGCTCATCCTGGGCAGCGCCGCCTTCGGGGCCAAGGGCCTGATCTTCCCGCTGATCGTCCCGGCCATCGGCGTGCTGACCGCCATCATCGGCGTCTACATCACCAAGCCACGGGCCGGCGAGGCCGGACTGACGACCATCAACCGGTCCTTCTACATCTCGGCCGTCATCTCGGCCGTGCTGTGCGGGGTCGCCGCCTTCGTCTACCTGCCCGGCAGCTTCGCCGACCTCGGCGTCGCCGCGGTCGCGAACGAGACCGGCAACCCGGCACTGATCGCCTTCATCGCCGTCATCATCGGCATCGTGCTGGCCGCGGTCATCCTCTGGCTCACCGGCTACTTCACCGGCACCGAGACCAAGCCCACCAACGACGTGGCCGACGCCTCGCTGACCGGCGCGGCCACCGTCGTGCTGGCCGGTATCTCGGTCGGGTTCGAGTCGGCCGTGTACACCGCGCTGGTCATCGCGGGAGCCGTCTACGGCGCGTTCCTGCTCTCGGGGTCCCTCATCGTGGCGCTGTTCATGATCGCGCTGGCCGGCTGCGGTCTGCTCACCACCGTCGGCGTCATCGTCGCCATGGACACCTTCGGCCCGGTCTCCGACAACGCCCAGGGCGTGGCCGAGATGAGCGGCGAGGTGTCCGAGCAGGGCGCGCAGATCCTCACCGAGCTGGACGCCGTCGGCAACACCACCAAGGCCATCACCAAGGGCATCGCCATCGCGACCGCCGTACTGGCGGCGACCGCGCTGTTCGGCTCCTACTCCGACGCGATCCTGCAGGCCATGGTCACGGCCGGCGAGGCCATCGAGGTCTTCACCGCGAACGTCGTGTCGCCCGCCACCCTGGTCGGCATGCTCCTCGGCGCCTGCGTCGTCTTCCTCTTCTCCGGTCTCGCGGTCAATGCGGTGTCCCGGGCGGCCGGCGCGGTGGTCTACGAGGTGCGACGTCAGTTCCGCGACATCCCCGGGATCATGGAGGGCACGACCAAGCCGGAGTACGGCAAGGTCGTCGACATCGTCACCCGCGACTCGCTGCGGGAGTTGGCCACCCCCGGCCTGCTCGCCGTCTTCGCTCCCATCGCCGTCGGCTTCGGCCTGGGTGTCGGTCCGCTGGCCGGCTACCTGGCCGGCACCATCGCCACCGGCACGCTGATGGCCGTCTTCCTGGCCAACTCCGGCGGTGCGTGGGACAACGCGAAGAAAATCGTCGAGGACGGCCGGCACGGCGGCAAGGGCTCCCCGGCCCACGAGGCCACCGTCATCGGCGACACCGTCGGCGACCCGTTCAAGGACACCGCCGGCCCGGCCATCAACCCGCTGCTGAAGGTCATGAACCTGGTGTCGGTGCTCATCGCCCCGGCCGTCGTGACCCTCACCGTGGGGTCCGGAGCGAACGAGGGCATCCGGTACGCCATCGCCGCGGTCGCCCTGGTGATCATCATCGCCGCGGTCGTCGTGTCCAAGCGCCGGGCATCGGCACTGCACGCCGACCAGCCGCAGCCGGCCTGACCGGTCGGCACCATCGGACGACACGAGCTGACCGGCCCGGGGGAGCGCCCCGGGCCGGTCAGTCGTGTCGCCGCCCCTCCGATGGGGTAATCCCGCTCCACGGCGACCGGCCGGCGCCCACGGCCCGGGGCACGCTCGCAGATGGGCGGCGGCCGCGACGGCATCCGACGATCCCCGGCCCCGCCGGGAGTGGCGAGAAGGGAGGGCGGCGATGAGCGCCGACGCGCGGCAACCCGGGCTGTTCACCCGGGCCGAAGCCATCGTCGTCAGCCGGGCCGAGGCCGAACGGGACAACCAGCTGTCGCTGTTCTCCGCCGACCTGACCCCACCCGAACCCGACGACCTGGCCGGTCTGCTGGCCGGGCCGGGGCGGATCGCGCCCAGCCCCGGCGGTGCGCGCCTGTCTGTCGTCGTCGACGCCCGGTGGCGCCTGGAGGCGCTGCAGCGGGAGTGCCGGGTCCGGGACGTGGAGATCCTGCCCGCCGGGGCCCCGCCGGATCTGGCGGCGCCGACCGCGCGCGACGAGCCCGTCGGGGACGACGACGGTCGCAGCTGGGAGCTGCGGCTCGAGCAGGCCCCGCACCTGGACGAGCTGGCCCGCCGGTGGACCCAACGATCCATCAAGACGCTGCCCGACGACCTGCGGCTGACCGCCGGTCTGCTGCGCTGCTGGGTCATCACGTCCGGGCGGCCGGCCGACGTCGGCTATCTGCTCGGCCTGGACCCGGACGCCGTGGACACCCACGTGGGGTTGGCCGCCGCCTGCTCGGCGGCCGGGATCACCGGCTCGCTGGTCGGGTCACGCACCCGTTCCCCCGCCATCCGCATCGTCGGTCACCGGCGCTGCCAGCGGCTCGCCGAGCTGGTGGGCAGCGCGCCGCCGGAGGCGCCGCCCGGAGCGTTCCCGCCCGCCATCCACTGAGGAAACCGCGCGACAACCGTCGTCCGGCGGACTGCGTGTATCCCCATGCGGGCGGGTTGTCCACAGGGCCGCTCGACGGTTTCTGCCCGCCCGCCACGCTCGTTACCGTTCGCTCGCCCGGTCGGACGACCCCGCCGGCAGGCGGACGGAGCAGACGTGGATCAGGACGGGACGACGGTCGCGGTACCCGGGGCCGCGCCGGGGTCCAGGGTGCACCCCGTGGACGACCTCCGGGTCCGGCTGCACCGCCGACGGCAGTGGTACTGGCTGACCACGGCGCTCATCGTGGTTGCGGTCTCGCTGTTCATCTGGGGCCTCTGGTGGGCGACCGGCCTGTATTCGGACTCCGACACAGTGGCCTGGGCGACGATCCTCTTCTTCCAGCCGGGCTCGATCCTCATCGTCGGAACCGGAACCGGAGCCGGCCTGTGGCTGACGTTCCACAACCTCTACCGCGCCCAGGTGCGCGACGCCCAGTTCTGGCGAACCCGGAGCATCTCGACGTTCGGCTGGTACGAGGCCTGGGCCGACGATCCGTCCGGGTCGGTGGACCCCTGGTGGGACCTGCGGCACCGACTGTTCCTGCAGCTGTTCGTGCACCCGGACCGGTCGGTGCCCGGGTATCTGACCCGGGGGACCGATCTGGTGGCCACCGGCGGCTGTTCCGCCGAGGACCTGCACACGGTCGGTGCGCATCTCGACCTGCTGCTGCACCGAGCGCTCGCGCTCGGCGTCGACCATCCCGCGGTGCGCGCGGCGCTCCGCCCGGTGCCCGCCGACGAACTGCTGCGCGGATGGCGCCGTCGGCACTGGGAGGTCCACGATCCCGCCGCCGCCCACGCGCTGCTCGCCCCCGACCTGGCCTCGGGCCGGCCGCCGGCGGCCCTCATCGACCGCTACCGCGAGATCATGCGCGCCGCCGGTTCACCCCCGTGACGGCGCGGTCACCGCGCGGTGTCGGTCGGGTCGGGTGGTTGTGTGTGGCATCCTGCAGCGGACGCCCCGGTGGCGGGGTGAATCGTCCCGTTGCGGCTCCGCCGCCGAACCCATCGGCCCGGTCGGAGGCGCCGACCGGCCCCCGTGGCCGGGTTCCCGTGGGCAGTGGCGACAAGGACGGACATCGAAATGGCCCCAGCCAAGACCAGGCGGTCGGGCGGCTCCGACCGCCCCACGCGACTCGTCGTCGTGGAGTCCCCCAGCAAGGTCGGCAAGATCGCCGCCTACCTGGGTGACGGCTACATCGTCGACTCCTCGTCCGGGCACATCCGGGACCTGCCGCGCGGCGCCGCCGACGTGCCCGCCAAGTACAAGGGCGAGCCGTGGGCCCGGCTCGGGGTCAACACCGACCAGGGCTTTGAGCCGCTCTACATCGTCTCCCCGGAGAAGAAGAGCCAGGTCGCCAAGCTCAAGTCGCTGCTCGCCGAGGCCGACGAGCTCTATCTGGCTACCGACGAGGACCGCGAGGGCGAGGCCATCGCCTGGCACCTGCTGCAGACCCTCAAGCCGACCGTGCCGGTCAAGCGGATGGTCTTCAACGAGATCACCGAGGCCGCGATCCGGGCCGCCGCCGAGTCGCCCCGTGAGCTGAACAACGACCTGGTCGACGCCCAGGAGACCCGCCGCATCCTCGACCGGCTGTACGGCTACGAAGTCTCGCCGGTGCTGTGGAAGAAGGTCATGCCGAAGCTGTCGGCGGGCCGGGTGCAGTCCGTCGTGACCCGGATGGTCGTCGACCGCGAACGGGCCCGGATGGCCTTCCGCAGCGGCACCTACTGGGGTCTGGACGCCACGTTCGCGCCGACCGGGCAGGACAGCACCTTCACCGCCGCCCTGCAGACCGTCGACGGCAACCGCATCGCCGTCGGCCGCGACTTCGACGAGCGCACCGGGCAGCTGAAGAAGGCGTCGGTGGACGCCGGTGTGCAGTTGCTCGACGAGGCGGGCGCGCGTGGCCTGGCCACCGCCCTGGCCGACCGCCCGGCCACGGTCACCTCCTCGGAGGAGAAGCCGTACACCCGCAAGCCGTATGCGCCGTTCATGACCTCGACGCTGCAGCAGGAGGCCGGTCGCAAGCTCGGCTTCAACTCCGAGCGGACGATGCGCACCGCCCAGCGGCTCTACGAGGGCGGCTACATCACCTACATGCGGACCGACTCGACGACGCTGAGCCAGACCGCGTTGGACGCCGCCCGCCGCCAGGCCCGTCAGCTCTACGGCGACGACTACGTCCCGCCGTCGCCGCGGCAGTACACCCGCAAGGTCAAGAACGCGCAGGAGGCCCACGAGGCCATCCGTCCGGCCGGCGACGACTTCCGGACCCCCGGCCAGGTCGCCCGGGAGCTGTCCGGCGACGAGTTCCGGCTGTACGAGCTGATCTGGCAGCGCACCATCGCCTCGCAGATGGTCGACGCCCGCGGCCTCACGCTGTCGCTGCGCATCGAGTCCACCACCACCGAGCCCACCGCGCGGACGGCCGGGTTCGCGGCCTCGGGGCGCACCATCACCTTCCCCGGGTTCCTGCGGGCGTACGTCGAGACCGTCGACGCCGAGGCCGGCGGGGAGGCCGACGACGCCGAGCGACGGCTGCCGAACCTGACGGTCGGGCAGGCGCTCGACACCCGGGACCTGATCCCGTCCAGCCACGTGACCCTGCCGCCGGCCCGCTACACCGAGCCGTCGCTGGTCAAGGCCATGGAGGAACACGGCATCGGCCGGCCGTCAACGTACACCTCGATCATCCGCACCATCACCGACCGCGGGTACGTCTGGCGCAAGGGCCAGGCGCTCGTCCCGTCCTGGATCGCGTTCGCCGTCGTCGGCCTGCTCGAGCGGCACTTCCCGCAGCTCGTCGACTACGACTTCACCGCGGCCATGGAGGACCAGCTCGACGACATCGCCGGCGGCCGGCTCGGCCGGACCGCCTGGTTGAACTCGTTCTACTTCGGTGGCGGCGACCTCGGCAGCGAGGGGTCGGACACCAAGAACGGCGCCGGCGCGACCGGTTCCATCGCCGACAGCGGGGGTCTGAAGAAGCTGGTCGGCGACCGGCTCGAGGACATCGACGCCCGCGAGGTCAACTCGCTGCCGATCCTCACCGACGAGCAGGGCCGGACGGTCGTCGTCCGGGTCGGCCGGTACGGCCCCTACCTGGAACGCGTCCTCGGCCCCAACCCGGAGAATCCGGACGGGCCGCCGCTGACCGAGCGGGCCAACCTGCCGGAGGACCTGGCCCCCGACGAAGTGACCGCGGAGACCGTCGACACGCTCTTCGCACAGGCCGAGGCGGGGGACCGGGAGCTGGGCGTCAACCCCGACACCGGCTACCCGATCGTCGCCAAGGACGGCCGTTACGGCCCGTATGTCACCGAGGTGCTCCCCGAGGGCACCCCGACGACCGGTAAGAACGCGGTGAAGCCGAAGACGGCGTCGCTGTTCAAGTCGATGTCGCTGGAGACCATCGACCACGAGACCGCGCTCAAGTTGCTCACCCTGCCGCGCGTCGTCGGCGCCGACCCGGCGTCGGGCGAGGAGATCACCGCCCAGAACGGCCGGTACGGGCCGTACCTGAAGAAGGGCACCGACTCGCGGTCGCTGGCCACCGAGGACGAGCTGTTCAGCTACACGCTGGAGCAGGCGCTCGCGCTGTACGCGCAGCCCAAGACCCGCGGTCGGCAGTCGGCGGCCGCGGCGCCGCTGCGGGAACTGGGCAAGGACGCGGCGACCGACAAGCCGATGGTGATCAAGGACGGTCGGTTCGGGCCATACGTCACGGACGGCGAGACCAACGCATCGCTGCGCAAGGGCGACGCCGTCGAGACCCTGACCGACGAGCGGGCGTCCGAACTGCTGGCCGACCGTCGGGCCGCCCCCAAGAAGACGACGACCCGCCGGGCGCCGGCCAAGACGGCGGCCAAATCGACCACGACGAAGGCAACGGGGACCAAGACGGCCGCCCGCAAGACGACGGCCAAGACGGGCACCGGGCGTGCCGGCACGGCGACGGCCACCCGCCGCAAGGCGGCCGCCGCGTCGGACGGGGAGTCCAACTGATCGCCGAGGCAGCGCAGCCGCGCGGCCCGGCCACAACGAACGGCCGGGCCGACGCCCATCGTGAATCGGCCCCGAACGGGATCCTCGTCGGAGTGGTCAGCTGTTCTCGGTGGAGCCCCCGCCTACCATCGGGGACATGACGGCGCTCGGTGGACTCGACGGCGCGGCCACCGTCGTACCGGTCGACGGTCGCGGCGGCGGTCGTCGGCGGCCCCGCACTCCCGGCTCGAACGGGTTCACCGACGCTCTGTCCGGCGCCGATGGGATGGCCGAACCCGGCCCCTGGCCCGCCGACCTCGGCGGACTGGCCGCGCCCGGTGAGGTCTTCCCGGACGCCCTGAGCGCCACCGACCCCGGCGCCCTCCCGCCCCGGGTCACCGTCCCTGTGGCGATCCGTCCGGTGACCACCGGCCCGACGGCACCGCACGCAGCGGCCCGGCGTCCCCCCGCCCCGGCCCCGGCGCCCACCGCCGCCCGCCGAGCCCCGGCCCGCCGGGCGCCGCAGGCCCCTCGCCAGAATGCGTCCGCCGCCCGGACCGCGCCATCGGCCCCGAGCCGGTACACCCAGGACCCGCGAGCGGGCACCGGCTGGTCGTCCGGCGGGACCACCGCCCGCGACTTCATCCGGCAGGCCCGGGACTCCGGCAGATTCGCCGCGGCGGCCACCCCGTTCCTGCCGACCGGGACCGACCGCCAGCGGCCCCCGGCTCCCCGGACGGCCGGTACGTCCGGCCGGACGGCCGACGGGCGCACCGCCTACGGGCAACGCCGCCGCCCGAACTCCACGCTGATCTTCGTGCTGTTCGTCTTCGCCGTCCTCTTCCTCTTCGGGTCGGGCCTGGCCGCCGGCATCGTCGACCTCGTGCGTTCCCTGCTGGACCGGTGAACCGCCCCGTGCCCGGATCCGATCCCGGCGACCCCGGGCGTCCGGAGTCGCCGTCGCCCGACGGCGTCGGAGCCGGCGACACCCAGCCGGTGATCAGTCCCGTGGGAGACGAATCCGGTCGTCGCGGTCGGCGGGGGCGGGCCCCGGGCGACAACTCGCTGGCCGTGCTGCTGCGCATCCCGATCTTCCGGCGCATGTGGGCGGCGATCGCCCTCTCCAGCCTGGGCGACTGGCTGGCCCTGCTGGCCACCACCGCGCTGGCCGCCTACCTGACGCGCGACACGTCGAACCTCGCTCAGGGCGCGGCGGTCTCGGGCGTCCTGCTGGTCCGGCTGCTCCCCGACCTGCTGCTCGGAGCGGTGGCCGGCGCCCTGGTCGACAAGGTCGACCGCCGCAAGGTGGCCGTCGCCTGCGACACCCTGGCCGGCCTGCTCTACGCCTCGATCGTCATCTTCCCGTCGCTGTGGTGGCTGCTGGCCGCCCAGTTCATCGCCGAGGCGATCGGCCTGTTCTCCACCCCGGCCAAGCAGACGCTGTGGGTCAACATCGTGCCGCGCGAACGGCTGGCCGTGGCCAACCAGCTGAACTCGGTCTCGATCTACGGGATGATCCCCGTCGCCTCGGTGATCTTCGTGCTGCTGTCGACGCTGGCCTCGTTCTTCGGCACCCCGACGATCGAGGACACCGGCAGTGCCCTGATCAGCGGTGGCACCAACACGCTGGCCATCGACATCGCCCTGGGCCTGAACGCGGTCAGCTACTGGATCTCGGCCGGCGTCGTCTTCACCTCGCGGCGGATGATCCCGGCCTTCGTGGGCGAGCGGAACACGTCGGACAACATCCTGTCCCTGATCGCCGAGGGCATCCGTTTCGTCCGTCACAGCCGGCTGATGCGCTCGGTCTACATCGGCATCCTCGGCGCGTTCGGCGCCGGCGGGCTCATCGTCGGTGTGGCGCAGGCGTACGTCGCGACCCTCGGCGCCGGCAACTCCGGGTACGCGATCCTGTTCGGCTCGGTGTTCACGGGCGTGGCCCTGGGCATGCTGGTCGGCCCGAAGGTGCTGCCCACCGTGCCCCGGCGAATGATCTTCACCCCGGCGATCGGCGGCGCGGGCGCCGCGCTGATCGTGATGAGCGTCCTGCAGGACTTCCTGGGGGCGGTCATCACGGCCACCGTCATGGGGCTGTTCGGCGGCATCGCCTGGATCACCGGCTTCACGATGATCGGCCAGGAGGTCTCCGACCAGCTCCGCGGGCGGGTCTTCGCCTTCGTGATGTCCTCGGTGCGCATCACCCTGCTCGGCAGCATCGCCGTCGGCCCGGTGCTGGCCGGGGCGGTCGGATCGCACCTCATCAGCGTCGGCGACTTCCGGTTCGTGGTGACCGGCCCGGGCATCGTGCTGGCGGTCGGCGGGCTGCTGGCCGTGGGGGTCAGCGCCATCGCCGGTCAGCAGATCGGCGGGTTGACCGCGCAGGTCCGGCGCAAGCTGTTCCGGCGGGGGACCAAGCTGTGGGAGAACCCCGACCAGCACCCCGGGGTCCTGCTGGCGGTGGAGGGTCCGGACCCGGACGTCGTGCACCGGTACGCCATGGCCGTCACCGCCGCGTTGCGCGCGGACGGCGTCGACGCCGTCCGGGTGTCCTCCACGACCCCGCCGGCGCCCCCGGGCCCGGCCGGGTATCTCGAGGACCATCCCGCGGACGCCTTGCGGGCGATGGCCGACCTGGCCGATCTGACCGCCGACCGGATCGTCCCGGCGCTCGACGAGAGTTCGGTGGTCGTCTGCGAGGGCTTCATCGATGCCGCCGTCGTCCGGTACCGCACCCTCGGCGTCGACGAGCAGGAACTGGGCCGGATCGCCCAGTGGGCCGTCGCGGGCCTGCGGGCCGACCTGTCCCTGGTCGTGGAGCCGGCCGACCCCCGAGCCCGCGCAGCGGCCGACGCCCCGGATGAGCCCGAGCGGGTGCCCGCGGCTTCGTCCCCCGACGCCGGCCACCACGACCTGGTCGACGCGGAGCAGGCCTACCGGGACCGCGCGTCCTACGCCCCGGAGCGGTATCTGCTGGTCACGGCCCCGTCCGGCGACGGTGAGCAGCTCACCCAGGAGGTGCGGCTGCGCCTGGAGTCGGTACTGCGGCAGCGCGGTCTGCTGCGCCCCGGCGCGCTGCTCGACCCGTCCGCGACGGCCGCCGGGGCCGGGCCGGTGACGTCGGGCCTCTGACGCCACCCGGGGTCGTCGAAACCTGATTGTCGGTTCCGCCCGGTACGGTGGCCGCGCCGGTCCGACCGGCCGCACCGGGTGGATGCCCGCGTGCCGTGACGAGACGAGGGCAACCGATGAGCGCGACACCCGATGGTCCGACCGGTGCCGGTCACGGCGCCGCGGCCGGGTGGTCGGCCGCGGATGTCGAGCCGGTGGTCTGCTGCCTGTGCGGGGAACCCGGCGCCCCGCTGTACGAACAGGCGCCGTTCGCGGTCGTCCGGTGCCCCCGGTGCGCGCTGGTGTTCGTCTCGCCCCGGTTGACGGCCGAGGCGCTGCAGCGGCTGTACGACGAGCCGGCGTATTTCGACGACACCGTCTACGGCACGTCGCGGTGGTCTCCGGCGATGCTGCTGCAGCGGACCTGGACGGCCGGGCGGCTGGCGTTGCTGGCCGCGCAGGTCCCGCCGCCGGCACGGTTGCTGGAGATCGGCAGCGGCTACGGCCACTTCCTGGCCGCCGCCCGCGACGCCGGTTACCAGGCCCGGGGGATCGAGCTGTCCCGGACGGGCGTGGCCCACGCCCGGGATCGCCTGGGCCTGGACGTCTTCGCCGGTCAGCTGGCCGACGACCCGAACCCCGAGCCGGCGGACGTCGTCTGCTTCTGGGACACGCTTGAGCACGTGCCCGACCCGCTGGCGTTCCTGACGCAGGTGCGCCAGCGGATGTCGGGGCCCGACGCCCTCGCGGCGCTGTCCGTGCCGTCCTTCGCCAGCCTGCCGGCCCGCGCGCTGCGCTCCCGATGGTGGACCCTCAAGCCCGAGCAGCACATCTGGCACTTCACCCCGGACACGCTGCGGGTGCTGGCGGCCCGGGCGGGGCTGGTGATCACGCGGGTCGTCACCAGTCCGGTCGCCCCCGGCAACGCGGGCCGGCTCGACTCGCTGGTCGCGCTGGCCCGGCCGTTGCCGGACGACCCCGCCCCGGGCGGGGAGGCTCGATGAGCGGCCAGCACGGTGCCCCGGTCTTCCGGGACGTCGTGGGGCAGCCGGAGGCCATCGCCGAACTGACCGACGCGGTCGCGGCGGCGGGCGGCGACACGGCGGTGCCGACCGCGGCGATGACCCACGCGTGGCTGTTCACCGGCCCGCCCGGGTCGGGCCGTTCGGTGGCGGCTCGGGCGTTCGCGGCCGCCCTGCAGTGCCCGGACCGCGGTTGCGGCGTGTGCTCGCACTGTCACGCCGTCCTGGCCGGCACCCACGCCGACGTCCGCGCCGTCACCCCTGAGGGCCTGACGATCTCGGTGAAGGAAATGCGGGCGGTGGTCCAGCTCGCGGCCCGGCGGCCGGCGACGGGCCGCTGGCAGATCGTGCTCATCGAGGACGCCGACCGGCTGACCGAGGGGGCGTCCAACGCGCTGCTCAAGGCGGTCGAGGAGCCGTCCCCGCAGACGGTGTTCCTGCTGTGCGCGCCGTCCACCCACCCCGACGACGTGTCGGTGACCATCCGGTCGCGCTGCCGGGTGCTGTCGTTGCGGCAGCCGTCGGCGGAGTCGATCGCCGAGGTGCTCGTGCGTCGGGACTTCATCGACGCGCCCACCGCGCAGTGGGCGGCGTCGGTGTCGGCCGGGCACGTCGGGCGGGCCCGTCGGTTGGCGACCGACGAGACGGCGCGCGAGCAGCGCCGCCGGGTGCTCGCCATCCCCGCCGCCGTGCGGAGCATCGGGGACGTCTTCGCCGAGGCCGCCGATCTGCTGTCCGCCGCGAAGGCCGAGGCCACCGCGGTCTCGCAGCGGCGGGACGGCGCGGAGCTGGAGGAACTGAAGACCGCGCTGGGCGCCGGCGGGACCGGTAAGGGGGCGGTCGGCGCGGCCCGCGGGACGGCCGGGGTGGTCAAGGAGCTGGAGCGGCGGCAGAAGTCCCGCTCGACCCGGACCGAACGGGACGTGCTGGACCGGGCGCTGGTCGACCTGTCGGGCTTCTTCCGGGACGTCCTCGCGGTCAGCCTGGGCAGCACGGAGGCCCTGCTGAACCCGGACGTCGACACCGAGATCCGGGTGGCCGCGGCCCGGGTCGGGTCGGTCGGGGCGCTGCACCGGCTGGACGCGGTGCTGGCCTGCCGGGAGGCCATCGAGATGAACGTCAAACCGCAGATCGCGGTCGAGGCGATGATGATGGCCCTGTTCTCGGGCCCGGTGGGCGGTCGGCAGTCGGTGGCGGTGGCCCGGGGCTGACCGGGCGCTCACCGGCGGATACCCGGCGAACCGGGGTAGCGTCGCTGCCTATGGGCATGCTGTGCGCGGTGACCTTCGCCCCCAACGGGCAGCTGCACTACGCGGACCCGGGGGGTCTGGCGCCGGAGGTCGGAGACCGGGTGCTGTTGCCGACCGACCACGGCCCGGTGGTGGCCCAGGTCGTCTGGGCGGCCGAGTACTCCGCCGAGGACACCGACGGGTTCCCGACGCTGCTCGGAATGGCCGACGAGGCCGATCTGGTGGCCGCGGCCCGGTTGCGCAAGGCCAAGGCGCGGGCGCTCGTGGCCAGCCGGCGGTTGATCCGCGAGCACGGGCTGCCGATGAAGGTGCTGGCCGTCGATCCCCAGGAGGCGACCGGCCGCGTCGTCATCTACTACACCTCACCGGACACCGTCGACTTCCGGTCGCTGCTGCGCGACCTGTCGGCCACCCTGGACAGCCGCATCGAGTTGCGTCAGCTCACCGCTCGCGACGCCATCCGCGTCACCGGCACGATCGGGTCGTGTGGGCGGGACACCTGCTGCTCGACGTTCCTGCGGGACTACGAGCCGATCACCCTTCAGACGGCCCGTGATCAGGACCTGCCGGCCAATCCGATGCGCATCTCCGGGGCCTGCGGCCGGTTGATGTGCTGTCTGAAGTACGAGCACCCGCTGTACCAGGAGTTCAAGGCCACGGCCCCAGCGGTGGGGGAGGACGTCGAGTCGCCGTTGGGTCCGGGTCGGGTGATCGGCCATTCGGTACCGACGGACTCCGTGGTCATCAAGCTGGCCGCGGACGGGTCCCGTCAGGTGTGTACGAAGGCCTCGGTGTGTTCGGCTCGCAAGGCCTACGACAGTCGCTGAACCCGACAACCACGTGAATGCGTTGCGACGACCGATGCCCTGAAGAGTGGCGGACACGCACCGCACGGGCAGGAATTTCACGTGCATCCCACAGGTCTGACCGGATGAACTTCGCGCTGCGCAACTGACATCGACTGGCGGCCCCCGGGGGAGTGAGGTAAGCCCGTCAGGTACGTGCTTTCGGTGACCGTTCGATCACTGTCGGACGGCACCTCCCGCGGTCGGTCTCCACAGCGCCGTCACCCGGTGCGGACCCCGTCGGGGAGCAGACCTGGAGGCGTGCCTTGGGCGGACGACGGAGAACCCTCGCCGGTGCGGTGATCACGGCGTTGGTGGCCGGGACGATGGTGGTCCCGGTGAGTACGGCAGCAGCGGTCGACACGGTGAACACCACCCGCCTGGAGAAGGCGGTGACCGTCAACGGCATCCTCAGCCACGAGCGGGTGCTGCAGCGCATCGCGAACCAGAACGGCGGCACCCGGGCCTCGGGCACCGAGGGCTATCGGCAGTCGTTGCGGTACGTGCGCTCGACCCTGCAGGCGGCCGGGTACAGCACGGTGACGCAGCCGTTCACCTTCAGCTCGTTCACCGACAACGGCACCTCGGTCACCCAGGTCAGCCCGACGCCGGGTGAGTACGAGACCGCGGTCCTGGAGTACTCGGGCGCCGGCAACGTCACCGGCACCGTCGTACCGGCGAAGACGATCGCCATCCCGCCGGGCAATCCCGGGTCGACCACGTCCGGCTGCAGCGCATCCGACTTCACCCCCGCCAGCACCACGCAGCCGCAGGTGGCCCTCATCCAGCGCGGCTTCTGCGACTTCGGCACCAAGGTCGCCAACGCCGCGGCCGCGGGCTACGACGCGGCGCTGATCTTCAACGAGGGCCAGGACGGTCGCACCGACGTCTTCCAGGGCACCCTCGGGGCGCCGGCCGCCATCCCGGCCGCCGCACTGTCCTACGCCGACGGCTCCGCCCTGGTCGCGGCCGCCCGGGCCGGCGCGGTGACCGTCAACGTCACCGCGAACGTCGTCACCGAGCGCAAGACCACCTGGAACCTCATCGCCGACTCGACGATGGGCGACGCCGGGAAGACGGTCGTCGTCGGTGCCCACCTGGACTCGGTGTCCGAGGGCCCCGGCATCAACGACAACGGCAGCGGCACGGCGACGATCCTGGAGATCGCCGTCCAGATGTCCAAGTTGAAGATCACTCCGCGTCAGAAACTGCGGTTCGCGTTCTGGGGGGCGGAGGAGAGCGGGCTGCTGGGCTCGGAGTACTACGTCAACTCGCTGAACAACGACCAGTTGGCGCAGATCTACGCGAACCTCAACTTCGACATGCTCGGCTCGCCGAACTACGTGCGCTTCGTCTACGACGGTGACGGCTCGTCCGGCGGACCGTCCGGCCCGGCCGGTTCCGCGCAGATCGAGGAGATCTTCGCCAACTGGTTCGCCGGCAAGGGCCTGGCCACTGCGCCGACCGATTTCGACGGCCGCTCGGACTACGGGCCGTTCATCGCGGCGGGTATCCCGGCCGGTGGTCTGTTCTCCGGGGCCGAGGGCGTCAAGACGGAGGAGGAGGCCACGATCTTCGGCGGCACCGCCGGCGAGGCGTACGACGCCTGCTACCACCAGGCGTGTGACGACATCACCAACCTGAGCACGCAGGCGCTCAACGAGCTGGGCGACGCCGCCGCCCGCGCCACCATGACGTTGGCGTTGACCAAGACCGGGTTCTTCCCGGACGGCAGCCGGATGCAGGCCCGGCAGCAGCTCGACATGTCGCAGTTCGCGTATCGCGGGAACCACCTGGTCAAGTAGCTCCGTCGAGTGGGGGACGGGCCGGCGGATCGGGTGATCCGCCGGCCCGTTCTTCGTGCGGGTGACGTGCGAAGCGAACCGGACGAGGCTGTGGATCACACCAGGTTGACCCGTTAGAGGGTTCGCACGGCGAACGATCTCCGCCATCATGGAGCAGCGCCAGGTCCGCACGGGCCCACACTCGGACACAGCAGTCCGGCGCCGGGACCAACGAGTCCGCCCGCCAGGCGTCTGGTGGTCGGTGGCCGATGACGCGGTCCCGCCGGGTTCGCGCTCGATCCACGAGCGGCCCGCTCTTCGGGAGGACATTCATCGTGGTTCAGCTGCGCAGCGGGGTGGCGGCGCGCCGTCGGCGCTCCGGGTTCGTCGGTCTGGTGGCCGCGGGCGCTCTCGTCGCCCTCACGGCCTGCACGTCCGGTTCCATCAACAACCTGTCCGGCGCCGAGGCGTCGCTGGCCGGGAACAACGGCGGGCTGTCCAGCAGCGCTGTTGCTCCCTCGTCGGCCGGCGACCCGACCACCGCGTCGAGCAGCGCCCCGGCCGGACCGACCGTGACCGCCTCGCCCGCGTTCGGCAGCAAGGGGCTCTCCCCGGTGGCCCCGATGTCGGTGACGACCAGCTCCGGCACCCTGAAGGACGTGACCGTCACCAACCCCGCCGGGGTGCAGGTGAAGGGCGCGCTGTCGACCGACGGGACCACCTGGACGGTCGGCGAGGACCTCGGCTACGGCAAGAGCTACACCGTCACCGGGACCGCGGTCGGTACCGGCGGCGCCACCACGAAGATCTCCGGCACCTGGACGACGGTCACCCCGACCGACCAGATCACCACGTCGATCTCCCCGGGCGACGGGGCCGTGGTCGGGGTCGCCGCGCCCGTCATCGTGCATCTGGGCTACAAGCCGACGACCGACGCCGAGAAGGCCGAGATCATGAAGCACGTCACGATCACCACCGACCCGCAGGTCGAGGGGGCCTGGGCGTGGATCAGGCACGACGGCGACCAGTTCCCGTCGCTGGACTGGCGGCCGAGGGAGTACTGGCCGGCCAACACGAAGGTGCACGTCGAGTCCGACATCTACGGCCTGCCGTTCGGTGACAACTACTTCGGCGGCGACGGCGCGACGAGCGACTTCACCATCGGCCGCAACCAGGTCGTCAAGGCCGACGCCACCGCCCACAACATCGTCGTCCAGCAGGACGGCCAGACCGTCGCCACGTACAACGCCTCCTACGGCAACGGCGACATCATCAACGACCCCAACCGGGTCACGCGCTCGGGCGTCCACGTCGTCTCCGACATGCAGGAGACGACGAAGATGAGTAACCCGCAGTACGGCTACACCAACGTCACCGAGCACTGGGCCGTCCGCATCAGCGACAACGGCGAGTTCATCCACCAGAACCAGGACACCGTCGACGCGCAGGGCGTCACCAACGTCAGTCACGGGTGCATCAACCTGTCCGCCGAGGACGCCGAGGCCTACTTCAAGACCGCGATGTACGGCGACCCGGTGGAGGTCACCGGCACCAGCGTGCAGCTCTCGTCCGCCGACGGCGACATCTACGACTGGGCCGTCCCGTGGGACCAGTGGCTGACCATGGGCTGAGCCCGGCCCGGTGACGGTTTGGGCCGCGGTCCGGTCCCGACTACACTGATCAGGCCGCCGCTGTAGCTCAGTCGGCAGAGCATCTCACTCGTAATGAGAAGGTCTGGGGTTCGATTCCCCACAGCGGCTCCAGCACGCAGAACGCCGGTCCACCCCAGGGTGGGCCGGCGTTCTGCGTTGTGGAGCGGGTCGGTCAGACCTCGACGTCCCGCGCGGCCGACGGGTCGTGGGCCGGGGCGGACAGGTCGCAGGCGTCCTCGGCCGGGTCGGCGGGGCTGCCGCCGAGAACGGTGTCGCAGATGTCGCTGAAGTTCTCCAGCTGGGCGTCGCTGAGCGGGTCGAACATCATCGACTTGACGGTGCGGGCATGCAGCGGGGCCAGTTGGACCAGGGTCGCCTGGCCGGCCTCGGTGAGCGAGGCGATCTGCCCTCGCCGGTCGCCGGCGGCGGCGGTGCGGCGGACCCAGCCGTTGCCCTCGAGCCGGGCGACGGCGTGGGACAGCCGGGACTGGGAGGACCCCACGACGCCGGCCAGCTCGTTCATGCGGAGCGACTGCTGGGGAGCCTCGGAGAGCATGGCCAGGATCAGGTAGTAGGCGAACGGCATGTGCCCGTGGTGCTGCATGTCGCGTTCGATGGTCTCGTTCAGCCGCCGCGACATCCGCAGGAACGAGCGCCAGACCTGCTGCTGTTCGCTGGTCAGCCACGGGTCGTCAGCCATGTGTCCAGTATTCCCGTTCGTCGTCACGGTGGTTCACCCCACTAGTTATTGAACTCTCAACTATACGGCGGTAGCGTGCGGCCATGGCCACCACCGCCGAACGCATGCCCGTCCTGTACCTGTCCCACGGCGCCCCGCCGTTGGCCGACGACGCGACGTGGACGGCCGAGCTCGCCGCCTGGAGCGACGACCTGCCCCGGCCGTCCGCGGTGCTGGTGGTCTCCGCCCACTGGGAGTCGGCGCCGACCACGGTCGGCGCGACCGAGACCGTCCCGCTCACCTACGACTTCTGGGGTTTCCCGCAGCGGTACTACGAGGTCACGTACCCCGCTCCCGGCGCGCCCGAACTCGCCGCCGACGTCCGCGGCCTGCTCGCCCGCCCCGGCCACGACGTGCACTCCGACCCGCACCGCGGGCTCGACCACGGCGCCTACGTCCCGCTCAAGGAGATGTTCCCGGCGGCCGACGTCCCGGTGCTGCAGATGTCGATGCCCAGCCTGGACCCCCGCGAGCTGTTCACCCTCGGACAGCGGCTCGCCCCGCTGCGGGATCAGGGCGTGCTGATCGTCGGCTCCGGTTTCACCACCCACAACCTGTCGCTGGCCGATTTCGGCGACACCTCCGGCCACGGCCCGGGATGGGGGCGCGAGTTCGACGCCTGGGCCACCGAGGCCGTCGAGTCCGGTGACGTCGACGCCGTCCTCGACTTCGAGAACCGCGCCCCGGCCGCGCGGATCGCCCACCCGCGGACCGAGCACTTCGCGCCGCTGTTCGTCTCGCTCGGCGCGACCGCCGACGACTGGGCCGGTGCCCACAGCACGGTCGACGGGTTCTGGTACGGCATGGCCAAGCGCTCCTTCCAGCTGCACTGACCAGCGCGTTCACGGGTGATGATGGGTCGGTGACCGGCCCCTTTCCGCCCCTTGATGCGATCCACCGGACCGACCCGGCCGTCAGCCCCGCCGAGCTGGCCGCCCTGCACCGGGCCGTCGAGCTCGCCGACCGGGGCGCGGGCACCGTGCTGCCCAATCCGGTGGTCGGCTGCGTGCTGCTCGATCCCGACGGCCGGACCGTGGGGGAGGGCTGGCACCAGCGGGCCGGCGGCCCGCACGCCGAGGTCGTGGCCCTGGCCGCCGCCGGGGAGGCGGCCCGCGGCGCCACCGCGGTCGTGACCCTGGAGCCCTGCAACCACACCGGCCGGACGGGGCCCTGCCGGCAGGCCCTGCTCGACGCCGGGGTCACCCGGGTGCTGGTCGCCGTCCGCGACCCGTGGCCCACGGCCGGCGGCGGCATCGCGGCGCTGCGGGCCGCCGGGGTCACTGTGCTCGACCTCCCGGAGCTGGCCGCCGGCGGTGATCCCGCGGCCGTGTCCGTGGTGAGCGCCGCCGAGGAGGTCAACCGCGTCTGGCTGGCGGCGGTCCGTCGGGGACGGCCGTGGGTGACACTCAAGGCCGGGATCACCCTGGACGGCCGGGTCGCCGCCGCCGACGGCACCAGCCGGTGGATCACGTCACCGCCGTCCCGGGCCGACGTGCACGTGCTGCGGGCCGCGGTCGACACGATCATGGCCGGGGTGGGGACGGTGCTGGCCGACGATCCGCTGCTGACCGTCCGCGACGACGCCGGCCGGCCGTCGGTACGCCAGCCGTTGCGGGTGGTGGTCGACTCCACGGGGCGGACGCCGGCCGCGGCGCGGGTCCGGGACACCGGCGAGTCCGCCGCCGGGGCGGCGACCTGGATCGCGACGGCGCAGGAGGTGGGCGCCGGCGCGGACGGCCGGGTCGATCTGGTCGGCCTGCTCACCGAGCTGGGCCGCCGCGACCGCCGGCACGTGCTGCTGGAGGGTGGACCCACCCTGGCCGCCGCCGCACTGGACGCCGGACTGGTCGACGAGATGTGGCTCTACGTGGCCCCCATCGCCCTGGGTGCGGGGCCGTCGGTGCTGCAGGGCGGACGGGTCGGCACCCTGACCCAGGCCCACCGCGGCGAGCTGATCGACGTGGCCCGGTTCGGCCCGGACGTCCGCTTGCGGTACCGGTTCGAGACGACCAGCCTGGGGGACCCGGTTGGCCCGCCCGGGCCCGGGGTATCCGATTCGATGATCTGACCCACCCGGTGACCGCCCGGCCGATCCGCCCGCCGACGGCCGCGATCACCTCGGAACGAGGAGAAGTCCATGACTCTGGCCGCCAAGCTCCGCCGGGCGCCGCTGCGCCTGACCACCGGTGCATTCATCCTCAACAGTGGCCTGGGCAAGTGGGCCGGTGGCGAGGAACAGGCCAAGGGCATCCACGGGATGGCCGCCGGCGCCTATCCGGCCCTGCAGAAGATGCAGCCGGCGACGTTCCTGCGGACCCTGTCGGTCGCCGAGATCGCCACCGGCGCCGTCCTGCTCGCCCCCATCGTCCCGGCCGGGATCGCCGGGGTGGCGTTGACCGCGTTCGCCGGTGGCCTGGTCGGTCTGTACCTGCGGACCCCTGCCCTGCACGAACCGGGCGGCGTCCGGCCCACCCAGGACGGTATCGCCATCGCCAAGGACGTCTGGATGGCCGGCGCCGGAGCCAGCCTCATCATCGACGCCGTCACCACCCGGTCGAAGAAGAAGGCCCCGGCCACCGACTGATCGCCCAGGCCCGGCCGACCTCAGTGGTCGGTCGGGCCCGCGTCCTCCGCGGTCGCGTCGCCGTCGGCGCCGGTGAGCTCCTCGGGTCCGCCGGCGAATCCGCCGCCGCTGTACTCGCCCTCACCGCGGAACGCCGACTGCTCGGCCGCCTCGCCCTGCTCGGTGTAGCCCGGATCATCTGATCGCGGTGTGCTCATCGCAGTACCTCCAGTAGTCCCGGGGTCGACGTCCATGCCGTGATCAGGCCGTTCGTCCGGACGGACGGATCGCTGCGGTCGCCGGAGACCAGCAGCACCACGGCGAACACGATGGCGGCCAGCACGACGAACGTCACGGCCACGATGATCAGCAGTTTCTTGCCCGAGCGCCCGCTCGCGGCGCCCAGCCGGTCGTCGCGCGCGCTCATGCCCGGTCACCCCGGCGGTCGGCCCGGGGCGGGCTGCTCGCCCGGCTCCGGGTGCTGCGTGGCGTGCCCCTCATGGTGGCCCTCCGTGCGTCCGTGCGCGGTCCGCTCTGTTGGGGACCCCGCTGTTGTCGCCTGGTTACTTCCCGTCCCGGGACGGAACGACGCACCCGCCCCGGTCGTCCGGGACGCCAGGCGACACCGGCGAAAGGCGGGCTCCGGGCAGCGCCGGCGGCACACCCGGGATCAGCCGGTCGGTGTGCCCGGCCGCGACGAGTCGCCCCCACGCCCGCCCGACGTCCGTGGGGACCGGCTGCGCCGCGGCCAACCCGGTCCGGGAGACGACGGCGACCCGCTGCAGGTCGCCGACCAGCATCCCGACCACCCGTGCCGGGCCCAGGCGCTCGGCGTACTCGCGGAACGCGACCCGTTCCGCGGTCGAGCGGACCACCGGTCCCGGCCACAGTCGAGCGGTGACGGCGCGGGCGTAGCGCAGCTGGTAGGGCTTGCCGACCAGGATCAGCCCCGCCGCCGGGAGACCGAGCTGCCGCACGAGCCGACGGCTGCGAACGACGTTCTCGACGGTCGACCGGGCCCCGTCCTCCCGGAACACCCGGCCCGGTGGCACCCCGAGGCGGACGGCCTCGGCCGCGAACGCGGCCGCCTCACCCTGCGGGAACGTCGCCGCCGTCGTCCGCGAGGTGGCCCCGGTGCAGACGAGCGCGGCCACCCGGCCCCGCCCGAACAGCTGGGCCGCGCGCCCGGCGGGGGCGAGGTCGTGGCTGCCCAGGACCAGGGCGAGGGTGTACTGCGGAGCCGGATCCGTCGTCGGCCCGTCGGGCAGGTCGTCCAGCCGCAGGAAGTCCCACAGCCGGCCGGCGTCGGCCAGATCGGTCGACGTGGGCTCCGGCATGCGGTGATTGTGTCCGGTCGGCGGCGCGAGAATGGCGTCCGGCGGGGGCTGGCACACGGAAGGACCGAGGATGACGGACGCGACGACCGCGGAGGCGAAGCAGTACCGACGGACCGCGGCGCGGTTCACCGAGCTGGTCCGCGGGGTCCCGGACGCCGCGACCTGGGACCAGCCGGCGCCCGTCGCCGGCTGGACGGCCCGGGACGTCGTTGGTCACCTGGTCGGCTGGTTCCCCGGATTCCTGGCCGGCGGATCGGGCATCGAGCTGCCGGCCGGACCGTCCGTCGCGGACGACCCGGTGGCCGCCTGGCAGGTGATGAGCGACGGGGTGCAGGCCGTCCTGGACGACCCGGACTCCGCCGGACGACTGCTCCGCAACCCGCACCTCGGGGAGGTCCCGGTGCCCCGGGCCGTCGATCAGTTCTTCACCACCGATGTCTTCCTGCACACCTGGGACCTGGCTCGGGCCACCGGCCAGGACGAGACCCTGGACGCGCAGCGCTGCGCCGACCTGCTGGCCGGGATGGAGCCGATGGACGAGATGCTCCGGGCGAGCGGCCAGTACGGGCCGAAGGTGCCGGTGCCGGACGACGCCGATCCGCAGACCCGCCTGGTCGCGTTCATCGGCCGGGACCCCCGATGACCCCCGCCGCTCGGCCCGGGGGGCTGCGGGTCGGCGCGGCCGTCGTCGACGTCACCCCGGCCGACACTGAGCTGCCGGCCCCGTTCGTGGGGATCGACGATCCGATCGCGGCCCGCGCCATCGTCGTCGACGACGGTTCCGCCCGGGCCGCCCTCGTCGCGGTCGACATCGTCGGTCTGGGCAGCGAGGTCTGGGCCGAGGTCGCCGACCGGATCGCGACCGAGCACGGCATCGCGGCCGACCGGTTGGTGCTCTCGGCGACCCACACCCACAGCGTGCCCAGCAGCCTCGGCCCCCGCCTGGTCGGGTCGATCGTGGACGCGGTCGGCCGGGCCGCCGCCGCGGTGCAGCCGGCCACCCTGTCGGTCGGCCTGGGCGACTGCCACATCAACGTCAACCGCACCCTCTTCGACACGGCCGTCGGCCAGTGGCGGGAGGGCCGCGACGACCAGGGCCCGTCCGACAAGACCCTGGCCGTGCTGGTTTTCCGGGCGCTGGACGAACGACCGATCGCCGTCTGGTTCCAGTACGCCGTGCACGGGGTGGTCACCGGGCTGCGCGATCTCATCGGCCCGGACATTCCTGGGTTCGCGTCCGCGCACGTGGAGGCCGCGCTCGGTCCGGAGGTGGTCGCGATGTTCAGCAGCGGCTGCGCCGGGGACCAGAACCCGATCGTCTACCGGCAGACGGTCGAGCTGCGGGCGCGACGGGTGGCCGAGCATGCGGCCCGGGGCATCGACATCAGCAACGACATGCCGCCCGGCGGCGTCGGTCTCGACCGGGACGACCCGGTGGTCGCCCGACTGCTCGACGAGCAGCGGCGGGTCGCGCAGGCGCTCGGGGTGGTGCTGGCCGAGGACGTGCTGACCGTCGTCGCCGAGCGGTGCGACCGGCCCCGGACCGCGGTGCGGGTGACCGGGGCGCAGCGGGTCGTCGAGCTGCCCGGTCGACGGCGGACCGACCGCGGCCGCGCCGGGCGGCCCGGTGAGTACGTCGACGCCGATCCGGTGCCGCTGCGGATCGGAGTGCTGCGGTTGGGCGACGTGGTGCTCGGCTGGGTCGACGCCGAGGTCTTCACCGAGATCGGGCAGCGGCTGCGGCGGGAGTCCCCGGCCCGCTACACCCTGCTGTCCACCCTCACCAACGGCTGGGCGCCGTCGGGATACGTCGCCAGCAACACCGCCGCCGGCTTCCACACCTTCGAGGTGCTGGCCAGTTCCCTGCAGCCGGGGCGCGCCGAGGCGGCCATCGTGGCCACGGTGCTCGACCTCGCGGCGGAGACCGCCGCCGACTGATCAGGTCAGGGCCGGTCAGCGCTGGGGGTCGGCGGCCTGCAGCTGCAGGATCCCCTGGACGATGCGGTGCAGCTGCTCGTGCTGCGGGTCGCTGATGCCCAGGGCGTCGGCCTCGTTGGCGGCGACGACCCGGGGCCAGGCCCGGGCCAGCAGGGCGCGGCCGGTCGGGGTCAACTGGACGGGGTTCGGGCGGCCCGAGCCCCGTTCCCCGGTGCGCTGGACGAGACCGCGTTCGATCAGCACGTTCAGCAGGTGGTTGGCGCTCTGCGGTCGCATGAGGATGCGGTGGGCCAGCTGGGCCTGGGTGAGGAAGGGCTCGACGGAGAGCTGGGCCAGCGCGCCGAACTGGATGGGGGTCAGCCCGTACGGGGTGAGGACGTCGGTGAGCATCGTCTCGAAGCCGCGGGCGGCGCGGATGACCGCCCACGTCAGCAGCCCGTCCAGGTCGGCCCGGTCGGCCGGCAGCGCCGCGTTGTCGCTCATCGACCCACCTCACCACAAATCAGAATCCTGATACTGTGGGGCCATGGTCGATTCCTCCCGTTGCGAGACCGACGTCCCGACCGCCGCGGGTGGGCCGGTGCTGGTCACCGGGGCCACCGGCACCATCGGGTCCGAGCTGATCCGGCTGCTCACCGCTCAGGGCGTCCCCGTCCGCGCCCTCGTCCGCCGCCGCGACCAGCAGCAACGGCTGGCCGGGTCGGGAGTGGAGGCGGTGCTCGGTGACCTCGACGATGCCGACAGCCTGCGGCGCGCCCTGACCGGCTGCGATCGGCTGTTCCTGCTCACCGCGCCCTTCCCGGGCCAGCTGGACCAGGAGAGGCGCGCGATCGATGCGGCTGTCACCGGGGGAGTGCAACGGCTCGTGCGCATCTCGGCCGGCGACTCCAACGTCAGTACCGACGTGCCCTGGGCGAAGGCCCACGCCCAAGCCGACACGTATCTCGCCACCACCGAGCTGAACTGGACGGTGCTGCGGGCCAGCGCCTTCCTGCAGAACTTCGCCGGGTCCGCCCCGGCGATCCGGCGGGGGATCCTGCCGCAGACGACGAAGAACGGCGCCGAGTCCTGGATCGACGCCCGCGATGTCGCCGCCGTCGCCGCGCGGGTGCTCACCGAGGACGGCCACGACCGGGCCACGTACTTCCTCACCGGCCCGCAGGCCCTGACGATGGCCGAGATCGCCGCCGTGTTCGGTCGCGTCCTGGGTCGGCGGGTGCGCTTCGTCCAACTGCCCGGCTACGTCTTCGCCGCGATGCTCCGGGTCGCCGGCAAGCTGTCGCCGTTCACGACGAAGGGGCTGCGAATCCAGTTCGCCGGTGTGGTGCGCCCCGGTCACGACATCGACACCACGTACGAGGTGCCGCGGCTGCTGGGCCGACCGAGCCGGACGGTCGAGGACTACCTGCGGGACCACCTGGACATCTACCGCTGAGCGACCGTCGGTGTCCGGCCGTCGAACGGGTACTGCCGGGGCGATCGGCAGACTGGGGTCAGCCGCTTCGCCCGAGCACCGCCGACCGAAGGACAGCACCCATGTCGTCCAGCACCCGTCCCCTTCCCGACCTGACCGGCCGGCTGGCCGTCGTCACCGGCGCCAGCGACGGTCTCGGCCGGGTGATCGCGGGCCGGTTGGCCGGGGCCGGCGCGGACGTGGTGCTGCCCGTCCGCAACCAGGAGAAGGGCGAGACGGCGGCGGCGGGCATCCGTCGTGACGCCCCCGGGGTGACGGTGCGCGTGGCCCGGCTCGACCTGGCCTCCCTCGAATCGGTGACCGCGCTCGTCGACCAGCTCACCGCCGACGGCCGCCCGATCGACATCCTCGTCAACAACGCCGGTGTGATGACCCCGCCGCAGCGGACGGAGACCGACGACGGGTTCGAGCTGCAGTTCGGGACCAACCACCTCGCTCACGTCGCGCTCACCCTCGGGGTACTGCCGCTGCTGCGGGACGGGGAAGCGCGGGTCGTCCAGCAGACCAGCATCGCCGCCCGGCAGGCCGCCATCGCCTGGGACGACCTGAACGGCGAGCGCGGCTACTCGGCCATGACCTACTACCAGCAGTCCAAACTGGCCTGCGCGCTGTTCGGGTTCGAGCTGCAGCGCCGCAGCGACGAGCACGGCTGGGGCCTGATCAGCACCGTCGCCCACCCCGGCGTCTCACCCACCAACCTGTTCGGCGCGCAGCCCGCGATGGGGCGGCAGCGGGACATGCTCGGCAAGCGGGCCATCGGACTGGCCGCCCGGGTGGGCATCGTCGGTTCCGTGCCGAGCGCCGCCGAACCCGCCGTGCTGGCCGTCACCGACCCCGACGCCCGCGGCGGGGAGTTCTACGGCCCGAAGCGGCTGCTGGGCGGACCGGCCGTACGGATCGACCCCTGGAAGCCCATGCGCAACCGGGCCGATGCCCGGCGGCTCTGGGACACCTCGATCGAGTTGCTCGACGGGTACGTGCCAAACCCGGAATGAGCGCGACGCAGCCCGCGGACCCTTGGGGCCTCGGATGCTGAGTGGGTGGGCACTGGGCTTGTTCATGCATCGACAAACTGCGTAATGGATGGGCGATTCGTACGTCCCATGTCGAAATGCTCCGAACGTCTGGGGGACCTCGACATGACCACGCCCTACCCGCCACCACCACGGAAGAAGAAGGTCCGGGTCTTCACCTGGATCATCGTCGCCATCAACGTGCTGTTCGCCGTCTGGCTGATCGGCGGCATCGCCACGGCCGCGTCGAAATCGGGCACCTCCTGCAACGGACTCGATTAGAAGACCTGCGAGGCCGCCCAGGGAATCGGTGCGACGATCGGCGCCGGCTTGATCCTGTTCCTCTGGGTTGCCGTCGACGTCATCCTCGGCGTGATCTGGCTGGTGACCCGTAAGAAGGAACCCGCCGTCATCTACCTCCAGGCGCCACCGCCAGCTGGAGGAGGTGGAGTGTGACCCGGACGGACTGGAAGCAGGTCAGGCCCACGGCGATCGGCGTGGCCCTCGCGGTCGGCGTTGCTCTGGCTGGTTGTGGCGGGGCAACGACCGCCGGTTCTGCGACCGTCACCGAGACACGGACGGTGGCCAGCGCCCTTCCCATCGTCCGTCAGACCACCACTGTGACCGCCACGGTGACAGCCGTCGCCACTTCGACGGCGACCGCCACAGCGACAGCCACGACAACTGCAACCGCAGCGGCTCCGATGGCAAGCGCGGACCCGAGCGGCCCCAAGGCCGACGGCAACTATCTCGCACGCCAACAGATCACACCCGGCAACTGGCAGTGCAGTAAGGGTGACGACGACACATTCTGGCGGGCCAGTGACGCCAGTGGCGACACCATCGACAACGGCTTCTCGACGGTCGCTTCCATCCCGGCCGATGCTTTCAGCGTCGACTTGAAGCGGTGCGAAGGAACCTGGTCTCTCGTCGGGTAGTCCAGTTCTCATCGTTGAGCGGTGCCCCGTCGGGCGGACCGATGGGGCATCGGTGTATCTGCCGCCAATCGTCGGGCTTCGCTCCGGCCGTCACGCCACGAGCGTCCTGGCTGGCCCCGGACGACACTGCCGTAAGAAGTGGGCCCCCAGGGGATCGAACCCTGAACCCGCGGATTAAAAGTCCGCTGCTCTGCCAGTTGAGCTAGAGGCCCCGGTCGGTCAGGGTACGGCAGCGAGCGTGTCCCGTCCGCGTCGTGCCCCCGGCGGGGACCCGTCACCTGGTCGGGTGACACCCAGGACGGTCATGCTGGTCCGACCCGTTCGGGCTGGCACCGTCCAGGCTCGGGGTGGGGCGCCGTGACCGACACCCCCCTCACCCTGCCCGTGCACCCCCGGTGGGGGCTGGGATGCTCGACACGGTAGTGAAGGGGGTACGGGCTGTGACAGACACGCCGCAGGGCGACCGGGCCGGACGGCCGTCGGAGTCGGAGTCGACCTATCGGGCCTGGGGGGCCGTGGGTGGGGCGGACGCCGAGTCGGCGGTCCCTGTCGATCCGGTCACCGGGGAGCCGACCGGTCCGACGACGCTGCCGCCGCTGACCGGGCCGGGCGCGCCCGCGGTTGCGGTCGCGGGCCCGCCGACCACCGGTCCAGCGGGTGTGACGACGGCCCCGGCCACGGGCTCCGGTGCGTTCACCCTGCCGCCCGCCGGTCCCGGCACCCTCGCCCCGACCCCGGAGTCGGCCGGGGACCCGACCGCCCCGCCACCGGAACCCACGCCCGCGCTGGTCGCCAAGGATCTCAGCCTGGTCACCGGGGACGGCGTGATCTTCCGGGCGATCGACCTGGTCGTGCAGCCCGGCACGGTCGCGGCGATCGTCGGGCCGTCCGGCACCGGTCGCTCGTGCCTGCTGCTGTCCCTGACCGGTCGGATGGCCCACTCGGCCGGCGTCCTGACCGTGGCCGGACACGACGCCACGGAGGGCCTGGACCATCTGCGGTCGCTGACCGGGGTCGCCCGGATCTCGCACCGGATCGGCCCGGAACCGAGTCTGACGGTGGCCGAGTCGGTCGACGAACGGTGCCTGCTGGAGGACGTCCCGCTGGCCGAGGGCCGTCAGCGCTTCGTCGAGGTCTGCCAGACCCTCGAGCTGGATGTCGCCCCCTCGACGCTGGTTCGGGACATCGGCGGGGTGGACGGCACGAAGCTCGCCGTCGCGCTCGCGGCCGTCCGGGTCAGCGCCGTCCTCGTCCTGGACGACCTGGACGGCGGGGTCAGCGGCCAGGACGAGTTCGACCTCCTCCACGCCCTCATGGCGCTGGCCGCCACCGGTCCGGCGATCGTCGTCACGACCACCGACCCGTACCCGGTCGCCGACGCCCACACGGTGATCGTCATGCCGGACCGGGCCGAGCCGGAACCGGTCGTCGTGGTCGCCGACGCAGTGGTCGTGGAGGTCGCCCCGGACGCGACCGCCGAACCGCTGCCGGACGCCCCCACCCAGGTGGTGTCCCTGGACAAGACGGCCGTGACACCCCCTGATGCCGCTCCGGTCACCCCGGAGGCCGCCGGTCCGCCGCCCCCGCCGAGCGGGACCGTCGCCGCCCCCGAGCGGCGACGTCGCTGGCCGTTCGGCCGTCGCGGCGGCCGGCACGCCGCACCCGAGGCGGTCGGAGAAGCGGCCGCACCGGCGGCGACGCCGGTCGACCCGGCCGCCGTCCCGTCCTACGGGCACCACGCCGAACACCCGGCGGACCCGCCGACCGACGTCTTCCCCATCGACCCGACCATCTACGGGCCCCGGGTCGCCCGCGACGACGACGCCGCGTCGGCGTGGTGGACCGAGCCCCGGTCACCCGCCGAGCCGAAGACCGACGACCCGGCGGTTCGCCCGCCTGCCGACCCGCCGTCCACCGGCGACGGACCCGCCCAGGGGGACCACCGATGATCAAGACGTTCCGCTTGGCCGGTTTCGAGCTGCGCCGGTTCCGCGGCACGGTCCCCAAGCTCGCGCTGGTCTTCGTCACCCTGATCCCACTGCTCTACGGGGCGTTGTACCTGTGGTCCAACTGGGACCCCTACGGCAAGCTCGACCAGATCCCGGTGGCCGTGGTCAACCAGGACCAGGCGGTGACCGGTCCGAACGACGCCGTCGTGGACGCCGGTGACCGGTTCGTCGCGCAGCTCCAGAACGAAAAGATCTTCGACTGGAAGTTCACCGACGAGGCCACCGCCCGTAAGGGTCTCGCCGAGGGCCACTACTACCTGGTGATCCTCGTTCCGCCGGACTTCTCGGCCAACCTGGCCAGCGGTTCGGGGACCGATCCGCGGCGGGCGATCATGCAGGTCCGCCGGGACGACGCGAACGGTTACGTCGTCGGGCTCCTCAGCGCCTCCGTGCAGGACAAGCTGGAGGCCGCCGTCGACCGGGCCGCCATCGGCGCGTACTTCGACGCCGTCTTCGCCAACCTGGACCAGATCCGCGGGAACCTCGACCAGGCGGCGAGCGCGGCCGGTCAACTCGGATCCGGCGCGCAGAGCGCGCTGGACGGCAGCAACCAGCTCGCCACCGGCCTGACCAGCGCGAAGGGCGGCGCCGACCAGTTGGTCACCGGGTTGACCGACGCCAAGACGGGTTCGACCAACCTGGTCTCCGGCGCCCAGCAGGCGCAGTCCGGGGCGAGCAGTCTGTCCAGCGGGCTCAGCTCGTTGCAGACCGGCGCGAACGACCTGGTCAGCGGATCCCAGCGGGTGGCCGACGGGAACAACACGCTCGCCTCGGCCGTCGTCCCCATCCTCAACGACGCCGCGGCCCTCGGACCGCAGATCGCCACCGCCGGCCAGAACGTGGCCGCCGGCGCCGCCCAGGTCACGTCCCTGGTGTCCACCGGGGCGAACTCGCTCAACAGCCAGCTCACCACCGCGAACACCGCGCTGAACCAGCTGCGCAACCAGTACCCGAACGACCCGGCGGTCGAGTCCCTGACCAGCACCCTGATCGCGATCGACGGCACCGGAGCCGGGTTGGCCGCCGCCGCCGGCCAGATCAACACGGCGGCGGCCACCGTCAACCAGGTCGCCGCCGACGTCAACTCCCAGGCCTCCGGCGGCGCGTTCAGCCAGGCCGCCCAGCAGATCACCGACCTGGCCAGTGGCGCCCAGCAGGTGGCCAGCGGTGCCTCCCAGCTGTCCGGCGGCATCGACCAGGCCGCCAGCGGCGCGGCGTCCCTGGACACCGGCCTGCAGTCGCTGAGCTCCGGGGCCACCCAGCTGGACTCCGGTATCGGCAGCCTGCAGACCGGCGCCCAGTCGCTGTCCGACGGGATCGGCCAGCTGCAGACGGGCACCACGTCGCTGACGGACGGCCTGACCCAGCTGCAGTCCGGGGCGACCCAGCTGCAGCAGCAGCTCAGCGCCGGCGCCGCCCGCATCCCCGCGCTCAGCCCCGACCAGCAGCAGGACGCCGCCCAGGTGCTGTCCGCTCCGGTCGAACTGCAGGAGACCGTGGACAACCCGGCCGGCGTCTACGGCCGGGGTCTCGCGCCGTTCTTCTTCGCGATCGCCATCTGGGTCTTCGGCATCTCCGTGTTCCTGGTGATGCGGCCGATCTCGTTGCGGGCGCTGGCCGGTCGGGCCTCGTCGCTGCGGATCGCGTTCGCCGGCTGGTTGCCCATCGTGGGGCTGTGCCTGCTCGGATCGTGGATCCTGCTGCTGGTCTCCTGGTTCGCGCTCGGTCTGAATCCGGTCAACGTCGGCGGGGCCTTCGGGCTGGTCGCCCTGGCCGCCATCGCCTTCACGGCCATCGCGCACCTGCTGCGGACGGCCCTCGGGGTGGTCGGGTCGGCCATCACGCTGGTCCTGCTGATGGTGCAGTTGACCGGATCCGGCGGCCTGTACCCGGTCGAGACGCTGCCGCTGCCGCTGCGGGTGATCCACCCGTACCTGCCGATGAGCTATCTCATCGACGGCTTCCGCATCGTCTTCACGGGCGGCCCCACCGACCACCTGTGGCGGGACGTCGCGGTGCTGACCGGGACCGCGGTGCTCGCGCTCGGCCTGACCGTGTTCGCCGTCAGCCGGCGCCGGCGGTTCTCCGTGCGGGACCTGCACCCGGTGCTGCAGACCTGACGGCCGGGGTTCGGCCCCCCGGCCACCGGGAACCGTGCGGACATGGCGAACAACGATCTGAACGGTAAGAAGGTGGCGATCCTCGCCGCTGACGGTGTGGAGCGGGTCGAGCTGGAGGAACCGCGCAAGGCGCTGCAGCAGGCCGGGGCGACCGTCGAGCTGCTGTCGGTGAAGGAGGGTGAGATCGAAGCCAAGGAAAGCGATCTCAATGACGCCGGCTCGTTCTCGGTGGACCGTTTGGTCGCCGACGCGAAGCCTAGCGAGTACGACGCCCTGGTGCTGCCGGGTGGCACGGTCAACCCGGACAAGCTGCGGATCGACTCCGACGCGGTCGCCTTCGTCCGCGATTTCGTCCAGTCCGGTCGCCCCGTCGCGGCGATCTGCCACGGACCGTGGACCCTCGTCGAGGCCGGTGTACTGCAGGGGCGGACGGTGACGTCGTTCCCGAGCATCCGCACCGACCTGCGCAACGCCGGGGCGACCGTGGTCGACGAGGAGGTCAGCATCGACGGCAACCTCATCACCAGCCGCAACCCGGACGACATCCCGGCGTTCTGCGAGGCCGTGGTCAAGGCCGTCGCGCAGGCCTGACCTGCACCGGTCCGGCGCCGCGGGGCGCCGGACCGCCGTCGGTCTCAGTCTATGAGGCAGTGCGGCACGAACGACGACAGGTTGTCGGTGATCAGGCCGTCGCTCTCCCGGATGCCCAGCCCGGCGGCCTCACCGTCCACCATCCACACCCCGAGCACCGGGTGGTGCGAACCGTCGACGCCGGCGAAGTCGGGCAGCGGCGCCAGCAACTGCCGGACGGTGCCCTCCTGGCCGTAGGGGCCGGGTTCGGTGTGCACGGTCTGCCCGTCCCGGACGAAGCGGACGTTGGCGCCCTCCCGACCGAGCAGCGGCTTCTCCGCGTACGTCGTGAAGTCGGCCGGTTCCCGGCCGGCGAAGTACGTCGGCAGCAGGTAGCGGGACAGCTCCGGGTCGTCGCCGAACATCTCCCACAGGATCGCGAGGATGCCCTTGTTGCTCCACAGCATCTTGTAGGCCGGTTCGACCCAGACGGTGCCGGTGGGTTGCACGGCGTTCCACAGCGCGGTCCGGCCGAACGGCTCCTGCGCCAGCATCTCCCACGGGTACAGCTTGAAGATGACGTCGATGGGCCGGCTGGACGTGTCGAGGAACGTGCCGGGGTGTACGACGGTGCCGCCGAAGTCGATGGTCATCGGTTCCTCGGCGAGCTTGATGTCCTCGGTGTGCAGCAGCTCGACCTGGTAGCCGGCCTCGGTGACCGCGTCGGCCATCGCGAGGACGGTCATCTGGTCCTCACCGCTGGTGTCGGCCGACGACCAGGCCAGGTGCACGGTGCGGACGGGCCGCCCGGTCTGCGCCGAGAACCGGGACAGGTTCCGCTTCCAGGCCAGCACGAGCGCCTCGTAGACGTTGTTCCACTGGTCCCGGCCGCCGACCGCGTCGTTGGACAGCAACCAGTTCCACTGGATGGCGGTCGATTCGAGCAGGCTGGTGGGGGTGTCGGCGTTGTACTCCAGCAGCGTCGGCACGGCCAGGGTCGGGTCGGCGGCGACCAGGTCGGGATGGTTGCCGTAGCGCAGGTCGAACCGACCGATGACGCTGGGGGACTCGGTGTCCCACGACTTCTCGATGGCCGGGACCGCCCAGCTGGGGATGGCCAGTTCGGCGTAGCGGCGCCGGGCGATGATCTCGTCGGCCGCCGGGACGAGCATCCGGTCCAGGATCGTGTTGCCGGCGGCGGCCAGGTCGTCGATCTCGGCGGTGGTGAAAGAGTAGTACTGCGCTTCCCGCCAGTACGACCGCAGGTCGACCCCGCCGTCGGGGCGGGGGACGTGGTCGGTGTTGAACACCAGCCCCTGGGCGACGACCTGCGCCTCCCAGGCCGGGCGCAGTGCCCCGTCCTCGTGCCGTTCCATCAGCTGCCCGACCCGCTGCTGCCGCTCGATCCGGTGGAGCCCTTGCCGATGCCGCCGGACTTCACGGTCGTCCCGGCGGCCCGGCCGGTGGAGGACAGGCCGGCCGAAGTCCGGGCCGCCTTGTCGGTGGGGGAGATGCGGGTGCCACCGGACGGCAGTCGCGAGCCCAGCAGATAGCCGGCCGCCGCGAACATCAGAAAGTGCGACCCGGAACCGGTGCTGGTGCTCGTCTCGTCGCACAGGGAGTTGTCGACGACATTGTCGTTCGCATCGACGCAGTACACGGTCTGTTCGGTCTGCTCGCCGTCGTGGTCGGAGCCGCAGGCCACCAGCGACGGGGCGACGAGCACGCCGGCCGCGGCCATGCTGACCAGTCGGAGGGACAGGGGTCGTCGCGCACCCGAGAATCGGGAGTGAGCGGTCACGAATCGCCTTTCCTCGGGGTCCGGGCCGTCGGCGCCGGCTCCGGATCCCGGGCGGCGGGTGTTGCGGGGCGGCCGGCGGACCTCGTCCACATCGACTTCCCGAGTGTAGAGAGCCCGGAGCCGGGCGGTCGTGCTCGACGGTCGACCAGGCCCCAACGAGTGCCCGGCGGGCGACCCGTCCGGTTTCTGGGGGGCCAGATGTCGTCGCTCCGTATGCCCGGCCGTCAGGGAGGACCGGTGGGGCACGATGACGGTGCTGACCCGTCCCGTCACCTCGAACCGGAGGTCCCCGTGCCCGTCCCCGGTGCTCCACTCCGCTCGCTGGGCTTTCTCACCATGGGACTGTTCGACCCGGCCGACCCGCGTCCCGGTCACGAGGCCACCCTGCGGATGATCGAACGCGGCGAGGAGCTGGGTTTCGACAGTGCCTGGGTCCGGCACCGACACGTGCAGCACGGCATCAGCTCCCCGGTGGCCGTGCTGGCCGCCGCGAGCCAGCGCACGTCGCGCATCGCGCTGGGTACCGCGGTCACTCCGCTGGGCTGGGAGAACCCGCTGCGGCTGGCCGAGGACTGGGCGACGCTGGACGTACTGTCCGGCGGCCGGTTCCACGGTGGTTTCAGTGTCGGCCCGCCGATGCAGTGGGACGCGGTCCGTGATGCCCTGTACCCGGACACCGCCGACGTCGAGGACTTCGGCTACGGGCGGGTGGAACGGCTGCTGCGCTGCCTGCGCGGCGAGCGGGTCAGCCAGTTCGAGGGGACCCGCGGGATCGAGGTGTTCTCCGCCCGGGTCGAGCCCCACTCGCCGGGCCTGCCGGCGCGGCTCTGGTACGGCGCGGCGAGCGCCCGATCGGCGGCCTGGGCCGGCGAGCACGGCCTGAACCTGCTGATGAGCAGTGTCGTGCGGGCCGAACCCGACGACGCCGCACCGGACTTCGGGGCCATCCAGGCCGGTCACGTGCAGGCCTACCGGGACGCCCGCGCCGCGGCGGGATTGTCTGGGACGGGCCGCATCTCCCAGGGTCTGGTGGTGATCCCGACCGACGGTGCGACCGCCGACCAGCGGGAGCGTTACCAGGCCTACGCCGACGCCCGCCTGCCGCGGACCCGCGAGCCGCAGGGCCCGGGCGGGCTCCTGTTCGCCCCCGACCTGGTCGGCCCGGCCGAGGACATCGCCGCGCGGTTGCACGCCCACCCGGGCTTCCGCCTGGTCGATGAGGTCGCCTTCGCGTTGCCGTTCACCTTCGCCCCGGCCGACTACGACCAGATCATCACCGACATCGCCACCCGCCTCGGCCCGGCCCTGGGGTGGCGGCCGGGCGGGTGACCGCGACGGTCAGCGGAACCAGGCGGTCGGCGTCCAGCGGGAACGGGTCGCGTGACCGTCCGGGTTCGGGGCCAGCACGCTGCCGGCCGACGGCGGCACCGTGCGGCGGGATGTCGTGCCGTAGCGGGCGAGCGGACCGACCAGTCGATCGAACAGGCCGGGCAGCACCCGGAACCCGAGGACGGCGAGGTGGTTGGTGAGGTTGACCGGTCGGTCCCGTCGGGGACGGCGCAGGAGCCCGGCGATCGCGGCCGCCGCCTTCTCCGGCTGGGCGATCGGCGGCGGCGGACGCCCCTCCCACCCGACGTAGTTCGCTGCCTGGGTGTAGGCCGGGGTGTTGACGCTGCCGGGGGAGAGCAGGCTGATCTCGATGCCCGCCCGGTCGCGGTACTCGATCTGCAGGGTGCGCACGAGCGCGTGCACGCCCCATTTGCCGACCACGTACGTCCCCATCGTCGGGACGACGATCTTGCCCAGCAGTGATCCGATCACCACCAACCGGCCCCGGCCGTGGTCCTCGAAGTGGGTGAGGGCGGCGCGGGCGACCCGGGCCGTGCCCAGCAGGTTGGTGGTGATGGCCCGCTCGAACACCTCGGCCGGCACGTCGGTGAAGCGTCCGTAGCCGACCGCCGCGGCGGTGTGCACCACCGCGTCGAGCCGGCCGAACCTCCTGGTCGCGGCCGTGAACAGCTCGGTGACGGCGTCGGCGTCGCTGACGTCCGTCGGCACGGTCAGCACGGTGGCTCCGGCGGACCGGCACTCGTCGGCGGCCTCCGTCAGCGGCTGGGGCGAACGGGCCGCGAGGACGAGATCCCAGCCGTCGCGGGCCAGCCGCGCGGCGGTGGCCCGGCCGATCCCGCTGGAGGCGCCGACGATCACGGCGACCGGTCGGGCCCGGTCGTGCGGTGCGGAATCGGTCATGTCCGGCGAGTGCCCTGGTGGCGGGGGTGGCAATCGTCGGTGAAAGGCATACCGGTCTGTGTTGCCGGCCCCGGCCGGGGTAGTACAACGGCGCCGGGTATCGGCCCGGCGATCGGGGACAGGGGCGTCCGTGGGCGTCCCGTCGGCGAAGGGACGTGCACCATGAGCGATCACGACGACCGTCTGGCCCGCTTGGAGGCGAAGGTCGACGAACTGGCGCGCCGCGTCGACCAGCTGGGCAGCGGCGGCGCTGCGGCCGGGACCGTCAGCGATTTCGACGCGGAGAACGACACCAACCGCTTCCCGCCGAAGTCCGAGTTCTGACCACCCGGGCCGGGGACGATGTCCCGTCGTCCCCGGTCACCGACCACCCGGGCGTCCCCGGGTTACGAGCACTGCCACAGGCCGAACCCGCTGGTCGTGGGCTTGCCGCGGCTCGATCCGAGGTCGGCCGCTGCGACGCGGGTCCCGCCGCCGCCCGACCCGGACTGCCCGTCCGACTCCCCCCAGGTCCCCAGTGACGTGCACGCCCGCTGCTCCACCGTGCGACGGACCGGGTCGTCGGCCGGGGCGCGATCCTGGACGACGAACAACCGGTTCCGGCCGGAGGCGATCATCGAGGCCAGATCCGCCTCGGTGAACACCGGCACCTGACCCGAGTAGCCGCCGTCGGTCAGCACGCTGTCCCCCGTCGCGTCGATGACAGCGGCCGAGATGGCCCAGGAGTCCGTCAGGAACAGAGGCCCACCGTTCTGCCCCCCACCGGCCGCGCGGGCGCGAGCGACCAGCGCGGCCTGCTCGGTCGACAGCGACCCGTGACCACCCCACAGCGCCGGCGGTGCCACCGTGAAGGGCGCGGTCACGGACGCGTCCTGACGGGTGCCGACCGAGGCGTCCCCGCCGCTGCCGTCCCGGGTGGGATCGACGATCTGCGCACTGAAGCAGGCCGGACCGGCCAACAGGGTCGCGGCGGCGACCACCGCGACGAACCGCCGACCGCGCGCCGATCGATCGGCCGACGTCCGGACGGCCCGGTCCCGGACGGCGCCGATCAGGACGACCACGGTCCCGATCACCACGACCAGGGCGAACGGGATCAGCAGCACTGTGGGCAACCCGCCGGCCACCGCGAGCCATCCGGCCCACGCCGCCTGGACCAGCAGCAGTCCCGGCAGCACCATCCGCCGCGACAGCCGTGAGGAACGGGCCAGCCGCACGGCTCCGACGGCCCCGACCGCCGCCAGCAGGGACGCCGAGGGCGGCGACGTAGGCGGTGTGCGGGAGGTGCGCCGCCGACAGCACCACCACGGCGGTGACCAGCCACACCACCACGGCCACGAAAGTCGCGCGCCCCGCGCGATCCTCCCGGGTTGCATTCCGCCGGCGGGTCGCGGTCGGCCACCACCGCCACGCGCCGAGGGTGATGCCGACGATCGCGACCGGGTACAGCCAGCCCACCTGGGTCAGGTAGGTCGGGTCGATGAGCTTGGTCGCCGACGACGCCGCCGCCCCGCCGAACCCACCGCCGGGAGCGGAGGTGGCGGCGGCGACGATGTCGTGCCCGGTGTTCGCCATCGCCGAGGTGGTGGCCGCAGTGTGGTGCACGTCCGTGGACCCGCCGCCGTGGGCCGTCGACACTGCACCGGGCCAGGCGCCGGGCAGGAAGCGGTCGAGACCGTTGTAGCCGAACACCATGGCGAACACGTTGTTGTCGGTCGAGCCGTCGACGTACGGGCGGTCGGCGGCCGGGACCAGCTGGACCACGGTGATCCAGGCGAGCGAGGTCGCGACCGCCGAACCGGCCAACGCGCCGGCCCGGACCAGGGTCCGCCCCCGCGCTCCTCCGTGGCTTGCCGCGCCGGAGCCGGCGACCAGCGTGGCCACGACGAGGGCCGGTAGGACGAACCAGGCCTGCAGCATCTTGGCCTGGAACCCGACCCCGACAAAGAGACCGGCCAGCAGCAGCGGCCACCATCGAGCGGTCAGGACGGCGCGCTGCCACCACAGGAATGCCACGGCCAACGCCATCGTGAGCAGGCCGTCCTCCATCGGGTGCGCGAACATCGACACGAAGATCGGCGTCGTCGCCGCGGCTGCGGCAGCGAACAGACCGACCGCCCGGCCGCCCCACCGCAGACCGATCAGCGCACAGGCCCAGACGGTGATCAGCCCCTCGATCACCTGGGGGAGGGCGACTGCCGAGGTGGAGAGACCGAACAGATGGATGCTGGCGGCCTGCGGGATCGCGAAGCCGCTGAGCTTGTCCAGGGTGACGGTGGCGCCCGGGTCGAAGGCGCCGAAGAGCAGGGCCTTCCACGACTGCGACATCGACCGGGCCGACGCCTCGTAGAAGGCGAAGTCGCCGCCGCGGGCCAGGTTCCAGGTGGTCAGGACGGCGGCGGTAGCCAGGATCGCGACCAGCGCGAGACGGGCCCCCCGGGTCTCGTTCCGCCAACGGGGGAGTGCGGCGCTGTTCGACACGACGGTCACCGTCGGTCATCGACGTGCGGGATCGATGTGCGCGGGAACGGAGACGTCTGTCGTCCGGCCCCTCAGCGGGATTTCCCGGCCGGGGCGGTGCGAACCGCCGGGTCGGGCCGGGGACACTGTCAGGCGGCCGGCTTCGTCGGCCCGGACCCTCGGGGTGCGATCACGAGGCCCGACGGGACGACAGGGAGTCAGCAGCGACCATGGCCATGCCGCATCGGGAGGAACTGCCCGGTCCGTCCGCCGGGGTCCGTCACGACCCCCGGGCCGTGGCGGCGATCGTCGTCGGCGGCGCCCTGGGCACGCTCGCCCGGGCCGCGCTCGGTCAGGCGTGGACGCACGACCCGACCACCTGGCCCTGGGCGACGTTCGTCGTGAACCTGGTGGCCGCCGCCGTGCTCGGCTGGACGGTCACCTGGCTGGCGGTGCACCGGCCCCGGTCGAAGTACCGGCGGCCGCTGATCGGGACCGGACTGTGCGGCGGGCTGTCCACCTTCTCGACCATGCAGCTGGAGATCGTGCGGATGCTGCAGGCCCACGCCGTGCTGCTCGCCGTCGGGTACACCCTGGTGAGCATCGCCACCGGCGTGGCCGCTGCCCAGCTCGGTACCACCCTGGCCCGGCGGGGCGCCCGATGACGGCGCTGCTGTGGGCGGGCGTCGTCGTCCTCGGCGGGTTCGGGTCGTTCCTGCGCTACTGGGTGGATGCGCAGGTCAGCCACCGGTTCGGCCGCACCTTCCCCTGGGGGATCCTCGTCATCAATGTCAGCGGGGCGTTCGCACTCGGGGTGGTGACCGGGTTGGCGTTGGCGCCGGACGTGGCCCTGCTGGCCGGGACGGCCACCGTCGGCGCCTACACCACGTTCTCGACCTGGGTGCTCGACACCCAGCGGTTGGCGGAGGAGCGCGCCTGGCGCGCGGCGGTCGCCAACCTCGTCGTCAGCACGGTGCTCGGCCTGGCCGCCGTCGCCGGGGGGCTGGCCGTGGGCGGCCTGTTCGCCTGACCCGATCCGGCTCGAAGCGGGGCAGAACGCTCGGTTGAGCCCCGACGCCTGCGGGCACCACCACGACGTCGCCTGGTCACCCAACAGCGGGACCGTGCGGTGACGGTAGTCCCGAGGAGCACCACCATTCCCGCTTCGTCGTCCCCCGATCCGGAGCACCCGGCCAAGCCCGACGCTCCCACCCAGCTGACCAGACGGTCCTGGACCTTCATCCTGCGCAAGACGCTGCGGGAGTTCAGCGACGACCAGTGCACCGACCTGGCCGCCGCTCTCACCTACTACGCCGTCCTCGCCCTCTTCCCAGCGCTGCTCGCGCTGGTGTCACTGCTCGGACTGTTCGGCCGGCAGGGCAACACCGACGAGCTGTTGAGCGCGCTGTCCGACGTCGGGGCCGGGTCGATCGTCGACACCGTCCGCGGCCCGCTGGAGCAACTGACCTCCTCGGCCGCTACCGGCTTCGCCCTGGTCATCGGCCTCGGCGGGGCGCTGTGGTCGGCGTCCGGATACGTCGGCGCCTTCGGCCGGGCCATGAACCGGATCTACGAGATCGACGAGGGCCGGCCGTTCTGGAAGCTGCGCCCGCTGATGCTGGTCATCACGCTGGCCGCGGTCATCCTGGCCGCGCTGGTCGCGGTCGGTCTGGTGGTGTCCGGGCCGGTGGCGCAGAGCGTCGGTGACCTCATCGGTCTCGGATCCACCGCGGTCACCGTCTGGAGCATCGCCAAGTGGCCGGTGCTGCTGGTGCTCGCCGCCCTGGCCGTGGCGATCCTGTACTACGCGACACCGAACGTGCGGCAGCCGAAGTTCCGCTGGCTCTCTGTCGGCGCCGCGGTAGCCATCGTGACCTGGGTCGTCGCCTCCGCGCTGTTCGGTCTCTACGTCGCCAACTTCGCCGATTACAACAAGACGTACGGCTCGCTGGCCGGCGTCATCATCTTCCTGCTCTGGTTGTGGCTGACCAATCTCGCCCTGCTGTTCGGCGCGGAACTGGACGCCGAGATGGAGCGGGGCCGCCAGCTGCAGGCCGGGATCGCCGCCGAGGACGAGATCCAGCTGCCCGCCCGGGACACCCGGGTGATCGAGAAGAACGACGCCAAGGACGAGCAGGACGCCGCCCGGGCCCGCGCCCTGCGCCACACCGCCGGCCGGTCCGACGACCCGTCCGAGGTCCCGGCGACCACCGGCACACCAGGCCCGAACACCGACGAAGGGAACGCACGATGAAGGCAGTGACCTGGCAGGGCAAGCGGGACATGCAGGTCAAGGAGGTCCCGGACCCGCAGATCGTCGAGCCCACCGATGCGATCGTGAAGATCACCTCGACCGCGATCTGCGGTTCCGACCTGCACCTGTACGAGCTGCTCGGGCCGTACATGACGGCCGGCGACATCGTGGGGCACGAGCCGATGGGCGTCGTCGAGCAGGTCGGCAGCGCCGTCGACAACCTGCAACCCGGCGACCGGGTGGTGATCCCGTTCAACATCTCCTGCGGCCGCTGCTGGATGTGTACCCGGGGTCTGCAGTCGCAGTGCGAGACGACGCAGGTGCACGAGTACGCCAAGGGCGCCGCCCTGTTCGGGTACTCCAAGCTGTACGGCTCGGTGCCCGGTGGGCAGGCCGAGTACCTAAGGGTCCCGCAGGCCCAGTACGGACCGGTCAAGGTCAGTGCCGAGGGTCCGGACGATCGCTTCCTGTTCCTGTCGGACATCCTGCCCACCGCCTGGCAGGGCGTGCAGTACGCCGACGTGCCGGAGGGTGGGACTCTCGCCGTCCTGGGTCTCGGCCCGGTCGGCCAGTTCGCCGCCCGCATCGGCCGGCACCTGGGGTACCGGACCATCGGTATCGACCCGGTGCCCGAGCGGCGGGCGATGGCCGCCCGCCACGGCGTCGAGGTGCTGGACGCCGGCCCGAAGGACATCACCAGCGGCGCGGCCATCGGTGATCTGCTCCGGCAGGTGACCGACGGGCGGGGGGCCGACGGCGTCGTCGATGCGGTCGGCATGGAGGCCCACGGCAACCGCTCGGCCAAGATCGCCGCCTCGGTGACCGGGTTCCTGCCGGACGCGGTGGCCCGGAAGGCCATGGAGACCATCGGCGTCGATTCGCTGACCGCGCTGTACGGGGCGCTCGACGGCGTCCGGCGCGGTGGCACGGTCTCGCTGTCCGGCGTCTACGGGGGGTCCGCCGACCCGCTGCCGATGATGGACATGTTCGACAAGCAGGTGACGATGCGGATGGGGCAGTGCAACGTCCGCCGCTGGATCGACGACCTGTCGCCGTTGGTGAACGACCCGTCCGACCCGCTGGGCACGCTGGACCTGGTCACCCACCGGGTGCCGCTGGACCAGGCGCCGGAGCTGTACAAGACGTTCCAGGCCAAGGAGGACGGCTGCATCAAGGTGGTCCTCGAACCCTGATCCTCGGCTTCCGTCACTTCGATCACCCCGTTCGTCGGCCCGTTCCGGGTCGGTGGACGGGGTGACTCGTCTCTCAACCTCCCCGGCAGATATTTCGCTTGACGAAACGTTCTGTCAGGTACATGCTTGCCACCAGCAACCAATTGCGTGACGCAAGCAAGTAATGAGTGAGTAAAGGAGGGCGATGAGTCTCATCGCCGACGGGGTGGACGTCGATCCCACCTCCCCGGGTCAGGTCTCGGCGGCGGTCGCCACCGAGGTCCTCGCCCTGGTCCGCATCTTCGGCGGCATCAAGGCCCGGGTGGCCACCGGCCCCGAGTCGGACCACTTCCCGTCCGTGCTGCTCGGCAAGCTGGCCCACTTCGGCCCCAGCCGGGCCAGTGACCTGGCCGAGCACCTGTGCGCCGACCCGTCCACGGTCTCCCGGCAGGTCGCCACCCTCGTCAGGTCCGGGCTGGTGGAACGCCGGGCCGATCCCGACGACGGCCGCGCCTCGATCCTCGTCCTCACCGACGTGGGCCGTACCCGGGCGCAGGAGAACGCCGCGCGCCGCGGTCATGCCGCCGCCCCGGTCCTCGAGGACTGGACCACCGAGGACCGCGCCACGTTCCTCGGCCTGCTCCGCCGCTACACCGTCGGGGTGGAGACCCACCGCGACGAGATCATCCGCCGGATGCTCGACCCGGATTCCGGGCCGCACGCCACCGACTCCCCGTCCCCCCGCCCGGCCGACGCCGTCCCGGCATCCACCTCCGCACAGAAAGCAGGTGCCTGATGGAAGCGCCGCCCGTGACCACAGCCACCGCCCCCGCCCAGGGAGCGGCGGCCGCCGCCTCCCCGGCCGGCTTCACCCACGCCCAGATCCGGACGATCATCTTCGGCCTGATGGCCGGCATGTTCCTGGCCGCGCTGGACATGACGATCGTGTCCACCTCGATCCGGACCATCGCCGATGACCTGCAGGGTCTGTCGGCCCAGGCCTGGGTCACCACCGCCTACCTGATCACCTCGACGATCACCACGCCGCTGTACGGCAAGTTGTCGGACATCTACGGCCGCCGGCCGATGTTCCTCATCGCCATCAGCATCTTCGTGGTCGGATCGGTCGCCTGTACGTTCTCGACCTCGATGTACGAGCTCGCCGCGTTCCGGGCCCTGCAGGGTCTCGGTGCCGGTGGCCTCATGTCGATGGCCTTCGCGATCCTGGCCGACATCGTGCCGCCGCGAGAGCGGGCCAAGTACCAGGGCTACTTCCTGGCCGTCTTCGGCACCTCGTCGGTCATCGGCCCGCTGGTCGGCGGTTTCTTCGCCGGCGCCGAGTCGATCCTGGGCGTCACCGGCTGGCGCTGGGTCTTCCTGATCAACGTTCCGATCGGCATCATCGCCCTGATCGTCGTGGCCAAGGTCCTGCACCTGCCGCACATCCGCCACGACCACCGCATCGACTGGTGGGGCGCCGCCGCGCTGATCATCGGCCTGGTACCGCTGCTGCTCGTCGCCGAGCAGGGCCGCGAGTGGGGTTGGGGATCCCTCGGCGTCATCAGCCTGATCGCGCTGGGCGTCGTCGGTCTGGTCGCGTTCGTCCTCGTCGAGATCCGCATGAAGGACGAGGCCCTCATCCCGATGCGCCTGTTCCGCAGCCGCGTCTTCTCCATGGGTCTGGGCGCGAACGTCCTCATCGGCATCGGCATGTTCGGTGCGATCTCCGTCATCCCGCTGTACCTGCAGCTGGTCAAGGGCGCCTCGCCGACCGAGTCCGGTCTGCTGATGATCCCGATGATGATCGGCATCATGGGCGGCTCGATCGTGTCCGGTCAGCTGACCAGCAAGACCGGCCGCTACAAGATCTTCCCGGTCATCGGCACCGCACTGCTGACCGCCGCGTTCCTGCTGCTGCTGACCGTCACGATCGACACCAACATCTGGCTGCTGTTCGGCAACTTCTTCCTGCTGGGCCTCGGCCTGGGGCTGAACATGCAGACCCTGATGATCGCCGTCCAAAACGCGGCCCCGGCCAAGGACATGGGCGTCTCGACCTCGTCGGCCACGTTCTTCCGTCAGCTCGGCGGCACGCTGGGGGTGGCCGTGTTCATCTCGCTGCTGTTCAACGCCTGGCCGACGAACATCGTCAGCTCGGTCGCCACGGCCGGCAGCAACCCCTCGTTCCAGCAGGCCATCGGGGCGGCCGTCGCCGATCCGAATAGCGGCAGCCACGGGGTGGCCACCGCGCTGGCCGCGGCCGGCCAGGGTGACCTGAGCGGGATGGAGTCGATCGGTTCCAGCCTGACCAACAACTCCTCGTTCCTGTCGACGCTGGACCCGGCCATCGCCCGGCCGTTCCAGGAGGCGTTCGTCACCTCCGCACAGATCGTCTACCTGTGCGCCGCGATCCTGGCCGCGCTGGCCTTCGTCGTCGTGCTGCTGATGAAGGAGATGCCGCTGCGCACCATGTCGGCCATCCAGGAACGGATGACCGAGGACGCCTCGATCGCCGCGGAGACCCTCACGGTCGCCGAGCCGATGGAGGCCGATCAGGCTGCCCCGACCAAGAGCCTGGCCGGCTCGAACGGTCACACCGACGGTGCCGTCCCGGCCGGCGTCTCGAACGGCACGGTCCTGAACGGGACCCCGGTCAACGGCTCCGCGAATGGCCACCATGGTCGGCACGCCGGCTCGGCCGCCACCGAGGCCCCGGTCCCCGTGCGGCGCGGCCGCCACGCGGCGCCGGACGATGAAGACGACGTCGCCACCGCCGGCTCCGCCGGTCGCCACGGCGCCTGACGCACCACCCGAACGGCCCCGATCCTCCGCGCGAGGGTCGGGGCCGTTCGTCGTCCCAGCGCGATCGGCGTCCGGCAGCGTTCTTCCCGTCCACACCGGGCCCGGTGCTCCATCGCCCGGCGCGCGGCTCAGCCGGTCAACCGCCCGACGGCGATCGAGGTGGCCTCGTCGGGCTTGCGGCCCCCCTGCCAGTAGAAGCCGGTCGGTTGGCCCTGTGCGTCGACGGCGAGCCCGATCGAGCCGGTCCCGAGCCCGGTGGCGCCGTTGGTCCGGCTGTCGTCGGCGTGCGGTGAGGTCGTCGAGTCGATGATCTGCAGCCGGTAGGCACCGCTGATCGTGGGGTCGGGTTCCGGGACGGTCGCGGCGATCATGACGTGCCCGGTGTCGCGGGACTGCGTGTCCGGGCTGACGAGCCAGGCCACGATGTCGCCGGGGCGGATCTCCGGGACCGTCGGCACCCGGGTCCAGTGCGCGTCACCGGCGCCGAGGCGCGAGAAGAAGCCCTCGAAGTCCTGGGCCAGGGCTCGGCCCGCGGAGGCCGTGGTCGGGATCTCGGCCAGCGCCGCCGGCGAGACCTGCGTGAGCGTGTAGTCGATGAAACCGGAGCAGTCGTAGTCATACCGGCCGGCGGCGGCGTCCACCGCCGTCTCGTGCTGGTAGTCGCTCTGCCGCATCCCGCTGAGCTGGGTCTGGGCGGAGGCCAGCAGGGCCGCCGTTCCCGCCGTGGCCGGCGATGCGGTGGTACTCGACGTCGACGGGGTGGGCTCGGCGACCGACGACGCGGCCGGCTCGGCACTCGGGGTCCCGGTCGAGCTGGTGGCCCTGCCCGCGCCACAGGCCGGCAGCACGGCGAGAACGAGCGCTGTCAGCGCAATCCAAGACGCCGCCCCTGTGGTGGAGGACGCCGTCGACCGATTCATGAGCCGGAGTAGATCACCGGCCCGGTGCACCGACGCGGCCGATCACCGGATCGAGATCGCCCGCCGGTCGCGGCGGGCCCCGCCCGATGGTCGAACGGGAACGCCGCGCCCGACGGGCGGCAGCCTCAAAGCCAGGGCGCGAGTGCCGGCAGCGGCCGGTCGTCGTCGGCCGGCACCGGCCGTCCGTCGACGACGACGTACTCGACGCGCGGTCCGTGGGCGGCGATCTCGGCGACGGCCGCGATCAGTCGCTCGGCGTGTTCGGTGGTGGAACCGAGGCCGACGGAGACCCGGACGGCCTGTCCCGGTCCGGTGCCGTCGGAGCAGCCGGCCGCCCCGAGCAGCCGGCGGACCAGCGGGTGTGCGCAGAAGGCGCCGTCCCGGACGCCGATGCCGTGTTCGGCCGACAGCGCCGCGGCGACGATGGAGGCGGGCACCCCGGCGACGGTGAAGGTGACGACACCGATGGAGTCGGCGGCGCCGCTGAACAGGGTGTGCACCGACACCCCGTCGATGGCCGCCAGCCCGGCCCGGATGGTGTCGGTCAGCGCCGCCTCGGCCTGCTCGCGGGCCGTCGCGTCGGAGGTGGCGAGGGCGTGGCAGGCAGTGGCCAGGGCGACGGCGCCGGCGACGTTGGGCGAGCCGGCCTCGTGCCGTTCCGGGCCGGTCTTGTAGACGGTGCCGGTCTCGGAGACCGTCGCGGTGGCGCCGCCGCCGATCAGGTACGGCGGGGCGGCGTCGAGCCAGTCCGAGCGCCCGACGAGCACGCCCGCCCCGTACGGCGCGTAGAGCTTGTGGCCGGAGACCGCGACGTAGTCGACGCCCAGCTCGGCGATGGAGAACCGGCGGTGCGGGGCGAGTTGGGCGGCGTCCAGGGCGATCCGGGCGCCCCGGGCCTTGGCGACCCGGGCCAGCTCGGCCACCGGCCACAGCTCGCCCGTCACGTTGGAGGCGCCGGTGATGACGACGAGGGCCGGGCCGGGTGCCCGACGCCGCAGGGCGTCGTCGACCGCGCCGACCGCGAGTTCGGGCAGCGCCGGGACGGGCAGGCGGACGACGGTGCGCCCATCGATGCCGTCCTGACGCTCCCAGGGCAGGAGCGCCGCATGGTGCTCGGACTCGAACACGACCACGGTGGTGCGGCGAGGAATGCTGTGCGCCAACAGGTTCAGCGAATCGGTGGTGTTGCGCGTGAAGATCACGGTGTCGTCGGCGCGACCGCCGACGAACGCGCGGACCGGCTCACGGGCGCCTTCGTAGAGCGCCGTGGACAGCTTGGAGTGCCAGCCGGCGCCGCGGTGGACGCTGGCGTACCCGGCGATGCTGCGCTCGACCGCTTCGTGCACGACGCGCAGCGCCGGGGCCGACGCGGCGTGATCGAGGTTGGCGTAGGCGATCTCGCCCCCGCCGACCAGCGGCACGAGGGCGTCCTGGCCGACGATGTCGAGCCCGGGGGCATGGGGGTGGGTGACGGTGGGGCGGTCGGCGCACGCGGTGGCGGCGTCGGCGAACCGGGGGAGGGGCCGGTGGGTGAGGGCGGCCAGCAGGTCAGGACGTCCGGCCAGGTCGAAGGAGGAGTCGACGAGAGTCATCGGGGTGCTCCGCAGGTACTCGGGGGCCACCCGTCGGGGAAAGGCCCGCGCTTGCCGGGGCGCCCTTCGCGCCCGGCCAGGTCTTCACCCGGGGCACCCCACCGCGGAAGGAGGGTTGCCGGTCAGCAAGCCGGGGCTATCTGCTGACACTCATGACCTACGCCGGGGACGATAGCACCGGGTCCGTGGCGGCCGGGACAGGGTGTGGCCCGGGTCACATGGTGGTGCCGGGGTCCCGGGCCGGACCGTGGACGGTGGATGCTCCCGGCCCGGAGATGACCGTTCCGACGATGGTGTTGGGCGGTACCGACCCGCCGGTGATCGGCGTGGTGCGGGCGTCCGGGGCGTCCTCGGCCGGCGGTCGGCGGACCAGAGCGGCCATGACGACGAGCCCGAGGACGGCGATCCCGCTCATCGCCAGGAAGGTGACGGCGGCTGCGGTGTCGGAGGCGTGCAGCGCCGGGATGAGATAGCGCTGCAGGTCGGGGTCGAAGCTGTTGTAGTTCAGGCCGGTCTGCTCGGCGGCCTGCATGCTGTCCCGGAACCGATCGGCGGTGTCACCCGGCAGGTCCTGCCCGGCCCGTTCGACGTTGTCGAGCAGGTTGGAGACGTAGACGGTGTGGAACAGCGCGTACAGCAGCGCGATGCCGACGGCCCCGCCGCCCTGTTCGGCGGTGGCGGAGACGCCGGAGGCCTGACCGTCGTCGCTGTCCGGGATCGAGTCGAGGCTGACCGGGTCGTTCACGGTCAGGGTGATGGCCAACCCGATGCCGTAGAGCAGGAGGCCGGGCAGCAGCGCGAGGTAGGTGTCGTGGCCGACGCCGATCGCCAGGGCCACCCCGGACAGCGCGATGCAGGCGAAGCCGGCCATCAGGGGCGGCCGGCCGCCGGCCTTGTCGTACCAGCGTCCGGCCAAGGGGGCGAGCGCGATCATCGGCAGGGTGGTGGGGATCAGCGCGAGCCCCGCCAGCGCCGGGTCCATGCCCAGGTTGAGGATCAGGATGAGCGGCAGGATGACGCCCAGGCCCATCTCGCAGACTCCGGCCAGGCCCTGGGACAGGGTGGCGCCCAGGTAGTTCCGGTGCCGGCGGAGCAGCGTGAAACTCATCAGCGGGTTCTTCGCGGCCCGTTCCCGGCGGACGAACAGCACCGCGGAGACGACGCAGACGACCAGCGGAACGACGACCCCGGGGGACGTCCAGCCCCAGACCGTGGTCTGGGCCAGCCCGAACACCAGGCCGACCAGGATGAGGCTGAGCAGCCCGGCGCCGGTGAAGTCGATGTGCGCCTTGCCCGTGCGGGGCTGATCGGCCGGGACCGATCGCAGCGTGGCCAGCACGGTCAGGATCAGTAGCGGGACGTTGACCAGCAGCACGGCCCGCCAGCTCAGCGTGGAGGTCAGGACGCCGCCGATGGTCGGGCCGAGCGCCCCGGCGACGGCGGCGACTCCGCCCATGGTGCCCAGCGCCCGTCCCCGCGCGCTCTTGGGGTAGGCGGCGCTGACGATGGCGACCGAGGCGGGCAGCATCAGCGCGCCGCCGACGCCCTGGACGACCCGGGCGAGCAGCAGGATGCCGAACGTCGGCGCGAACCCGGCCAGTGTGGAGGCGCCGCCGAACAGCACGCTGCCGATGAGGAAGATGCGCCGCAGGCCGAGCAGGTCGCCCAACCGCCCGCCGAGGACCAGGAGGCCGGCCAGTGGCAGCAGGCTGCCGTTGAGCACCCACTGGACGAGGGCGGACCCGATACCGAACGAGTCCATGATGTCGGGCAGCGCCAGCGGGACCGCGGTCTGGTCGACCAGGATCATCGCGTTCGCCAGGGTCATGGCGACGAGGACCAGCGTGGGGGAGGCCGAACGACCGGAGCCGGACCCGGGGTCCGCAGAGGAGGCTGCCACTGCTGAACGGTAAGGGGAGTGGGCCCGGCCCGACAGTGGAAAGCCGGAAGGGAGGACGCCGGGCACCCGAGCGGGTGACGCCGGCAGAGAGATGATGCTGGTGGCCAGGGCCGGGATCGAACCGGCGACCTTCCGCTTTTCAGGCGGACGCTCGTACCAACTGAGCTACCTGGCCGAGAAAGGGCCGGCTTCACCGAAGTGAAACCGGCCCCTCTGGCGACCCCGACGGGACTTGAACCCGCGACCTCCGCCGTGACAGGGCGGCGCGCTAACCAACTGCGCCACGGGGCCTTGGCTGTGCGGCTCCGAGACCTTACCAGTCTCACAACCGCGGTACTGCGTACCCCCAACGGGATTCGAACCCGTGCTACCGCCTTGAAAGGGCAGCGTCCTAGGCCGCTAGACGATGGGGGCTGGGATCTGACACCCAGCTCCAACGGCTGTCCGTTGGGAGCTCAGAGAGCATACGACACGGGGTCGGCCACTTCCAAAACGGCGGCCGCGGGGTCCGCCCGCGGGCGTCGTGCGCGCCCGGCTGCCGCCCGGTCCCCGCCGCACGATCAGGTGGCACCGCCCCGTTGACCTGCGGTGTCGCGCGGTCGGACCCGCAGTATTCCGAGATCCATCAGAGCGAGGAGTACAGCATGGCCATGGTCCGACCGCCCGTCACCCGACCCCTGGCGGCCGCCGCCTGTGCGGTGGTGTTGTCGCTGACCGCGGGGTGTGTCGGCGGTGCGTCGCGGGCCGACGGCACCTCGGCGTCCCCCACCGGCACGACGGCCTCCGCCGCCGGGTCCACCGCGACCTCGCCGTCGACCCCCGGGGGGCCGGCCACCAGCCTCGCCCGTGGGCAGCTGTTGACCGACGCGCCCCTGACCGGAGCGGCGGCGCTGCCCAGCGCGGCCCGCAATGCGCTCATCACCTACGTGTCCCAGGGACCGGACGGGCGCCCCGTCGTCGTGTCCGGCACCGTCTCCACGCCCGCGGGCAACCCGCCCGAGGGCGGCTGGCCGGTGCTGAACTGGGCCCACGGCACGACCGGGTGGGCCGACACCTGCGCGCCCTCTCTGGATACCGCCGACGGCCCGGAGCACGACTATCTGGGCGGTGTCTCCGACGTCATCGACACCTGGGTGTCCAAGGGCTACGCCGTCGTCCGCACCGACTATGTCGGTCTGGGGACGCCCGGCGGTCATCCCTACCTCGACGGGGGCTCGGAGGCCGACGCCGTGATCGACATCCTGCGCGCGGCCCGTCAGCTCGATCCGTCCATCGGTGCCCGGTGGGTGGTGGCCGGACACAGTCAGGGCGGGCAGGCCACCCTGTTCACCGCGGCCGAAGCCGCTGCGCAGGCCCCTGATCTGCCGCTGCTGGGTGCGGTGGCCATCGCGCCGGGCGGCGTCCACGTCGGCGACGCCGTCGCCGGCCTGGCGTCGGGTCAGGGATCCGAGGCGCTCGAGGCGTTCCTGCCGGTGATCCTGCTGGGTGCGCAGTCGGCGGGGGTGGACGTCGTCCCCGATCAGGTCCTCGCCGATCAGGCGTTGCCCGGGCTCGCCGTCGGCCGCGCCCAGTGCCTCGGGCAGGGCCGGGACATCGCCGCCGTCCCCCTCGATGCGTACCTGCGACCCGGTGCCGACCTGACCGGGGTGGTCGACTACCTGGACCAGCAGGATCCACGCAACGTGACCCCTCGGGTGCCGGTGATGGTCGCCCAGGGCACCGCCGACACGGTGGTTCCCCCGGCGGGAACCCAGGAGCTGGTGCAGAAGTACTGCGCCGCGGGTCTGGACGTGGACCTTCGGCAGTACGACGGCCAGGATCACCGCGGTGCCGTCACCGCCTCCAAGGACGACGCCCAGCAGTACGTCGCGGCCCTCTTCGCGGGGTCGACGCCCTCGTCCACCTGCGGCAGCTGAGACGAGGACGGATCACGGAAGGGGCGGTCGACACGGTCGACCGCCCCTTCGCCGTGCTCAGCCCTGCATGTCCTCCAGCTGACGGCCCTTGGTCTCCTGCACCCACTTGCTGACGAAGAAGAACGACAGCAGGGCGAACAGCGCGTACAGGCCGTACGCGACCCCGAGGCTGAGGTCCTTGAGGTACGGGAAGCTGACGGTGATGAGCCAGTTGGCGACCCACTGGCCGCCGGCGGCCAGGGACAGCGCCGCCGCGCGCATCCGGTTCGGGAACATCTCGCCGAGCAGCACCCAGACCACCGGGCCCCAGGACATGCCGAACGCGACGACGAACAGGTTCGCGGCGAACAGGGCGATGATCCCGGACGCGCTGCCGAAGACCGCGGTGTTCAGGTCGGGGGTGCCGTTGACCACGGTGGCCGTGCCGAAGATCAGGGCCATGATGCCGAGGGTGACCGTCATCCCCAGCGAACCGATGATGAGCAGCGGCTTGCGGCCGACCTTGTCGATCGAGGCGATGGCGATGAGGGTGGTGGCGATGTTGATGATCGACGTGATCACCGTGATGATGAACGACTGCGATTCGGAGAAGCCGACGGCCTCCCACAGCACGTTCGAGTAGTAGAAGATCACGTTGATGCCGACGAACTGCTGGAACACCGACAGCAGCAGGCCGACCCAGACGATGCCGGCGATGCGACCTGAAGGTCCTCGGAGATCCTTCCAAGACGGCTCGGTCTCCCGCTCCATCGTCTTGCGGATCTTCTCGATCTTCTCGTCGATGTTCTTCGGTCCGAGCAGGCGGGTCAGCACCTCCTTGGCCTCCGGAATGCGGTGCTTGGCGATCAGATAGCGCGGTGACTCCGGGATCGTCAGGGCCAGGGCGCCGTAGACGACGGCGGGAATGGCCATGGCCAGGAACATCCAGCGCCAGGCCTCCATGCCCAGCCACAGCTCGTTCCGGGAGTCGCCGGCCAGGTGGGCCAGCCCGTAATCGATCATCAGGGAGATGGCGATACCGGTGACGATGGCCAGCTGCTGGAGGGATCCGAGTCGCCCGCGAATCGATGCCGGGGCGATCTCGGCGATGTAGGCCGGGGCGATCACCGAGGCGATGCCCACGCCGAAGCCGCCGACGAGCCGGAAGAGGATGAGCATCTCGAGGTTCAGGGCGAAGCCGGTACCGAGGGCGCC